>CAZMUU010000012.1:0-24128 GCA_964569215.1 uncultured Cytophagia bacterium
GCCGTAGCTCAGTTGGGAGAGCGCTAGAATCGCACTCTAGAGGTCGTGGGTTCGACTCCCATCGGCTCCACAAGGCTGTGCTAGACGGGGAGCTAGCGGTGCCCTGTAACCTGCAATCCGCTATAGCAGGGTTGAATTCCTTTTTGAGGTCTGCTCGTTTCTGAACTTGCCCTCGCGAGCAATGTTGAAAATCCAGGTCCCACGCAATAGATACGCCCCAAACCCCGTCAGGAGCGGAAGCTAGCAGCGGTAGGAGTGGATTCTATGTGCCGTGGGATGACCTGGATCGAGTTGCGAACGTTGGCAAGCCGGAAAAAGAGGGGTCGAGGAAAGGTGCACAGCCTGTTATTTTATCTTTTTTAAATGTCGGGTATATCATGTCCTATTTGGTTTTGGCACGCAAATATCGACCCATGTTTTTTGAGGATGTTGTCGGGCAGGAGCACGCTACCCTGACCCTGCAACATGCCATCGAACAAAACCGAACTGCCAGCGCCTACCTTTTTTCCGGTCCCCGCGGTGTCGGCAAGACCACGGTGGCGCGGCTGCTGGCCAAAGCGCTCAACTGCGAACAGGGCCCGACCACCAAACCGTGTAATCAGTGCTCATTCTGCAAAGAGATCAACGAAAGCCGCAGTCTCGATGTTTTTGAAATCGATGGGGCCTCAAACCGCGGTATCGACGAGGTCAGAAATCTGCGCGAGGGTTTGCGCTATACCTCTTCACCGGGCAAGTACCGCATCTACATCATCGATGAAGTCCACATGCTCACCAATGAAGCCTTTAACGCCCTGCTGAAAACCCTGGAAGAACCGCCTAAAAACGTACTCTTTATCTTTGCCACCACCGAACCGCACAAGGTTCCCGCAACCATTCTGTCGCGTTGTCAGCGTTTTGATTTCAAGCGACTGTCGAACAAAAACATCATCCGCCAGCTCGAGATTATCGCACAGCGAGAAAATTTAAGGATTGAAACCGAAGCCCTGAGACTAATCGCTGTCAAAGCGGATGGCGGCATGCGTGATGCCCAGAGCTTGCTCGATCAGATGATCGCCTATGCCGGTGAAAACATTCAGCTGAAACACGTCGCTGAATTGCTGGGTATCATCGATCGCGATCTTTTTTTCAGAGTGACCGACATGATCAAGACCAATGACGTCAAGGGTGTTCTGGAGCTGGCGGCGCATATATTTGTGGAGGGTTACGATTACAATGAATTTCTTTTGGGATTGTCCGATCACTTTCGCTGTCTGCTGGTCAGCCTGACCACCGGCCAGACCGATGAGCTGGATGTTTCCGAAGAGGACGGCCGCCGTTACCTGAAAATCTGCACGGATTTCCAGGTTGAAGACCTGCTGAGATTTATTAAAATCGCTTCCGATACCGAAGGCATTATTCGCAAGAGCTCCAACGGCAGATTTCATCTCGAAGTCGCGTTGGTCAAGATGGTCAAGATGAGTTCGAGCACGCAATTATCGGAACTTTTGCAGGCATTAAAAAAAAAATCTAATCCCGCCCCGACAGGAAATCCCGGACCGGAACCGCTAAAAGCAGGCAGAACCACCCTTTATGATCCGGAAAAAGCCAACCGCTTGTTGATTCCCGACCCTCAAAAACAACCTGAATCCCATGAAGACCAGCCGACAAATTCGAATTGCACGGTTGAGCAAATTGAGGACAACTGGCGGCAGATATTGGAAGAGGTGAAAAAGCGAAAAATTGCCCTCGGCATGTTCCTTTCGGAAGGCTGGCCGGTATGTGTGGAAAACAACCGGCTCGAAATTATGTTTGCCCCGGAAAAACATTTTCAGATGAGCTCTATTTCCAGCGGCAAGGAGTTGATTCAGCAAATCATTTACGAGAAAACCGGAGCACACCTGGCGGTTTATTGCAGCACCGATACGAACAATGAGCTGGAAAAAAAACGCAAATTTAATGTCAATGTAGACAAAAAAAGTGAATTCGAAAAACTGGTAAAAGAAAACAGCACAGTACAGAGAATCGTACAACTGTTTGACACCGAACTCGTACAATAAACGGTAAAAGGAGAGTATAATGAATAAAGGCGGATTGTCCGGACTTTTAAAGCAGGCTCAGAAGATGCAGGAAGCCATGCAGGAAGTTCAGGAAAGCCTCGTCAATATCAAAGTGGATGGCAGCGCAGGCGGAGGCATGGTGAACGTTACCGCCAATGCAGCGCAGGACATTCTGGAAATCAAGATCGATCCCGAGGTGGTTGATCCGGAAGATGTTGAAATGCTCGAAGATCTGATTCTTGCGGCAGTCAATCAGGCTCTGGAAAACGCCAAAAAGCGCTCCCAGGAAGAAATGTCCTCGGTTACCGGTGGAATGATGCCCAATCTTCCCGGAATGAAGCTGCCGGGAATGTAGACGACACGATTGAGGGATTTGATTTGAGATATAGTTCACAAACGGTAGAACGGGCGATTCACGAGTTGAGCAAACTGCCGGGAATCGGCAGAAAATCGGCACAGCGAACGGTCTTTTATCTATTAAAAACAGAGGCATCAGAAGTCGAAGCGCTCGCCGGGGCGTTGAGCGACCTGAAAACAAAGGTCCGGTATTGTTCAGTGTGTTACAATATAACCGAGGTCGATCCCTGTCCCATTTGCAGCAACGAGGAAAGAGATCGAAGCGTGATTTGTATTGTAGAAGAGCCCAATGACATTATCGCTTTTGAACGAACCGGTGAATACCGGGGACTGTACCATGTGCTGGGAGGTGTTTTGTCACCCCTGGATGGTATTTCTCCTGACGATTTACACATCAAAGCGTTGCTCGCCCGAATTGACGAAACAGTTGAGGAAATCATTGTCGCCACCAACCCCAGCACAGAGGGCGAAGCAACTGCATTATATCTGACCAAACTTATCAAACCTATGCAGATTAAACTCACCCGAATTGCCCGTGGTATACCCGTCGGTGCCGATCTGGAATATGCCGACGAAATTACCTTAACTCGCGCACTGGAAGGCCGGATCAATCTTTGAGCTTGCCTTTATCATAAATTTTTTTTACTCTATATTTTATTGTCGGCACCGGGATATTGTGTTTTCCATGCTATACAAAAAAAGAGAAGCAATTGACCTGTGATTAAGGACAAACAAAACGTATCAAGACGGAATGTGAGAAGATGAAGATTTCTGATATCCTGAAAAAGGAAAATCTGGGACTTGCTCAGGCTATTTCTACAACGGTATACTCGGGATTTTTCCCCATTGCACCCGGCACAGTGGGAGCTGCTGTAGCCTGTTTTCTTCTTTGGGTTTTGCCCGAAATACACCCGTTGCTTTTGTTTTTACTGACGCTTGTTTTCTTTTTTGTCGGGGTGTGGGCGGCCGGCCGGGCTGAGCAGATTTGGCAGGAAAAAGATCCCGGGCGCATCAACTGGGACGAGTTCGTCGGCATGATGACAAGCGTCCTCTTTTTGCCTAAGAGCTGGATGCTTTTACTGGCGGCCTTTTTTGTTTTCAGGATTTTCGATGTCGTCAAACCCTATCCGGTCAACAGAGCTGAAAAAATCAAATCCGGATGGGGTATCATGCTGGATGATATTTATGCCGCTATTTATACCAATATTTTGATGCAAATTTTATTTCGATGGTCGAGTCTTTTATGAGAATTGAAATTATTTCCATAGGCGATGAGCTGCTCATCGGCCAGACCGTCAATACCAACGCTTCCTGGATGGGTGAACGCTTGCTCGATATCAATTGTCCGGTACAATGGATAACGACGATCGGCGACGAGAAAGACCATTTGCTGAATGCCCTTGCCATTGCCGAAGAGCGCGCAGAAATAGTGCTGATTACCGGCGGCCTGGGTCCGACCCATGACGATATTACCAAAAAAGTGGTTTGCCGATATTTCGGCAGCAAGCTGGTTAAAAATATAGATGTTCTGAAATCGATAAAAGAAAGATTTGCAAAACGGAATGTCGAAATGGCCCAGGTCAATGAAGAGCAGGCCATGGTTCCCGACGATGCCGAGATTTTGGATAATGATGAAGGGACGGCGCCCGGATTTCTCTTTAAAAAAGAGGGAAAACGGTTTTTCGTCATGCCAGGCGTCCCGCAGGAGATGAAGTCGATGATGCTGCGGCACGTGCTCCCCAGCCTCGAGGAGATCATGTCAACAGGTGTGGTCAAGAATCGCATCCTCTGCACAACAGGTATCCCGGAAAGCACGCTCTATTCCAAACTGGACGACCTCGAAGATCTGGAAAAAGATGCCAAACTTGCCTTTTTGCCCAATTACCTGGGCGTTCGAATCCGCATCACTGCGGTAGCCGATGACGAGGAGCAGGCAAAGCAAAAGCTGGATTCGGTCGAAAAGCGCATACGCGATAAAGTGGATCGTTATATTTATGCCGACCGTGATATTCTGCTCGAAGAGGCACTGCACGATATTTTGATCGACAAAGACCTTACGGTTGCAGTGGCGGAATCCTGTACCGGCGGGCTGATTGCGGACAAGCTTACCAATGTCTCCGGCAGCTCGAAATATTTTGACCGGGGCATGGTCTCTTACAGCAACCGGTCAAAGCAGGACAACCTCGGGGTAGAGGAAGCGCTGTTGCAAAAGCACGGTGCTGTCAGCGAACCGGTGGCGGCAGCGATGGCAGAGGGGATTCGCGAGTTGGCGGGCACTGATTTTGGCCTCTCAACGACCGGCATCGCCGGCCCAACGGGAGGAAGCAGGGAAAAACCGGTCGGGCTGGTATATATTGCCATCGCCGACAAGCAGGGTACCCGGGTGCAGAAGCATATTTTTCCCAACGACCGCATGGGAAACAAAGTACGCGCAGCCCAGGCTGCACTGGATATTTTGCGACTACGAATAAAAGGGTTGATTTAGAGCCGCGGTTATCCCGGCCAGTGAGTTGAAGGATTGAACAGCAGTTTTGATATGGATAAAGTAAGAACATTTATATGCATAGAGTTGCCGGAAGAGATTCAGGACGATATCGCCGTATTGCAACACGCCATTAAACCGATGGGCCGGGGCATCCGCTGGGTGCCGCCCCGCTCTATTCACCTCACGTTTAAGTTTCTCGGCGATGTCGAACAAGATCAGCTCGGCGAGATTGAAACAGCGGTGAAAGAGGCGTGTAACCAGATATCTCCGTTTGCATTACAAGTCGATAAGACCGGCGCCTTTCCGACGTTCAAGCGCCCCAGGATATATTGGATTGGGTTCAGGTCGGTGCCGGATATGATGCTGCGCTTACAATCGGCGATCGAGAATGAGCTCTGCAAGATCGGCTTTGCAAAGGAAAAGCGTAAATTTACCCCTCACCTCACAATAGGGAGGGTAAAATACGGCGATGGTGTAAGGGAGGTTTCCCACTATCTGCAAAACAATTCTTTCGAATCGGTTTCCTTTGATGTGGAATCCGTTATCATTATGAAAAGCGAATTGTCTTCTGCGGGTGCTAAATATACGCCATTAGCCAAAATTAAATTAAATTCTTGAACAGACAATATAAAGGAAACAGCTATGGCTGATGATTCGGAAAAACGCAAGGCTTTGGAACTGGCCATGTCGCAAATAGACCGCCAATACGGTAAAGGATCCGTAATGTGGCTGGGTAGCGACACAACTGTTGCGGTGGATGCCATTTCGACGGGCTCTTTATCGCTGGACGCCGCTCTGGGTGTTGGCGGAATTCCCCGTGGCCGTATTACCGAGATATACGGTCCGGAATCTTCGGGTAAAACCACCCTGGCGCTTCACGTGGTGGCGGAAGCGCAGAAAAAAGGCGGCCTGGCTGGTTTTGTCGATGCCGAGCATGCCCTGGATGCTGCTTATGCCAAAAAGCTGGGCGTTGATATCGACAACTTGCTGATTTCGCAACCGGACACCGGCGAGCAGGCTTTGGAAATTACCGAAACCCTGGTTCGCAGCGGCGCTCTTGATATCGTGGTTGTGGATTCAGTGGCCGCACTTGTACCCCGGGCCGAAATTGAAGGTGATATGGGCGATGCTCAGATGGGCCTGCAGGCCAGACTGATGTCTCAGGCCATGCGAAAACTGACCGCTGCCATTTCGAAATCGAAAACATCGGTTGTCTTTATCAATCAAATTCGGGAAAAAATCGGTGTCATGTTCGGTAATCCCGAAACCACCACCGGCGGACGGGCACTGAAATTTTACTCCTCCGTGCGCGTCGATATTCGGCGCATTGCCGCCATAAAGGATGGCGAGAATGTGATCGGCAACCGCACCAGAGTCAAAGTGGTCAAGAACAAGGTTGCACCTCCTTTCCGGGAAGCGCAATTCGATATCCTCTATGGAATCGGGATTTCCAAGATCGGTGATCTTTTGGATTTGGCCGTGAACAACAAAATCGTCGACAAATCGGGCGCCTGGTTTTCCTATGGAGAGGAAAGACTGGGACAAGGCCGGGAGAATGTACGGCAGTATTTGCAGGAAAATCCCAAACTGTTGGGTGAGATTGAAACCGCTGTCAAGGAAGCATTGGGAATGATCCCGGCTGCCAAAACGGAAGAAAAGCAGGAAGAAAAAGCCGAGTAAATGGATCAAACCATTACCTCCATCGAGGTGCAAAAGAAGGATTCCAATCGTTTCTCTATATTTTTGGATGGCGAATTCGCTTTTGGCATACATAAGGATGTCCTGCTCGAAAGCGGTATTGCCAGAGGTGACCGCCTGACCGAGTCTCAGGTGGAAACGATTAAGAAACGGGAAGAGGTTAAAAAAGCCAAGATAAAAGCAGTAAGATTATTGTCGGTTAGGGCCAGAAGCAAAAAGGAGCTCGACGACCGGCTAAAACGATCCGGTTTTTCAACCGGTGCGATCGATGAAACCCTGAGGGAGCTCGAGCGCCTTGATCTCGTCAACGATGCCGACTTTGCCGTTCTTTTTGCCCGCACCAAGATGGCTCAAAAACCTCAGGGCAAATTGGCGCTTTCTCTGCACCTGAAAAAAAAGGGCATTGAGGAAAGGGCTATCGAAAACGCCATCGCCAAAGCCTACGAAGGCACCACCGAAACCGAGGTGGCGTTTTCGCTGGCGAACCGGAAAAAGCAACACTTTAGGAATCTGGAAGAGCAGAAAGCAAAAAAACGGCTGTCTGATTATCTGCTGCGGCGCGGTTTTCGCTTTGATGTTGTCCGCGATGTGTTGGAAAACTGGGATCACCTGGATTTGGAATAAGATGAAAAAAAAGAAATTAAAATTGGGTACGCGCATCATCAAGGCGTGTAACGAGGCGGATTTTAGCCGGGTTCGCTCTCATATTCCCCCCATTTTTCAAACGGTTAATTATGATTACAAAGACAGCGACGAAGGATTTGCCATTTTTAAAGGCGACCAAAAGGGCTATCTCTATTCCCGACACGGGAATCCGACCACGGATTTGCTGGCCAATCTGGTTGCATTGCTGGAAGCGGGTGAATCCGGCGTTGCGGCTGCATCCGGCATGGCGGTGATCAGCGCCCTGATGAGCGCCATGCTCGAGCCGGATGATGAGATCGTATCGTCAAAAAACATCTATGGCGGCACGAGGAGCTTTTTGCTCGATTTTATGCATAAATTCGGCGTGAAGACGCACTTTGTCGACATTACCAACCCGACACAGGTTGAGGATAAGATTACATCAAAAACCAAAATGCTATACACAGAAGCACTGGGAAACCCCAATTTGGTTATTGCGGACATTACCACCCTGGCCGACATAGCGCGACAACACGATCTGCTTTTCTGTGTGGACAGCACCTTTACACCTCCACCGGTCTTACAGCCCCTCAAACTGGGTGCGGATGTGGTGTTGCACAGCGCGACCAAATATATAGGAGGGCATGGAGACCTTATGGGCGGGGTTTTGGTCGGTGAAAAAACGATCGTCGATCAGGCGGCCCATGCTCTTAAGCTTTTTGGCGGCACCCTGAGCCCCTTTAATGCCTGGCTTGCCATTCGCGGACTGAAAACCCTGAATCTGCGCGTAGAGCGCCAATGCAAGAATGCACTGCAACTGGCCGTTTTTTTACAGGAGCAAAAAAATGTTACCCGTGTCCTCTATCCCGGCCTTGATTCTCATCCCCAATACGATCTTGCTCAAAAGCAGTTTTTGAGCTTTGGAAGTATGCTGGCCTTTGAAGTAAAAGGAGGAGAAAAAGCGGCGAGAACGGTTTTGGACAATGTAGGGGTTTGCAATTTCACCACCAGTCTGGGCGAAATCGATACGCTTATCATCCATCCCGCCTCTACATCTCACGTCGATCTCAGCGCTGAAGAACGCGCGGCTATCGGCATAACGGATGGACTTTTACGCCTGTCCGTAGGAATCGAAGAAATCGATGATCTTCTGGATGATCTCGCCGGAGCGTTGAAACGCCTATAGCGGAATTATTTGAACGCATTTTGAATACAATTTTGGAACGGATTTAACCATGACGTCAAGCGAAATAAGACAATCATTTTTAGATTTTTTTAAAGGCAAACAGCACCACATCGTTTCCAGTGCACCGGTGGTGCCCCAGGGCGATCCCACGTTGTTGTTTACCAATGCCGGGATGAACCAGTTCAAGGATATTTTTCTGGGAACCCTCAAACCGTCTCACCCGCGGGTCGCCAATTCGCAAAAATGCATACGCGTATCCGGCAAGCACAATGACCTGGAAGAGGTGGGTAAAGACACCTATCACCACACCTTTTTCGAGATGCTGGGCAACTGGTCCTTTGGCGATTATTTTAAAAAGGAAGCGATTGAATGGGCATGGGAATTGCTGACCGAGGTATGGAAACTGCCGAAAGACCGTTTGTATGCGACGGTTTTCAGCGGTGACGAAGAGGACAATATTGATGCTGATGAGGAGGCTGCCGGGATATGGAAGCGCAGTACGGATATAGACCCTGCCAAGATTCTCTATTTCGGCAAAAAGGACAATTTTTGGGAAATGGGCACAACCGGGCCCTGCGGACCGTGTTCTGAAATTCACATCGATCTGGGTCCGGAATATGAAAACCTTTCCGATGTGACTAAAAGCGGCGTCAACAGCGGTTCGGCGCGTTATCTCGAGATATGGAATCTTGTCTTCATTCAGTACAATCGCGATACAAATGGGGGGTTACATCCGCTGCCGGCAAAACACGTGGATACCGGTGCCGGGTTTGAACGCCTGGTTGCGGTTTTACAGAAAAAAGGATCCAATTATGAGACCGATCTGTTCAAGCCGATCATCGAGTTTTTGGCCGGGTTGACCGGACAGGATCCCTATAAAGAGAACGACAAAACCATCGCCTTTCAGGTTTTGGCCGACCATATCCGGGCGCTTTCGTTTGCAATTGCTGATGGCGCAATTCCGGGCAATGAAGGCCGCGGATATGTTTTACGCCGCATTCTACGCCGGGGAGCGCGCTATGGCCGTGTTCTGAATATGACCGATCCCTTTATTTATAAACTGGTGAATCCTCTGGTGGAGATTATGGGCGATGCCTACCCTGAAATAGGGCAACGCCGGGATTATATCATGACTGTGATTCGCGCTGAAGAGGAGAGCTTTAACCGCACTCTGGACCGCGGTATAGAGATATTCGAGGAAAAGGTTGCCGGGCTTTCGGAAAAAAGTCCGACATTCAGCGGCTCTGATGCCTTTTTATTGCACGACACCTTTGGTTTTCCGCTTGATTTGACTCAGCTGATGGCGGAAGAAAAGGGATTAACGGTTGATGTCGAGGCATTTAATCGGGAGATGCAAGCGCAGAAAAAACGCTCGAGTCAGTCGAGGAGTGCCGATTATGATCATCTCGATCTGGATTCGGAAGAGATACCGGCGTCGGAGTTTGTCGGTTATAAAGAGGATGAAAAACAAGCCACAGTGATTTTTTATCGGGAAAATCAGCTGATTTTGAACGTCACGCCTTTTTATGCAGAAGCGGGCGGCCAGATTGGCGATAGCGGTATGATTCATAACGACAAGCTGAAATTCAAAGTCAGCAACACCAAGCATATCGGTGAACACATCGTACATGTGGGTGAATTGATCGAGGGCGATCCGCCCAAAGCCGGAGACAGGGTAACTGCCACCATTGATAAAACAAAGCGGCGGGCGACAGAGAGAAACCATACAGTTACCCATCTATTGCACAAGGCCTTGAAGCGTGTTTTGGGGGATCACGTCAACCAGGCCGGTTCATTGGTGCATCCCGAGTACATGCGCTTTGATTTTACCCATTTTGAAAAGGTTTCCGGAGAGGATCTCAGAAGGATCGAAACTATTGTAAATGAAAAAATTTTGGAAAATCTATCGGTCAACTGGCAGTTCACCAAACTGGAAAAAGCCCGGCAGGCTGGTGCGGTTGCTCTATTTGGGGAAAAATATGGGGAAGAGGTTCGGGTCGTTGAGGTTGAGACGTTTTCCAAAGAGCTCTGTGGCGGCACGCATGTCCGGGCGACCGGAGAGATTGGAAACTTTGTCATCATGAACGAGACCGCCGTCGCTGCCGGCATTCGCCGCATTGAAGCGTTAACCGGGCTCAAGGCGCATGAATTTTTGAAATCCCGTAATGATCTCTTGCAAAAAGCTTCTGCTGTGGCCGGCTGTAGTCCGGAGGAGCTCGACAGAAGAGTGCAAACACTTGTGGAGCAGCGAAAGGAACTGGAAAACGACCTGCAGCGTCTGAGACAGCAGGAGGCACGCGGACAGATTGAGCAGATTCTGGATAATGTCAAAGAGGTCAAAGGTGTCAGGGTATTGTCCGCCCGTGTCGACACCGCGAACATCGACGAGTTGAAGAGCACGGGAGATTATGTGCGCGACAAATTGCAATCGGGAATCGGCGTTCTGGGGGCTGAAATAGACGGGAAGGTAAATTTTGTTTGTATTGTAAGCAAGGATCTGGTCGAGCAAAAGGGTTTAAAAGCCGGCGATATTATCCGTGAGGTGGCCACCATTGCGGGTGGCGGAGGAGGGGGAAGTCCGCACATGGCGACCGCCGGTGCCCGGGATGCGAAAAAGCTCGATCTTGCTTTGAGCAAAGTTTTTGAGATTGTTGACAAAAGAATTAAAGCGTAGAGGCAAACACGTGAGCGTATTTGACCAGTTGCTTAAAGTAAAAAAACAAAAAAAAGCCGGCTACCTGGTTTTGATCGATCCGGACAAGCAGAGCATCGATGACGCCACCACCCTGGCGGCACACTGTCAGGATTACGGGGTTGATGCGTTGCTGGTTGGCGGCAGTCTTTTGTTCGCCCATCAATTCGATGTTGTTATCCAGGCAATCAAAGCGGAGTGCAATCTTCCCGTTATCATTTTTCCCGGCGGTACGCGACAGATTTCACCTTATGCGGATGCTATTTTGTTTCTTTCTATCATCTCCGGCCGAAATCCCAATCACCTCATCGGTGAGCAAGTCATTGCCGCGCCCCTGCTCAAATCGATGAAGCTCGAGCCCATTTCTACAGGCTATATGTTTATCGAGTCCGGCAATATAACCTCTGCTCAATTTTTAAGCGACAGCAGCCCCATTCCACGGGAAAAACCGGATATCGCTGTTGCGCATGCTTTGGCGGCGGAATATATCGGTATGAAAATGTGTTATCTGGAGGCCGGGTCTGGAGCGAAATATCCCGTGCCGGAAAAAATGATTGCTGCTATTTCCAAACATACCAGAATTCCTCTGATCGTAGGTGGCGGCATCCGCTCACCGGAAGAAGCCTATGCCAAGGTGCATGCCGGTGCGGGATTTATCGTCACCGGAAATATCCTGGAAAAAAACCCCGATGTGGGTTTGATTAAAGCTTTTGCTGACGCCATTCATCAGGGATAATGAGGTTTAAAGAAAACATTATATGAAATTGATCGATATACATAGCCACGTATTGCCGTTTGTAGATGACGGCGCAGAAGACTGGGATATGGCCATGCAGATGATGCATCAGGCGGAAAAGGATGGAATCGATAGTGTCGTTTGCACCCCCCATATTCTTTCCGAAAAAGAGTTTAAAAATGAGGCGGAAATCTATAAAATTTTTACCGAGCTGCGTCAAAAAGTGACCCAAAAAGGAATTTCAGTAAATCTGGAATTGGGATCAGAAATTTATGTCCAGCCCTATATTCCCTTTGAGCAAAAGATTGCCACGCTGGGGCAAAATGGACGTTATTTTTTAATCGAATTTCCTTTGAATCTGACTCTGGATTTTTTATTCAGGCAATTTTTTGATACGCTGGCCGAAAACAGGATTCCTGTTATCGCTCACCCGGAACGCTATGCTTACATTCAAAGCAAACCGGAGCGGGCATTTGAGTTTGTGAAAAAGGGAGCCCTGTTGCAGGTGAACGCCGGAAGTTTTATGGGCGTTTTCGGGCAATATATAAAAGAATTATCATTTCGGCTGGTTGATGCAAACCTGATACATGTGATCGGCAGCGATGCGCATGATTTAAAAACCCGTCCTCTGAAATTGTCCTATGCCTATCAGTTCGTCGCCAACCGGTGGGGAACCGAAAAGGCGAATGAATTGTTTTATCTGAATCCGACCCGTATATTGGCCGGTGAAACTATTTATGTGGATCCGCCTGTTGCGTTTTCCGCTGACAACAAAAGAGTAAAGAGTAAATTGGGACAATTTATTCGTGCCCTGAGAAGAGATTAGGAGTAGAAATGAATGGCAATAATGTTGAAGAGGGGATTCGGGCGCAGCTTGATGATGGCATAGCGGTATTCCGGTATTTGAGGGATAAAGCGGAGTTTATCGAAAACAGCGCCCAATTGATGATCCGATCATTAAACGCGGGAGGAAAACTCCTGATCTGCGGCAACGGCGGCAGTGCTTCTGATGCTCAGCATTTTGCAGCTGAACTTGTCGGCAGATTTTTAAAAAACCGGCCGCCACTTGCGGCCATTGCTCTTTCCACAGACACGTCAATAATAACAGCCGTGGCCAATGATTTCTCCTATGATCAAATTTTTTCCAGACAACTCGAAGCTCTGGGAAATCCCGGCGATGTCCTTGTCGGTCTCAGTACCAGCGGGAACTCCGCCAATGTGATCAACGCTGTTTATGCTGCGCGCGACAAAGGGATACAAAGCATCCTTTTGTCGGGAAAAGGCGGGGGCAAACTGGCGGAATTGGCGGATCACGCACTCGTTATGCCATCTGATTTTTCAGCGCGAATTCAGGAAGGGCATATCGCCATCATTCATATTTGGTGTAAACTTATAGAAGATAGTATGTTCCCTCCCGCTCAGGATTGAAACAAACGGGCGTAACGGCCGTTTAATATTTAAATTTTTGATCGTGATAGCACTCGGAAAGGATTAAAATGTCCAAACTCTCTGTAATGAAGGAATTCTGGCAATTTTTGCTTGTGCGCAAAAAATGGTGGCTTATGCCGATCATCATCATTTTGGTACTGTTCGGTGCCCTGATCGTGTTTACGGAAGGATCGGCAATCGCTCCCTTTATATATACTTTGTTTTAGAAAACAAGATAGCAATTTGAGTTTATTAAATACAGCAATATTGGCCGGACTTTTAGCAGCTCTTTTGCCGTTTATTATCCATTTTTTTACCCGTTCCAAATCAAAGCCGGTGCGATTCAGCTCTCTGGCCTTTTTGAAGGAGCTGGAAGTAAAGAACATCAGACGGTTAAAGATTCGTCAGATTTTGTTGCTTTTGATCCGCACCTTAATTATTCTATTGTTGGTCTTTACCTTTGCCCGGCCTGCACTGAAAAGATCGACACTAAACGCCGTTCCCGATGCCGCCACCACCTCTGTGATTGTACTGGACAATTCCTACAGCATGCAGTGCCGGGAATCCGACACCAGTTTGTTGCAGCGCGCAAAGGAAAAGGCTCTGGAGGTCGTTGATACACATCATATCGGGGATCAGATTTACTATATCATCGCAACAGACACCTCTGAGAATATCTCACGTGCTTATCAGGATCTTGACGCCTTAAAAGAACGTATTGAAAAGACAGAGATCGCATTTCAGGCAGCACAAATGTCAACGGCTCTGGACAGAGCCGCGGCTCTGTTAAAGAAATCCAATGACATAAACAAAGAACTCTATGTTATATCTGATTTTCAAAAGCACAATTTTTTATCCGATTCGGGGTCGGTTTCCGATCAGATGATTGCGATACCGGTTTATCCGCAGAGAGTTGATAATCTCTGTGTCAAGCAGATAAAAATTCTTTCAACCATATTTCAAACCGGTAAAGTAATCCGGTTGCAGGCACTTGTCGCCAACACCGGAACGCGTGTCGCTGAAAACAGATTGGTACAGTTGTTATTTAACGGCAACCGGGTGGCTCAGTCTTCGGTTTCTCTTGAACCCGGCGAACAAACCACGGTTTTGTTCCGGTTTATTCTGGAAAAAAGGGGTTATCAATCCGGTTCTGTTGTTTTAGAGGATGACGATCTTTTGGCAGATAATAATAAATATTTTAACTTTTATACGCCGGATGGAATTGAGATCGGACTCGAGGATAACCAACCCTATATCGAAACCGCCTTGCGACCGAATAAACGAGAGCCATCGCCGTTTAAAATTCATCAGCTCCCCGCATCCGACTATGTCAATCCGGATCGATATGATGTTCTTGTGCTGGCCCATTTTTCCAGCCTGGATGATTCCTTTTGCGGGAAATTGGCTGATTTTGTACAATCCGGAAACGGATTGTTCCTGGTTTTGGGACAAAACATCGATATCAAAAATTTCAACCAACATGTTGCGAACCATCTGCAGCTGCCCCCTATTTTGGAGAGCATGGGGAGTTCGGTAAACAGGGAATCCGTTTTTTCCGCAGGGCGGGCAGATCTTGCGCATCCCATTTTTGACGGTATCTTCACAACGGAAGAAAAGGACATCGGGGATCCCGTATTTCATTTTGCCTTAAAATTTCGCCCCACACCAGAGATTGACCCCATTATCGAGTACAATACCGGCGAGCTGTTCATGTTCGAAAGACGATTGGGTGAAGGAAGGATTATTCTTTGTACAACGGGATTTGATCCGGCAATCACGGATTTTATCTATAAACCGCTTTTTGCGCCGCTCATCTTCAGAACGATTGGCTATTTGGGGGTTCAAAGTCAAATCGGGGGAGAACAGTTAACGGTTGGCGATCCATTGCAGTATAAACTTTCTGCCGCTCATGTTCATCAGGACCTGGTGATGCATAGCCCCGATCGCAGGATGGATGCGGTTTATCCCGTCCTAACAGCGAGTGGAACCTGGATTCAATATTCGCAAACCGATGTTCCGGGAGTATATTCGCTTTTTGCAGATGACGAGATACTGGGTCAATGGTCGCTGAATATTGATACGGCAGAATCGGATTTAAACCTGATTTCAGAGGAGAAAATTAAAGAACGTTATACCAGGAACATTGTTTTTGCTGATATTTCTGCATTTATTAATAAACTGAGATTTGGCAGGGAGTTGTGGCCGTTTTTGCTTGCTGCGGCGCTTTTATTGCTTTTTGTCGAAATGTTGATTTATAAAGAAAAAGGCGAAACGACAGTTCAAGAGGAAACATAATTTGATCAAAAACGAAAAGCATAAAGAACGCGCTATACTGGTCGGTATCGAGTATAAAGGCCGTCGCTGGGAAGTGAACGATCATCTCGATGAGCTGGAACAACTCGCGGACACGGCGGATGCGGATGTAGTCGAGCGGGTGATACAGGCGAGAGACCGAATCGACCCGGCCTATATGATCGGCAGGGGTAAAATTAATGAACTGGCTCAAACCGCAAAATATCTGGATGCCGATGTTATTATTTTTGACGACGATCTGAGTCCGGCTCAGGCAAAGAATATTGAAAATGTCTGCAAAACAAAAATTATTGACCGCAGTGCCCTGATTTTGGATATTTTTGCCAAGCACGCCCGTACCCGGGAAGCCCGAACGCAGGTTGAATTGGCGCAGCTGAAATATTTACTTCCCCGCTTAACCCGTCAATGGACACACCTCTCAAGACAGGTTGGTGGTATCGGCGTAAGGGGTCCGGGTGAAACTCAGCTCGAAGTCGACAGACGGATGATTCGCAAACGCATATCGCTGCTGGAAACGGAACTGGAAAAGATCAGCAAACAACGAAAAATACGCCGTAAACGACGCGGGGATATTTTTAAAATCGCTCTTGTCGGTTATACCAATGTCGGCAAATCGACGTTGATGAATGCTCTTACGAATGCGGAGGTCCGGGTTGAAAATCAATTGTTTGCAACACTGGATTCGACCATTCGTTCCATGGAAAGCAGTGAGAAAATCCTGCTCATCGATACCGTCGGTTTTATTCGAAAATTACCGCACCATTTGATCGCGTCCTTTAAAAGCACGCTGGAAGAGGCTCATAATGCAGACATGTTGATGCACGTCATCGACAGTTCGCACCCTCATTTTGAAGATCAGATTGAAACGGTAAAATCGGTGCTGCATGAACTGCAGATCGATAAAAAGCCGAGACTAAATGTCTTTAATAAAATCGACTGTTTGGATGATTTTGCCTCTGTTCAAAGCCTGCGCAAAACATACGATCCCAGTGTCTTTGTGTCGGCGAAAAAGGGCATTTTTCTGAAGCAATTGCAAGAAAAACTCAAGACGTTTATACAAGATGATTATACCCGTTTCAATGTGACCGTGCCTCTGGATCGCGGCGATATTATCGCAAAACTGCACAGCCTCGCCAAAGTGCTGGACATCGAGTGCTATGACAATCAGGCCAGAATTGAAATTGAATCGACATCGTCCAATACGACCAGAGTCAAGCAACTTTTACAAGAGATTTGAAAATGATGTGCTCGTAATTGATGATGACAAGAATGTCGGCGAGTCACTGAAATGGTGGCTTAAAGAAAACCCTCACAAGACGATGATATCGATGCCAATGGTGGCAGCGATGTTTTGAACATCGATGAAAAATCGCGGTAAAACAGTTCTGTTCAAACTTGTTCAGATCTCTCCCTACGGGAGCAGCTCAATCATCATGAAAAACAGCTTTTGCAGCAGGCCATCGAGCGCTACCAGGATAGTGTGAGCCGCATGGCTGCTGTATAGCAAACGGATCGCGTCAACTTGCACCGCAAGTTGCAAAAATATGGATTAAAATAACAGGTGGGGAAAAGATGCGATTTTTTACTTTACTCATGCTGACTGTGTCTATAAATTTGACAGCAGAGGAAAACACAAGAATAAGCGGTACCAACAGAGATTATAATATAGGAGACTGGATTACATGGTCTACAACACGCTACGTACGCGATCTGGACATGGGAAATGAATTTGTCTATTATGCCACAACAGGAGGCATTACGCGATACAATTTTTATGAAAAAAAGTGGTATTTCCCCTGGACGATCAGCAACGGACTTTCCTCCATGAATATCCATGTTGTGGGGTTTGACAAGAACACCGGTTATTTATGGTGTATAACCGGAAACAGTATAAGCTATCAGGAACCGGCAACGAAATATTGGAGTAATATATTTTTCGACGAACTTGGGCTGGGGTATTCCGACCGGATTACCTCGCTGGGATTTGGTGATGATAATAAAATTTATTTGGTCAGTTCCAGATCGGATTGGTATCGCTCTGACAATACGTTTATCAATTTTAATTCGATTAACAAGCCGGGGCGTGAAGATTTTATTCGCTGGCGGGGGGGTAAACGGAAGCAATTGAGCAAATTGCCCCATCTCTATATGGAACCCGGCTTTTTCTTTGATGAGCGAAACAGGGTTATAGATGATGTCGATCTTCGCCATTATGATATAACCTGTTGGTTGCAAGATGAATGGCAAAATCTCTATCTGGGAACGTGGGGATTGGGTACGGGACATGCGAGCCTGGTAACGTATAATCTTGAGCTTACACGCCATGGCTTGTGGAGCCCGGCGGTAGATGCCATAGGAGAACACTCTGAAACCCTGTGGATAGGAGGCGTTCAGGATGAGCGCGAATCCGCAGGTATTACGAAATGGATGCCCTTTGACAGACAACCGGAATATTTTGAACCCTATCTGATAACCGGTTTTCACAATGAAAATATAACCGCTATTGCTGCTGATGAAAACCTGGTTTGGTTTGGGACGCTGGATGGACTGACCCGCCATGATTTATCGAAAGATATCTGGAGAACCTATACGGTTGCTGATAATCTTGTTGATAATCGCATACAGGATGTTGTGTTGGATGACACCACTGTATGGGTTGCGACGGTTAACGGTGTTTCTCGCATAGACAAAGCGACAGTGGGGACCGATTCGACCCGCATTCAGTTGGTTGATTATCCTGCTTTGCGAAATATTTCCGTCCGTGATCTCGATCAGCAATATAACTTGTTGTGGATGGCCACCGAGTTTGGTATTTATGTCTATGATAAAGCAGAGCAGTCCGGTGGATTTTACAGCGGTGTTGAGGGCCCTTCGGGGCGGGAATGCTTTGCTGTTTCCTGTTTTGAAGATGAGGTGTGGTTTGGTGGCGTGGAAGGCGTTTCGGCCTTTAATGTAAAGAGCAAAACATGGCTCGACCCGCCGGCAAAGCATTATGAAATGAGCCATCATATAAACCGGATTTTGGCAGCAGAAAAGGCCGTCTGGGTCGCCACGGATGACGGAGTATATAAATTTGACCGTGAACGCCAGCGCTGGGTACGTTTTGGTATAGAAGATGGGTTGCCGACAACAAAGGTGTTTTCCCTGCACTTGTCCGGTGACTATATATGGCTGGGAACCCTTCGTGGCATGACGCGATTTTACTGGAATTCACCTTACCGTATTGATTGATGCAAAATGAATTACCCCCAAGCCCTTGATTTTATCACCAGCCGGCAACGGTTCGGCTGGCGTCTCGATCTCAGCCGGACAAAGAAAGCGCTGGCCGACCTGAAGCAACCACAGAACCGCTATCCATCCGTGCTCATCGCCGGAACCAACGGCAAAGGTTCTGTTGCGGTGATGCTGGATACGATGATACGCAGTCAAGGCATCAAGACCGGACTTTATACATCGCCTCATCTCTACGATATCCGGGAGCGTATTCAAATCGATGGTCATATAATCGACAAAGACTGTTTTGCCGAGTTGGTACTACGGCTTGAGGAAAGCATTAAAGATTACGGCTGTACTTTTTTTGAGGCGCTGACTCTTGTTGCCTTTACCGCTTTTGCCGATACAGCCGTTGATGTAGCGATTCTTGAGGTCGGATTGGGAGGTCGATTTGACGCGACCAACGTGGTTAAGCCGATTCTTTCCATCATCACCAGTATTGATTTGGATCACACCGACCATTTGGGTCAGAGCAAAACAGAAATTGCCGCGGAAAAGGCGGGAATCATCAAAACGGAATCCATTTGTCTGGCCGGCAGGATGGAAAAAGAAGTTGAGATGGTCATCAGGCGGAAATGCCGCGACCTAAAGGCCCGCTTTTACCGCGCCCCGGATTACGGCTGTGTGTTTGACCTGCACATGAGCGCAGGGGGGTCTGCTTTCCAATTTCGAACAGCAGACTATAGTGATCAGATCAGGCTATCTCTGTCCGGACCGCATCAAATCGGAAATTTTCTAATCGCTGCTGCGGCTTTGGATCTTTTGGGCAAAGCAGGCCTGGCGGTTTCGCCGCATCGGGGGTTCACGGCGGCACAAAATCTGTACCGGGCGGGCAGATTTGAGATTATTTCCCGCCGGCCGCTGGTGGTATTCGACGTCGCGCATAATCCCGGCGCAATGCGAGTGCTTGCCTGGATGTTGAAACGGTTTTTTGCCGACAAGCGCAGGATTATTATTCTCGGTTTATTAAAGGATAAAGACGCGGATACGATTTTATCCATACTGGCTGATTGTGCGGAGGATTTTTATTTTGTTCCCTTACCGACGGAACGGGGATTGGCCGCCGAGACCCTGTTGGAAAAATTTACCAGCCATCATGGCCGGGCGCGCGTTTCCGGGTCTGCCTTTAGGGTGATTCAAGAAAGGAAAAACCGTGATGCGGATGAGCTTATTTGCATCACCGGTTCTCATTTTCACGCTGAAGCGATTCAACGAATAAAAACCTTGACTTTTTAAGCATAATTAACTAGCTTTTACTGTATTAACCTACTTTACCTCAAAGATCACACCGTTTGGTCTTCATCATTTTTTGATTAACCGCATTGTTGGAATAATTTGCAGACACGTTAGTCGTTTGATTTAAATTAAGTAACAAGCGGAACCAGAGGAAAATTCTATAGGATAAATTTTTAAAGCAGCATGAGAAAAATGCTTGCCTGGGGTATGATTTTCGTTTATTCATGATGCGCGGACAAAAACAAATAGAGTGATGATTTTACAGGGCAAACTTTACCTATTAATAGAAGGGTAGACATTAACAAAGAGGACAGGAATGGACATTGCAGAATTAAAAGCCTTAAAAATTTCTGAGCTGAATGAAATGGCGCAGAAATTGGGTGTTAGCGGCATTACCGGTTTAAAAAAATCTGAATTGGTATTCAAAATTCTGGAAGAGCAAACAAAGCGTGAGGGATTGATTTTTGCTGAAGGGGTTTTGGAAGTTTTGCCGGATGGTTATGGTTTTTTACGGTCTCCGGATTTTAACTATTTGCCCGGCCCTGATGATATTTATGTTTCGCCGTCGCAGATCAAGCGATTCGGCTTGCGAACCGGCGATACGGTTTCCGGGCAAATTCGGCCACCCAAAGAAAATGAGCGATTTTTTGCCCTGTTAAAGGTGGAAGCGGTAAATTTTGAAAATCCCGATGAAGCAAAGGCAAAGATCCTTTTCGATAATTTAACGCCTTTATATCCTGATGAAAGAATAAAACTTGAAACAACGCGGGATCAGATTTCTCTTCGCGTGATGAATCTGTTGACACCGACCGGGAAAGGTCAGCGTGGATTGATTGTTGCTCCTCCCAAGACCGGAAAGACAACGATTTTGCAAAACATTGCCAATGCAATAACAACCAACCAGCCCGAAATTAAATTGATTGTTTTGCTCATCGACGAGCGACCTGAAGAGGTTACGGATATGGAGCGCTCTGTAAATGCAGAAGTGATCAGTTCCACCTTCGATGAGCCGGCCGAGCGGCACGTTCAGGTATCCGATATGGTATTGGAGAAAGCGAAACGGCTGGTAGAGTTTGGCAATGATGTGGTCATCCTGTTGGACAGTATTACGCGTTTGGCCAGGGCACACAATGCCGTGGTGCCGCACAGCGGGAAAATACTCTCGGGTGGTGTGGATGCCAATGCTCTGCATCGACCAAAACGCTTTTTTGGTGCGGCGCGAAACATCGAAGAGGGCGGAAGTTTGACCATTATCGCCACGGCGCTGATCGATACCGGCAGCCGTATGGATGAAGTGATTTTTGAGGAATTTAAAGGTACCGGTAATATGGAAATCGTGCTGGACCGCAGATTGGCGGATCGGAGAATTTTCCCTGCTATCGATGTCAACCGTTCCGGAACCCGAAAAGAGGAATTGTTATTGGAAGAGTTCGAGTTGAACCGGGTTTGGGTTTTACGAAAACTGCTTGCGGAACTCAGCACTGTAGAGGCCATGGAATTTCTGCTCAGCCGCATGTCCGGCGCCAAGTCGAACCGCGAATTTTTGGAATCGATGAGCACCTGATCCCACAGCAGAACTTTTTTGTTTAAAAACAGTGTAAATATTACTTGCAAATCAGCAAAAATTTTAGTAGTTTTAATATTGCGAATTTTTACGTTTATATAAATTACAGGAGTGAACATTGAAAAAAGAAATTCATCCTGAATATAAGGTTGGGACTGTCTCTTGTGCCTGCGGTAACACCTTTGAGGTGAGGTCGACGGTTGGAGATATGAAATTGGAAATATGTTCGGAATGCCATCCGTTCTTTACCGGCAAGCAGAAATTTATCGACACCGCCGGCCGTGTAGACAAGTTCCGTCGTAAATATGGATTGTCGGAAAAATCCGAAAAGGAATCCGATAAAAAGTCTTAGATTTACTTGCTGCAAATAAAAAGCGGAATATCTGCCCTCAGCAGGAGGAGAGGATATTCCGCTTTTTTATATAAACCGGGCTCTACGGCTCATAAACATAAAACAGGACAATCGTATTGCTGGTTGATAAACTTGAAAAAATAAAAAATCGATACAAAGAGATCGAACAAAAGCTTTCCGATCCGAATACGCTTAAAAATCCATCTTTGTATCGGGATTTGGCAAAGGAAGAGAGTGATCTCTCATCCATCCTGAAAAAATACCACCATTACCAAAAGGTCGTTCAGGATTTGAAGAATGATGAACTGATACTCAACGAATCGGAAGACCAGGAACTGCGAGATCTGGCAAAACTGGAAATTGAGGAACTGAGACCCCAAAGCGAAAAGATGGAAGAAGAGCTCAAGCTCATGCTGGTTCCCAAAGATCCGCGCGATGCACGAAATGCCATTGTAGAAATACGAGCCGGTACAGGGGGCGACGAGGCCGGATTATTTGCCGGTGATCTTTTTAAAATGTATCAGCGTTATGCGGAAAAGAGTGGCTGGAAACAGGAAGTGCTCAGCTCCAACACTCAGGGCATTGGCGGGTTTCGCGAAATTATTTTTTCGCTGACCGGCAAGGATGTTTATGGTAAGTTAAAATATGAAGCCGGCGTTCATCGCGTACAGCGTATTCCGGTAACCGAAACCAGCGGCCGCATTCACACCTCGGCGGCCAGTGTCGCTGTGCTACCCGAGGCTAAAGATATCGATGTCAAAATCGCTCCCAATGATCTGCGTATAGATGTTTTCCGCTCCTCAGGCCCTGGCGGACAGTCTGTGAACACCACGGATTCCGCCGTTCGCGTTACCCACGTTCCCACCGGACTGGTGGTCAGCTGTCAGGATGAAAAATCTCAACATAAAAACAAGGCCAAAGCGCTCAAAGTCCTGCGTGCCCGCTTGTACGAGCAGGTGATGGTCGAGGAACGGCAGAAACTGGAAGCAGAACGCCGTTCTATGGTCAGCACCGGAGATCGAAGTGCCAAGATACGCACCTATAATTTTCCTCAGGGCCGGGTGACGGATCACCGCATCTCCCTGACCCTGTACAAGCTGGATGAAATTCTTATGGGTGACCTGGATGAATTTATAGATCAGCTTATGCTCGTAGACAGAACTGAAAAGCTCAAAGCCATGGATTAACTATGCAAAAGCAGCCGCTGCAGTGGACTGTTATTAAGTTAATAAACTGGACAATTGAATATCTCGAAGAGAGGGGATTTGATAATGCCCGACTGGAAGCGGAGAGGCTTTTAGCCCATACCCTGAGAAAAAAGCGGATTGATCTCGATTTATTGTTTGATCGCCCCTTAACCCCGGCAGAGCTGTCTACATATAAATCCTATTTAAAACGACGTCTCTCTCTCGAACCCATTCAATATATCCTGCAGCAAACAGAGTTTTTTTCCTTACCTTTCTATGTCGACAACAATGTTTTAATTCCCAGGCCGGAAACCGAAGTTTTGGTTCAGCTCGTTATTGATCATATCGATACACATTATCAAGGGGCTGACAGGGTAAACATATTGGACATTGGTACCGGATCCGGCAATATAGCAATTGCGTTGGCTAGGAATGTGGTGAAAGCGCGCCTCACCGCTGTAGATGTTTCCGGGGAGGCATTACAGGTCGCTACGAAAAATGCTGAAACCAACGGGGTTGCGGACCAAATTGAATTTTCCAGGTGGGATGTTTTTCAACACCCCCCTTCCGCTTTTTTACATGCCTTTGATGTTGTTGTTTCAAACCCTCCGTATTTATCAAAAGCAGAATATGATTCCGGTTGTCACGATATTCATGCGGAACCCGTTACGGCATTGATTGCGGGAAAAGAGGGATTGCAATTTTATGAAAGATTTTCTAATATTGCATATGACTTGCTTTGTGAGGAAGGTTGTCTCTTTTTGGAACTGGATGAAAACCGGGCAACACAAAGCCTGAAGCTTTTCAATCAGGAAAAGTGGAACATCTCAGAAATTGAAAATGATCTCGCCGGAAAAGCCCGTGTTTTGAAATTGTGCACAAAAAGAGGTTGATTTAAACCAGGAGGTAGACGTATGCCCAGCAATAATAAAAACGCCAAAAATGTTACCCATGACGAAAT
>CAZMUU010000013.1:0-23944 GCA_964569215.1 uncultured Cytophagia bacterium
TGCCCAGATAATCTTGAATGTAAGCACCTGCAGCACCAACTGACCCAATAGGATAATACCCCGGATTAAGAATGGCGCCAGCAAAATCATAGGCAGGAACATAGCTATTAATGCCAGACATGGCTGCGTTTGCTTTATAATTCCAATAAACAAATTTTGCCGAACTCGATTCCATATGAGCGACTTTTTGAAAAGCATTCCACGCATTTTTGGTTCGTGTCCGTTGCCAGGCCCATTTTGCGATCAGCCGGGCATTTTTGGTTGCGTGCACGATTTTTCCGTTTTGCGCCGCCCGTGCAGCGAGCTGTCCCAATCGGCTACCCAACTGCAACGCACTGCCGGCAATAACGGCAGAAGGAAAACAAGCAGCCCCAAGCGCAATCTTTCCAGCAGTCTTTATATGTGGGGCCACAACATCCTGATGATAGGCGTGTGCTGAGCCGATTCCATAATTATAAGCAAGTTCGTATAAAAAAGACACATATTCACCGGCACCAGACCATGATCCATATTTTCCCATATTTCGGGAAGCAAAAAGCTCTGCAGCTTCTCCTACCGTCAGATAATAAGATTCCGCAAAAACGTAAATTGTAAAAAGCGGGTTATAAAAGGGATTATCGGAATCTCCAAGTGTATTCAGGCTGTCATCATCTAAACCTACAAGATCGATTAAATTAAGCGGATTATTACTGCAATATACATAGGGACTCACATAGTCATTTAACGGATCTATTGTTGTCCATCTGCCTATTTTTGATTCATGGAATCGATAGCCAAAATAATACAACCCATTCCCCTCATCCAGCTCTTTACCGGTGAACAGATAATCACTGTCATCATCGCCTTCGGCGTGATAAATCGCGCCAAAGGGATAATAGTCCCGCCGCATATCGCTGCCATCCAGACGCCGGGTGCTGCCGAGGTGGTCGGTGTAATACCAGAGATATCCCTGGTCGGGTTGATAAGCACAGATGCGGCGGCCGTTGGCATAGATATATTCACTCACCAACTCATCATCACTGTTGTATTCAGACAAGATCTGCATGCCCGAGGTGATGTAATAGGTGCTGTCTCCGTTTTCGCTTTTGCGAATACGCTGGCCAAAGGCATCATAGGCATAGGTGTTGCTGCCAAAACATGTCATGTTGTTGAAAAGATCATAATCCACATCGGTGCCTCCCAGGGTATCGACCCGGCCGATGGCATCAAAAACATAGGCGGTGGTGTCATGATCCTGGGCGTCGGTGTTGCGATATTCGGTCAGCTGGTTGTTATCATTAGCATAGAGAAAGGATTCGTTGTTTTTATCGGCCCGGTTACCGTTGGCATCATAGGCATACTCTTTTTTTATCGTGCCGTTGTGTTTGAACTGAATCAAGCGATAAAGATCGTCATAGTCATATTCCATTGAATCGGTCGAGGTGCTGCCATAGCGATAGATAACCTTTTTCAAATTGCCGGTCTTGTCATACGCACCCGACGAACTATGGTCGATGGAGAACAAGAGTGAATCTCCGTCGATATATTTTTTTTCCACCAGCCAGCCCCGGTGCGTATCGTAGCGGCTGATTTCCTTCACACCATTGGCATAGCTGACCGTGTCCGGACGACCCAGGGCATCATAATGATATTCGGCCAGGGGTTCGATGGTGTAATAAATGATGAGCTGTGGCCGTTTGCCGGCATCGGTGGTATAATCCGAGGATCTGAATGTCGCACCGACATAGTCACTCATGTCAGCACTGGCTGTCAGCAGGGCGATGCCGTGATTGGCATCGGTGCCGTCGATCCAGTCTTCTACCGCACCTTGAACATTCCATTGATACCAGGCACTCGATGCACCATAGCTGACCGTATCGGTGCCCAAAACCGTTGCCGAATAATCGCTTCCCGATTGCATGCCATTGGCATTCCAGCTCACCGAGGCGGCCTGATCGGCATAGCCCCAATCACAACCAGTTGTGCTGTTGTTATTCCATGAGCTGGCTGTGCCTTCGGCCCAGTCCTGCAGCATCTGATGGGCTTCGATAACAAAAGAGTTGCTCGATCCCCAGGTCGACGCCAGGTATAAACGCAAAAATGCACTATCGATCGATGCATTTTCCGGAACAGCCGAGCAATCGAATTTAATGATGCCGCGTCGTTCATATGTACCGCGGTCGGGACCAACCTGGATTGAGGTTGAAGCGCCAAAATTATCATCACCACCCGTAGAGGCGTAAATGAAGGAATCTTTACCATCCTCCAGTTCGGCTGGAATTTCAACAGAAGGGTCGATGATCAGATCGCCGGCCGGTGCATCTGCCAGCCAGGACATCGGAACCATCACCAAGACATAATCTTTTTGATCCGTGCTAAAGAAATGGCGCATGACATCGACTTGTGCCCGAGAACCATTTTTGAGACTATCAGCAAAGCTAGCATTTTGAATCCAGGCCACATCTTTTCCGAAACGGAACAATTCGGTATTTGATTCGTCTTGAAAAAGCACAGCTTTGGTTCCGGAATAGTTTATGCTTAATTCTGTCCCTCTGGCTGCGCTTGCCAATAGTTGTTTGCCGGTCGTTGCTCTTGCGGTTCCCCGAATTGACAAAGAACTCTTAAATGCTAAAAGCACATCTTTTTCAGAAAGGCCAAGAGATGACGGTGTTGGCAATTTGCTTCGAGCCGATTCCTTTACAATAATGTCTTTTTTCAGTTTATGACTTGTCGCTGTATAAACAACATCGACCCCGGGAAAGATTTCCCGATAGACGATTTTATTTGTGGTCAACTCGTCTACCCGGGCTCGAACCTCTTTTGGGGCATTGATTTCTATATATTGTTCGCTTTCCTGGCTGTAATATCCCATGGAGATAATGGATTGTCTGATAGTCGCACCTCTAACAAAAGTTGTATTGACAGGCAGGTGTTTTTTAGTTGCATTTTCTTTAGCAAAGACTGCCTGATAGATTCCATTATTCCAAGCATATAAATTGCTATCTTTTTTATCCGGCTTGATGGCAAATTCGATCTCTGTATAAGGCCCGTCATTTTCTCTGAAATGCAGCCGGCCGGAGAAAATTTGGTGAACGATTTGGTCGCCGTTTCGCAGATATGTTTTAGATTCAGGCCCGCGTTTGGTGAGAATTTCTTTACCCTGGGAAGAGAAATCGGCTTGAATTTGAACATCCAGAATGTTCTCCTGAACCTCGGATTGTGATAATGCGCTCTGCATCGGGCAACCACTTAAAAGTAACAAGAAAAACGAAAAAGTCAAATATTTTTTTAAATACATTTTTATCTCCTCAACGGAATCCCGTTATTATGATGATATTTTATGATCAGAGAAATATTTTAGCTCGATCAGCGAGCTGAACATCAGGTTCTCCAGCCTGTTTCATTGAATTGCAGCATTTAGTCAACCACAGAGGCATTTTTAAGACGGCCCAGTTCGTCATATGTTAAGACCACTGTATTGCCGGACGGATAACATGTTTCGATCTCCCTGCCCAGATGGTCATAGACATGTTTGATTGTTTTCTCTGAAACGGCATTGCCTTCGTCGATTGTCACCCTTTTTTCTAAAAGATTGCCAAATTGATCATAAACGTATTTGATAACATGTTCGGCTGTTCCGTCGCTGTCGACGTTAATTTCAGTCTTTGTTAATTCGCCCTGGCAAAAATTGTCCGTGCCGGAAACATAATTCTCATCATAGTAATTTTTTACCCGCCATTCGTCTACCTGTGATCCGAATGACGTGCTGTCCGTTGGAGGAAAAGACGTCGTCCAGTTGAATGACTGATCTCTCTCTTCACCGATCGATATGATACGATCGAGATCGTCATAAACATAAGCTGTAAAATAATCATCTTCTGCCTGTCGTGCATCCTGCTGGAATCGGATATTTCCGTCAAAATCATAGACAAACTTTGTGGTATCATCATCCGGTGTAATTTTGCAGGTCAGTTGATTAAATGTGTTATAAATTAATTCCGTATCCCAGTCATCTGCCGATGTTCCGGAAGGAACAACCCAGTGATTTGGCGGTTCGGTTTCAGTCAGATTCCCCAATTCATCAAAATCAAAAACGGTTTTTAGCGAGTCATTGTCACCAGCTGCCAGGATTTTACCGATCAAATTTCCATGCCTATCTGTAAACTGCTTGGATGCAATCCCTTCTTCATCAACAATTTTTTCATAGTGTCTTCTGTCACCGAATTGGGTGCCATTGAATATTTCGACACCATAGACATACTGAAGTGAATCCAAGTTGCTATAATACATGGTTTTGATGCGGCCGAGAGGATCCTTGTAATAACCGTATTGCTTGGAAGTATCGGGAACAGCTATGATGAAATCATGGTCCCAGTTTGAAATCAATTGTGGTTTGCCTTCTTTTGATAAAAGCCCGAGCGCGTTGATGGTGCTCTTTGTTACAATGTCATTGTCGATTGAATGTGCCTGGGTCTGTATTGTCCTGCCAAACCCATCTGTAAAGGTTTTCGTTTGAATGGTTTTGCCGACATAATGGTTGGCAAGATAAAAGCTTGGGTCATCGCAGTAACTCATAACGTAGGTTCCCCACTCGGATGGATAGCCGCTGGTTTCGTAACAATCACCTGCATATCTTCCCAGGTCCATTGGATAAGCACAGGCTCGGCAATACCCCCCCTGTGTTTTTTCGATTTCAATCGTATACCAGCTACCTGGATTGGCTACAAGCGACAGTGTATCCGGATAAGTGATATCGCCGATATTTTTGCGCACCCGGATATCAAAACGGTCTATCGAGGGCAAATATCGCACACAAAAAATATTGCCGCTATCCCAAAACTTTAACACCTTGGGCGTACCGCCAGTTGTGGCATCCGGGTAAAAATCAACTTTGGCACTGATATTATCTTCACTTATAGATTTGTAGATGCAATTGGAACTCGTCGATGCCATTTTAACCGTAATCCGGCCGGCATAGAGATAATTAAAAGTCGTATTAGAGGGATCGGTCTTGCTCCACCCATCATCACTGCGAAAATCCGAAAAACCGTCTTGATCTGAATACACAATTTGATGCCCAAAATTGGGATCGCTGGAACTAAAATTTTCACTGTTGCCATCACGTGAATAATAGGGGGAGTTCATTGAGAGTCGTCTCCCATCGCTATCCACCGCATAGAGCTGCCTGTTAAAGGAATCATATATCGAATAGGACGGAATATTATTACCAGATAACAAGGAGACTATATTTACATTGCTTGAATCATGGACGGAAGCAGAGATCAACCCATCAACCGGATAGAAATGCAGGTCATCAAAGTAGGCTGCCGTAGTGTTGTTATTACCGACAAACACACGTATATAATCATCACCATCCATATTAGATTCAACAACCGATTCGCTCAGTTCCACGGTTAATAATTCCCACTCACCAGAATTGCTTGAAAATTGGGTATCTGATAGCTCTTGCTGGTTGTTGATTTTCATAATGAGATAGGCAGAGGCCGGACCTTTCACCCACACCGATGCTCTATAGCCACAATCGGCTTTCAATCCATCGCTTTCAGAAAAATTCTGCGTAGGCCCGTATTGACTTTCACCACCACTCGTCCACACTCTCGCTACATAGCTACCACTGTGAGCATCATCGTATTTGATAATTTTGGTTTCATTGTTCCATCCATTTCCCTCGCCGTTCTCAAAACTCGAAAAACCAAATTCCTCCAGATGACCATTCTGACCTGCTGCTATCACCTGGCTGCTATTTAGTCCCAAAATTGATATCGATTCCGTACCATCTGCATCTTCCGCCATAAGGACATTGCCATATGAATCCACCGAATCGATTTTAGCCATCCTGACCCATTCAGGCTCGCTTGTCGGTTCTCCGGTATTAGACCAATTACTAAAATCAAAAGTTGGAAGTCCATATGTTGCATCATTTTCAAGCCATTGATAGGTCTTGTGCGGGCCCCATTTCCCGGTTGCCCATTCTTTCCAGGTGGTCACTGTTGAAAAACGGGCATAGCTGCTTGCATCGTTATATCTATGAATTGTTTCTTGTGCCTTTTGCGAAAGCATGTGTTTTTCTTTCATATCGCTATAGCTGGTATGAGCATAGGATATGACTAAACACCGATCACCTGTAATGTCATCGTAATCCAGGCGCATCTTGGTAGGAAGACCGTTGCAGCTATCATACTCTGAATAATACATATCTTTGATTATTTTGCCATCTGTCCATGTATATTCTCGTTCTAATTTTTTATAATAGGCTGTTGTGTCAATCGTATCAAAGGACCATTGATAACCTGTATAAGACATGGTCTCATTTGATTCGTTGAGCATTTTTTTCTTTTTCATCACACCAAATTGTGTGTCAGTATCATGAAAATATCGAATTCTTCCATAATCGGTACCATGTAGATCGACTGTCACTGAGTCATGTCCGCATACGCCTCCTGACGTATCAGCAGCAGGCCAGGTGTAATCAGAAATAAAATCTCCATTAATACCGTCATTGACAACCAGTGAATCGACACGATATCCCGTAGCACCACTACCCGTCCTGGACTCGTAGACAAATTTTTTGCTGCCGCCATGTGGAAAAGTAATCTTTTCGATTGCACCCGGATTATCCTCCGTTTGAGAACAATATTCGAATTTCATTGAAGGAATTTTAATGGTTGAATCTGCGGGATTGCATTCACTAATAGAAGTGAGTATCAACTTGTTATCACTTCCAAAGCTGCTGTAGGAATTACCGAATTTTAATAACTTGTAATAGCGCGCTCCGGTGGAATCGGGATGACGGTCGTATACCTTTAGCAGATAGAGTTTTTTTTCACAATAAATTTCTTGATAGCTGTCACTTTCGTTTATTCCCAGGTCCATCCAGTCACCATGCCCATTGTAGCCATCCGATGTATCGGTCCTGGTTATATATCCCAGCTCAATACAGTGTCCTGCTGTATTGTCAATAATTCTGCGAGGCACTGAATCCTTGGTATATTCAGCATAGTCGTATGCAGCGACAACGCTGTCCGGGTCTACACTTCCCCTGCTCGAATCGCTTATTGTGTCAATCGTATCAAGATATTCGAAATCAATAGAATTGCCAAATGGGTCTTCGATTCTGGTCAGGTCCCATTGGTAAGCCAATGTATCAAAGCTGGCGTATTGGCTCTGCGGATGATTGTATAAAATTTTGCAGTTTGTGTAATATTTATCATAAACGCGGAAAACCCGGTTTCTTTTATGGGCAAATGTATATTTTAGTCCGGCCTCATCAATGATCTGCCAGGAAGACACATCCCAGGCATTCCCACCCACAGAGGTGCTGTCGATGAACCAATATTTGTAATCTTTTAATTTAAAGCCCGATGTATCATCAATAAATTCCATTGTATTTTTTTTATTACCAGACACATACCATAGTTTTTCATAGGCCATCTGAGGAGTATAGGTACAGTCCTGCGGAGCTGCTTCGCCCTGGATACAAGGAATATTCAAATGCCAGCCCAGGCCACAATATGATGCTTGTTTATTCTTGTTTTCGCCGGTGGCAATCTCATTGACATCACTATCATAAGAGAGTTTTAAAGTAAAGCCAATGCCGTTTCTGCCCTTTAAACCTGCCAGAGTATAGTGTAGCGAAACATCTCCCGTAAAGGTATTGATGTCATCACTCAATCCCATGCCCTTCAGAAATGTGTTCGTCGGATCTGCCCTTACGATATATGGATCCTCACAAGAATCAGCAAAGCTCATATCCACGAAAAGAACGATGATTAGCATCATGATAATTTGCACTTTCATAAAAACCTCCCAAATATATGATTATAACCAAATATTTCAGGGCAGGCTCTTACAAGAAGCATACCGTTTTTGCACAATTCCATAATTCTATTATTTACAATAAATTAAAAAATGGCAAAAATTACAGCTTGTCAGCTTTACCTATCCAAAATTGACAGGTAAATTCGATCATTTTACACAACTAGTTGAATTTTATAGCCTGGCACCCTATCCAGAATGGACAGGTTAACTGTCCATTCTGGACAGGGTGGAGGAAGAAGAACCTGTAAACAAGAATTGAATAAAAAAAATTGGCTGGAAAACGCAGAATTAATCAGGTATTGTTTTAAAGGCATGCAAAGATGCCACATCAGATCATATTCAATTTTTATCACCAAACCCTAATAACCAAAAGAGATCATATTCCGATCGATACCGTATTTTTCCATTTTTCGTTTGAGTGTATTGAGACTGATACCCAGATCACGGGCAGAACGGGTTTTATTGCCTTTTCTTTTCACTAAAATTTTAAGAATTTCCATTTTTTCTAAATTATCCAGATTCGAAGAATTTTCGTTCTCTGCTTGTAAGTAAATATTGCGAGGAAGGTAAATCCGTGTAATTTCTGTTTCATCGCTCATAACCGCTATTTGATTGATCAACATACGCAACTCTCGAACATTACCGGGCCAACTGTGCAATTCGAAAAAGTGTATCAGATCTTGAGAAAATTTCTTTTGACTTGAATTGGCGATGTTTGCTTCCCATAAAAAATAATGTGCCAATTCTTTAATATCGCCCTTGCGATCTCTGAGTGGTGGCAAGCTTATTTCCAAGCCTTTTATGCGGTAATAGAGGTCCTTTCGGAACCGCTCTTGCTTGCAGATTTTATTCAAATCGCAATTGGTTGCAGAGACAAGCCAAACATCGAGATGGCGGGGTTTTGTTTCACCGATGCGGTGATATGTTTGATTTTCGAGAAAGCGCAAAACTTTGCATTGCAAAGTTGCCGGCATTTCGCCGATTTCATCCAAAAACAACGTCCCACCCTCAGCCGCCTCTACCAACCCTTGCTGCGCTTCGGTAGCTCCGGTAAAGGCACCCTTTTTATGTCCGAACAACTGGCTTTCAATAAGCTGTTCGGGTATTGCACTGCAATTGATCTTGATAATGGGACGATCGCTTCGGTCACTGCAGGCATGCAAAGCATCCGCGACCAACTCTTTACCCGTACCGGTCTCTCCGGTGATCAGAACCGGCATTTTATCATGAGTGGCGATACGCTCGATCATGGAACGGACGCGACGTATTTGTTGACTGTTGCCCTTGATTCGGGACAATGCCTCACAGCCGGATTTTTTCATAACCATTCCCCTGTCATCAATTCGATGGATATCACTTTTATTTTAAATACGATAAATACTACACTCATCACCGCTCCCAAAGGCAACCGGCTCTTGAGATGCAGACGGCCGGTGAGCAATCCCGTGATGGCAACCAGACCAGCCAGGAAAAATACGATTATCATCATGTTGATCACATCAGGCACGCCCAGGTCCAGGCCCAATACCAGCCCATATTTAATATCCCCCATACCCATGCCGGCTCGGCCGGTTATGAGACGATGAATCAAGGCCGGTACGATGAACAGGAATGCTGCGGCAGAGACCCCCAGAAGGCGGTTACTCATTTCCATCGGGTTCACCATCATCTCCCCTGAAATGGTAAGGAGCAAACAGATCAGCAGCACATTGGGAATTATAAACCGTCGTATATCGGTGTACAGAATAGCCAATGCCGTGAGAATCATAAACAGAAACGGCACTGCCCGAGCAAAACCTGAATCCGCTATAACAAGGCCCAATGCAACGATAATGCCTGTGAGCTCGGCAAATATATACCATAGAGAAATCCTCTGCGCACACCATGAACACCGCCGCCTGTTCCAGATGAATGAAAAAAGCGGCACCAGCTCAAACCAGCCCAGGTGGTGATGGCAATGTGGACAGGCAGAACGTTGCCATAGTGATCTTTTCGCTGCTCCGCGCACTGCTGTTGTATAAAGAAAACTGGCAAATACAGGTCCTAATATGAGCAATAATGCGATTTCCAGGACATTCATCCTTTTTCCTTCTGTTGCTCGGTTTCATCTGGCAAAAGACGCATCCAATCGATGGCCTCGGCAATCTCTTTTACCGCTTTGCGAATGGCATCCAAAGTCTGTTTTTCTGATAACCGCCGAATGTCACTGGCCACCACGACGCAATCCTTTGGTCGAACCACGCGAATATGAACTTCGATTTCACTTTTCTCTTTATCCAGCCGCTCCTCGACCGGTGTCAGGCAGCGTAGATGGCCAAAAACAAAAAGATGAACATCTATGGTATTTGCCGCATGCTGCATGTCTCTTAGACTATAGTGCCGTTCGCCTGCCTGTTCTAGTAACGCTTCGATCTGCCGCACCCTGCCGGCATCGATGACAGATAAATGCTTTTTCACCAATGTCTGACATAGCCACTGCATCGCATAGGTGCCGGGATCAGCAATACCAATAGAGCCGGTTGAAGTAAATGTGAGAACCGCTACTCGAATTTGTTCCGCCGGCTGGACACCAGCTCCCGGATGCAGGGCACAGGTGCTGCACAAGACAAGCGAGACACACCATGAAATAAAAAACAGTTGCTTAAGCCATGTCATACCACCTCCATCAGTCCGGCTGGACCTCTTTAATGTGACCGCTCTCATCGACCTGCCAGATATTATATTGGCCATCTTTGTCGAAATCGATGACCGATGTAGCTGTCGCAGTAAAGGCGCCAGGACTCACTTTTGTCAGTTCGATGCGGTAGCGGGCTGTACCACCTTCTGTTTTCAGGGCTTCCGGCTCAAAACCGATGGCCATCAACCGATCGCTATAAATATCGTGCTCTAAATAATAACTCTGTTGCAGCTGATAGACTTGTTTGAGCATCAGTTTTGCTTCAGTTGCTTTGGCACGGGTGATGACACTCATAAATTTCGGCAACGCCAATGCAGCTAATATGCCGATAATCACCAGCACAATGAGCAACTCTGTCAAGGAAAACCCGTCCTGCTGCCTGATAAATGTCAGCTTTTTCATGTTTTCTCCCTTTCGATTTCATGAATGGTTTGTATGGATCTATTTTCACCTAGTGAACGACATCCACGAGGCTGAATATCTGCATATACAGGGCGATGAGAATGCCACCCAAAACGACCCCGAGTCCGACGATCAGCAGGGGTTCCAGCACGGCATTGAGATTATCGATGGCGGTATCGATTTCCTCCTCATAATAAATCGCTGCCTTTTCCATCATTGCAGACAAACTGCCTGATTGTTCACCGATTTCAGCCATTTGGCTGATCAACAGGGGAAAAACCTTTTCCCTGGCAAGAGACTGATACAGAGCAACACCCCGCTGCACCTCAACGTTCATACGATCGGCCGCCTGCATAAGCACAAGACTGCCACTGGCCTGGCCACTTGCGGGCAGGGCTGTTACCAGCTGGATACCGTTTGCCAACAAGGTACTCAGCGTTCGTACCAGACGAGCCAGATGCGTCTTGAAAATGACTGCTCCGAGCACTGGAAACCGAAAGATGAACCCTTCCATCTTGATACGGGTCTTTGCATGCCGCCATGATTGTTTTACTAACCAAAAGAACAAAATGATTGCCAGCACAACAAGGTACCAGCGCCGGCTGATAATTTCCGCACTGTTGACCAGCAACCGGGTCATGAACGGCATATCACCGCCAAAATCTTTAAACACCTCATTGAATGTCGGAACCACGACAGTCAATAAAAAGGCAACTGCTGCAAACGCAACCAATAATACGATAGCCGGATAAGACAGGGCGGTCACCATTTTGCGTTTGAGTGCCAGTACTTTTTCCATTTGACGGGCGGCCTGATCGAGAGTCTTGCCGAGATGGCCGGTCAACTCACCCACCATGACAAGGTGATACACATTATCACCGAAAATTCGTGGATGGTGCTGCATGGCCACAGCCAAAGATTCACCGTTTCGAACCTTTTCGCGGCAATTGAGGTAAACCGCTTGCAGCCGGCGATTTTGCAGCTGACGGCTCACCAGGGTCAGTGCCTGTTCGAGCGGAATATGCATCTGTACCAGGGTGGCCAACTGTCGCAGCGACCGCGCCCGGTCTTTGGCACCGATCCGTTTTGGAAGATTCCAGTTCTTTTTCGCCTTTTGCTGCTTTTCGATCACCAGACGGGCCATATTCCCTCCACAGACGGCTGATCAAATGGGTTGGTCAAGCGACCAAAGTCGTTTTCCGGCAAGCATCTGGTCAGAATTAAAGGTGCCCTTCTTCCTGCAGAATCGGTCATTATTCCACTGATCTCGATTATTTGCGTTACGTTACGATCGTGGTTCATGCTGCGCTTTAGCCATTTTTTTTCGACCATACCCGGTCTGTACAGCTGCACTTGCCAGTCGAGGATGCGGTAGGCATCGCCATGCAACGGCATTGCATTATCTGTCAGTATACCACCGTTACAGACAATGACATGGTGCTCATTGTAGCCGGCGAGTTCCAGCGTCGAGTCATTGCGTATAGTAATGGTTTTTGCAGCGACGACAAGCTGGTGCAAATGATCTCTGATATATAGATAATGCTGCTCATGTTCGAGACCGTGCTGCCAGAAAAGTGTCGCCCGTCTGGCGCTCAGCATAGCAAAGGTAAGCAGGGTGGCTACAAGACCGGTCAGCAACATTGCCACCATCATTTCGACCAGGGTAAAACCGGCCTGGTGATCATCTGCTCGGTATAGAGTGTAAACATCCATTTCCGATCCTTTTCCGGTTTGACGGATACGTTAATAGCCGCCAGATTTCGTTTAACATCAACTGTACGCTCGATAACCCAGAGGCGACCGGCCAATTCAATGCATCGTCTGCTGGACTGCACATCCCGTGTGGCCAGCGCAATTTCCATTTCCTGTTGAGCCAGCTGTTGGGCAATGAGGTATTTCTGGCCGGTACGGCTGTGAATAAAAAAACTCCATGTACGCGCTCCGAAAGCTATAAAAACCAGAATCAACACGGTGGCGATTATCATTTCCACCACTGTTTGACCGGAAGCGTGCTTTCCGATTTTCAAGCAACTGCCAAACAAGGTTCGGAATCGCTCGCGCATGTATATTGTCTTTTGACCAATAGAGAGCATTGTTCTTTGATTTTTTGTGTCCATCATTGTTGAGCACTTTTTCTCATATTTTCTGCCAGGCAAAGAGTACAGGTAAAGAATCAAAGCCTACAGGAAGAATAAAATCCTGTTCCAGTTTACCCGCGTCGATATAGCCATCGGCGATCCAGTTGATATAGGTTGTCGGAGACCGGTAAAGCCAGGTGGCGGCACAGACCAGGCACCCGTATAGCCGCCCGTGAAATTCACACCAGGACGGTGTATAGATCACCCCATGGACTGTGGCTGCATTGCCGATCAGGATACGGTTGCGTCCCGTTTTTTCTGTGGCGCTCCAGCGATCAGCTATCAGGATACTGCCGCATACAAACACATCACCATCGAGGGCCAGGACAGGTTCTTGCCGATCACTGTTTTGTGTATCCACGGCCAATACGGATGGCCAGCTCAATTCTGCCGGACCGGTGACGTCGATTTTATCCCGGCTGAGTGCTTGCAGGGATCCGTGCAGCGGGCCGGTGATACGAAGAGATTTTTCACAAGCGAGCAATCCGTGCTGCCAGCTTCCGCCCTGTATATCGATCGACTCGTGCGCATAGAGCACGGTCCATGGATGATAGCTGAAATCTCCATGAATTCGAATCGATCCACCTGCCATCAATGTACAGGCCGGCATGCTTTTTTCTTTGACAAGCACATCAATATCAATGTCTCCGCTGACAAAAACCGCAGTGCAATCCAGTTTGGCCAGGTGCGAAGGGCGGGTGATCTGCAACGATCCGTTCACTCGCCGTCCCCGTGCCCGCATTCGGCACGTTTGCAGGTCGGCGAGTGCGTCCAGGCAGTGTGTGGGATCAAATTGCGGTCTTTTAGGATTAGAAGATGTGATGATATCACTTTTTCTGGGCATGCTGCCGGCAAAAGCTTTGCCATCGAGCCGGCCGGCGCGCACACCGCCGGGACCGGTACAGGTTTTGCCGTGAATCTCCACTTCACCGGCAAGGATGAGCGGAAAACGCACATGGCCCAAAATCACCGCCGCTTTATAAGATTCCGGTATCTCTTGTCCGCATAGCGCCGTGAAGCGCTTTTTCTGGTGGTGCGATTCACCGATCGATACATAGCGCCAAAATGCCCCCCAGCGCCAGCGTTTTACTTTGGCCTGTCCCTGCTCGAATCGAAAAGAACGAATAGACTCTTTACGACCAAAGGCTGTGCCAGACATGGCCAGATGACGATGAATACCGGCCCGGGCCAGATATTCTGCCTGAATGCGATGCCCTGAGCGCTGAATCAGGCGTATTTGAAAGTGGGTCACTCCTATCAGAATCAGCAACAGAATCGATAGCCATACACCGATGACCAGCACGGATAGCAAGGCGCTGCCTTTATTTTGTAATAGGACACCGGATTTTAAAGTCGAACAAGATTCTTTGAAGGTATTTTTTATTTTCATTATCATCTACTCATCCAAAGGATAGTGATAAATCTGTTCATGACAGCGAATATTCAATTGTTTTTCCTCGATCTGTTCGACGATCATCGAGTCGATTTGGTCGCCGGTGCGCACTTTGTAGGTTTGTCCATTCGAACATTCAATAATGGCAACGCGCCGGGCGCTGGTGCCCACCAGCCCGCACAATCGAATTTCGGGCTTTTTGGGTTCGACAAAAGCTTGACTGGCTGCCTTTGGCGTCATTTTCTTTCTCTGTACAGTCGCCCGAACGGATATGGTACCGAGAGAAAAAGGATCGCGCAGAGATTTCGGAAAAGTCCAGTTAAACCAGCTGCTATCGATTCCCTGCCAGGCGGAATCGGCATTTAACTGTTGTGGCAGAGCGTTCTCATTATCTTTCAATTGTCTGAAAAACCGCATGCCGGTATGTCCCCAGACCACTATCACGACAAGGGTCAAGATCGGTATGAGAATACGTTTATGGCGGTCAAATTCCATCTTTTTCTCTCTCTATTTCTTCTCCTGCAATCAGTATCGTGGCGCTGATCATGTTCGGTTTTGCTATCTGTTTTTCAAGGCAAAAAGCCGGAATGCGATACAGGTGCGAATGGCGTTCCAGGCAATTGATAAAGCGACCGATATGTTCATAGCGGTTTTCAAGTGAAATTTCGACGGCATTTTGGGTTTTGTTTGTCTTGAGCGGCTGAAAAGAGCTGATCCGTATGTGATTGTGCACGGCAACGTCCTGAATAGTGCCGATAAAATCCGGCTGGGTTGAATCCTGACTGACTATGGTGGAAAATGCTGCCAGTTGCCGTTGCCGCTTTTGAATGCGCTTTGTCAGTTCTTTATCCACTCTTTGATAATGCGAAATCTGAGCCACCTGTGCCGATAGTTTTTGGTTGGTGCGATAGCGCTGCAAAATATCGTCAATGCACGGTTTGGTATAAAACAGGCTCATTGCAATCCATGCCAGTATTGCCAGCCACACGCCTCTGGGCCAATTTTTGATCTGGTCGATCATTATTCCTCCAACTCGATGATAAAATGTTGCACTATGCCGGTTGTAACCGGCTGACCCCTGAGATCCCGGGCCTCTATAGATTTAATCGCACGAATACGAACCGGCATATCGGTTATGTTTTTCAGTTGATGCACAAAATCCAGAATGGCTTTTTGTGTGCGCCCGAATCCCTCCAGCATGACTGTAGATGTCTCATTTATTTTTTCACATTTGACAAGCCAGCACCCTGCGGGAATGGTATGAGCAATCTGACTCAAGAGCCAGCCCACGCGGGTTCGGCGGCTGAAAAATGTTTCAGCTGTCTGTATTCGTTGATCAAGCAAAGCCAATTCAGCTTTTTTGCTTTCCAGCCGGGTGATATCTCTTTTATGTAATTCGTAACGAGCGCTCACATCTTTATATTTTTGATTTACAAACAGCTGTGCACCCCATGCCAGCACCTGCACAGCGATGAGTACCATCCAGGCAATCGTTGTCCATTTGATCACCCGCTGCAAGCACCGGTTCTGAAAGAGAGGTAGCTGAGATTGCTCAACATAATTGCAGCTGAAAAACTGGGCGTCACAATATCCCAGCCCCGCTCCGGCCGCCAACAGGGTTTCTTTTTGCATATAAGGATGGCTCTCAATATCCGGTTCGAACCGCTGTGCAGGTGGCATTGGCTGTCCCGGCTTTCCGTTGCTGTTGAATAGGTAAAAAGCCTGGCCATTCGTAAAGGCGGTGAGATCCTCGGTTTTATCCAGTTTTCGCACATCCTGCAGTTGGCTGTTTTCAGTCCGCGCCATGGCGGTATAATGTTCATTCTGATAAAACCAGAGATCGGGATGTTCATTTTGCAGGGAAAGGGGAACATTGAGCCACTCGAACATGCCATGATAGATAGCGTTGAGATGCAGATTTGCCTGCTTGAACATGTTTTCCACCTGCTGAATATCCTGTTTTTTTGCATAAGCGACCACTGGTCCGGGACAACAGCGAATCGAAACGAGATCTTGTCCTTCGGGTACGATTCGATCTCCATCATCTGCCTGGTTTCTGTAGAGCACACGCAGCATGGGCAGGACCAGGACGATGTCCAGCGTATCAAGTGATGGGAGTAATGTCTTGAGCCGCTGGATGTCAGGCTCAGCGGGGATGGGATTCCATTCGCCGGTAAAAGAAAGACTGTTTTTCAATTCCAGGGCGCGTCCTGAAAAACGAAACCGGCTCAGACGTATCTGTGACGGTGTCCATTCCAGCACGGCAAAAGAAAAAGATATCCAGGTGTGGTAAAAGTGTTGCCATTGCCTAAACCCGCTGCCCTGGAAATAATTTAGTATTTTTCTTACACCCGGCATGCTCGTCTATCCCCTTTGTTTAGCGTCCCGTATCGGACAGGTGCGGTGTGACATAGATCATGAGCTCGGTTGTCGATTTGTTGGAAGATCTGGACTGAAACAAAGAGCCTAATATCGGAATTCGATGCAAAATCGGCCATTTATCATGGTCACTGGTATCGATTTCCTGTATCAAGCCACCGAGCACAATGGTTTCGCCGTCCCTTAATTTCACTGTGGAATCGAGTATTCGATGATCGATGGTGGGCGGTTGCTCGGCATCGAGATTTCCCCGAGGCGTACTGAATTCGGGATGGATTTCTGTTGTAATCTCTCCAGAAGCACTTACCCACGGGGTGATTTTCAACAGCATTTCCGCTTTGATCGTCTCAAAGCGTTGAGATTCTTGGACATATATCTGATTCGGAGACTGGTACGGAGTGTTGGTCTTGAGTATGAAATACTGCGTCGTGCCGATACTGATACTGGCGGTGTGCCCGTTTAGTGTCGCGATTTGTGGCCGGGAACGGATGTTTGCGATACCATGTTTTTCAAGCGCTTTGATGCGGACAAAGAAATCCGACGGCAACTTGCCGACCTGTGGAATATTCCATCTCGGCCCATAGAGCGAAATTTGAGAATTGATATACTCTCCATTGGCCCGGGCTTCGACACGCGGAAAAATCCAGGACAGAGGATTTGTAGAGTCCGGTTCTCCGATACCGGCCTCGAGGCTGAATTCACTGATCTCACTGCGATTATAGTCCACAACCAGCGCTTCGATCAGAATCTGAGGAATGGGATGATCGATTTTGTTGACAAAGGACTCGGTATCACGGATGATTTCGTCTGTACCGATAACCATGAGACCGTTATGTTCTTTTACCAGTTTGACGCGTGCCTGTTCTTTGATCGCAGAAGGCAACAATTCGAGCACTTCATCAGCCTTCATGTGCTGTAATCTCAGCAGTTTTGAGGAAGAAAAACCCTCAGCGGAACGATCCCCGATCACATAGACCTTGTTTTCGCGCCGAAAAGTAAAAGGTGTGCTTTTGAATAGAAAATGCAGCGCCTCGCTTAATTTCAAATGATGGCAACGGGCATTGATGGTACCATCAACTTTACCATAGACAATCAAATCGAGATCAAGCTGAAGAGATATTTCATGCAAAATATCCCTGATGGATGCTCCCATGGCTTCGATGGAAACCATAGAATCGGTCACCTGCACCCAAAAATCGTTGCTCGAGGCACTTTTTTCTGATTGTAGCATCCCACGGCTCACCAGGCGAACACCATTGCGTTTGTACAGGCGAAAGCCATTGGTTTGGAAAAGTGTTTCTAATCCAGGGTCGAGAGGCATTTCGAGAAAGTAAGAGGTCAGGGTTCCGTGGACACCGCGGTCAGGCACGATATTAAAGGGACACTGTTCGGAGAGTATGCGAGTAACAGTCGTGAGATCGGTGTTTAAGATATCTACAGTGAGGAGGCCCTTATCGACTCTAATATCAGGCGGTGGGTCTGGCGGTGGTTCCGGATCAGCAGGGAGAGAAAGATCGATGACCGAGCCCTTACGCTGTACCTGCAGTCCGGCCTTGCGGGCAATGGTTTCGATGGCTTCTTTTACAGAAATATGATAGAGATGGATGGTCAGCCGTTTATCAACTCGGTCGTCGATAAGAATATTGACTCGATAACGGTCGGCGATTGCTCGAACAATGTCTTGAATATGCGTGTTTTTAAACTCGAGGGCATCGATTCGTGTCGGGTCTGCATGAGTGATGCGTGTCGAATCAGAAACACCGGCAGTGGCCATACTTGACAAAATCACGATAATAATAATAATGCAATTCTTCATCACACACTCCTTTTACACTGCGGTTTCGCGGATAACCTCGGACACGGAGGTCACACCCCGCGCAATCTGGGCAATGCCCTGCTGACGCAATGTTTTTAACCCCTTTTCACGGCCCAGCCGTCTCAGTTCGCCAAGCTCGCTGCCCTGATGGATACGCCGACCGATTTCTTCATCGATATAATAAAGTTCGAATAAACCGCAGCGTCCACGAAATCCGGTATGGCGGCAAGCCGGGCAGCCCTGTTGCTGACAGATTTTAGCAGAAGATTTTAAAAAGGTGTACTCTTTTAAAGTTAGCCATGCCGGCTGAGTGGAATAGTGTTCCGGTAATTTGCATGCATCGCATAATTTTCGCACCAGGCGCTGGGCAATGACCAGTTTTACAGAGGCGGCGATCAGAAATGGGTCGATGCCCATGTCCAACAATCGCACAACAGCACTCGGAGCGTCATTGGTGTGCAACGTGCTCAGGACAAGATGCCCTGTCAGAGCGGCACGAATCGCCATCTCTGCAGTCTCGCGGTCTCGGATCTCTCCGACCATAATAATGTCCGGATCTTGCCGCAAAAACGTTCTTAATGCAGCTGCAAAGTTAAAGCCCAGGTCCGGCCGCGCTTGCGCCTGATTGATACCGGGCAGATCATACTCGATCGGATCTTCAATGGTGACAATATTGCTGGCTGAATCGTTTAATTCCTGCAGGATGCTATATAATGTTGTGCTCTTGCCACTGCCGGTCGGCCCGGTCACCAGGATCAGGCCAAAGGGCAGCACGATTGTTCGGCGAATAATCTCCAGATTGGATTCGTCAAAACCGAGTCGATCGAGATCAAAGGTCGCACTGTTCTTGTCAAGGATACGCAATACCACCTTTTCGCCAAAATGCGTCGGAAGAGTTGAAACACGAAGGTCGATCTTGCAGCGTCTATCCTTGACTGAGATGCGACCATCCTGTGGCCGGCGCTTTTCAGCGATATCGAGTCCAGCCATCACTTTAAGTCGGGAAATGACAGCCGAACGTCTGGCCAATGGTATCGTGCGGTGTTCAGACAAAACGCCGTCCAACCGGAAACGGATACGGAAACTGTTTTCATAAGGTTCGAAATGGATGTCGCTTGCGCGTGCATGAATACCTTGCGAGATGACATCATCGATATATGCGATTATGGAATCATCCACCACTTTTTCGCTATGATCAGGTTCAACAATATCCTGAACCTGATGAAAAGTGGTTTTGGGATCGTTGTTCTCGACAGATGCTGTGGATGGTTGAGAATACAGAGGGATCAGTCGGCAGGGAAGGTCTAGAAAAAACTCGAGTTCCTGGACATCGGGACTGGCTTTGCCGTCATAATAGCCAAACTCGTATCCGTTTTCATTCGCAGCTAAAAGGGTGAGTTGGTATTTCTCAGCGAGCTTGTGAGCAGATTCTAGATTATTTTTGAAATCGCCGGACAAAATGGTCCTTTTGTCGTTTTTTGATATCGACATGGTATCATTACATCCCGATTTTCATTTTACTCTGTCGCTAGAAGAAAAATTATCCCCGCTAGATTACCTGCTTTATTTTATTATATTATAATAATTTTTTAAATGCAAGATTTTTTTTTAATTTGATTATTTCTGGCGAATTACTATTTTTTCATCACTATTACAAATATGTATTTTCATTGATTTGTTTTTTTATACTTGACTATTTATACTATATTTGCTTATTTTACAATATTGTAATTGACTTTTCACAACGGTCTTGTTTTTTCACATCCTTTAGATTTTTTTTCGCATCCCCCAGATAGTTGCATCCGGGCAAGACCAGTGGTGTTGTCAGGAGTTGGGAGGAATTTATGACCAGATTTCCTGTACCGTCGACTAACAAGCCGCCGCTCTTGGGGGTATCAAAACAATTTAAAAATTTGACTGATCTCGTGGAGCAGCATGTCCGGTCACAGCGGAATGTATTAATCAGTGGTGAAGCAGGCACTGAAAAACTCAGTTGTGTCGATTATCTTACCAAAGATATCGCTGCCGATGACGTTGGCTACTTTTCGCCAACTCTTGCCTCTTCATCGCAGGACAAAAAAATTCTCATCATCGATCCATTCGAATTGATGCCCCCGCAAAAATCTGTTATCGATGTTTTGAAATCAGCGCGTATCATCGCCCTTTCCGGCATATCGATGGTCCATCTTGAAACCGGCCCTCAGGCTGATTTGTGTCGGGTGCTTGATTTCGTAGAGATCAAAATTCCGCCGTTAAGAGAACGAAAAGAAGATATTTTGCTCTACATCGACTATTATATACAAGAATCTTGCCGGCAAAAACGCAAAAAGGTACCAGCGCTTTCCTTTCAGGCCTTGATCCAAATGATAAACTATGAATGGCCGGGAAATCTGGCCGAATTGGAGAGTGTTGTTCATCGTACCTTTTTGGATCCACCCGATCAAATCCAGGAATTTGAAGGCGTTCCGCGCATAACAATGGATCCATTTCCACCACTTCAGCCCTTGGCCGATGCTGTGCACTGGGTTGAACAACAATTGATCACGCTGGCGCTCAATCATTTTAACGGCAATCAGGGTCAGGCTGCACGAGCCCTGGGCATCTCTGAGCCCAATCTGAGATATAAAATGAAAAAATTGCAGATACGAAAAAAATTTATAGCAGAGTAAATTTTTCGTCTCCGGGCGGGAGATATAATCGCTATGCTATGTTGAAGGTCATAGAATGGTTGGGTTCGGTCAACCATATCCGCTGACAGGGCTATATGCGACTTTTTCAAGTAGAAATATAAAGTATGATTTGTTGCCATCTCGATGCATTATCTGGCATTCAATCATACCCAAATATATTCCGAGTTTGGATTTACGGAAAGAGGGCCGAATATTGTCATCTTTTAGTGCGAATAACCGATTTTTATTCAACAGGTCCTTATCTCATTATCTGCTTTCTATGCCTTGACGGGAATTTTTAAGCAAACGATCTTTATGTTTTTTTTCCAGCTCTTGGTAATGTTTGACGAGTCGTTTAATATCGTGATTGCTTTGTTTGGATATCTCTCGTCTGACTTTGCGAATTTCTTCAATTGCTTTGTCTTTCATAAAAATCGGCCTTTATAAAAGTTCAAAGGGTGTCGTAAGTATGGGGGAGTATAATCCCAAAACCGTATTCATATATCGGATATGTTCGAATTTATTCGCATTCGCCAGGTGTCTACAATTCCATGTTAATAGAAAATGACAATTATAGAATGAGGCAAGTGCCAAATGCAGAGCATCTCCCTGAGGATTTTTGGGCATAACATGATTTTTTACATATGCTTCTACAACTTCAACGATAGTGTCTTTTACTGGTAATAACGGTAATTCATTAATGAGTTCCAGCGTTTGGTTTTTATGGGGATGAGTCCCTTTTTCCAATTCCTCTATGGCAGAAATGCTTGTAGCACATTCAAAATCTGATGATCGATTGCCCCACCACTCATGTGTACTGATGTTCATTGATTCTCTTAACGTTTTTGAGGTGGGGTGTTCAGGGTTCTTTGGCCTATTGGGAGGTCAGGCATTAAAAATTATAAAACATTCGTTTTATCAATGATCAAGCAGCTTCAATAGAACGAACACTCAACACTTGATTTTCTTTCAGCGATTCTATTGCCGATTCAGTGACTGTAACCGTTGTGAGCGTTTCACCCAATGCGTTAAATACTTCAAGCGTATATCCATCCTCAGTGTCTTTGGCGGGATGATGATCTACGATGGTTGCAATATCTCCTCGTCTAAGTTTCTTTTGAGGAATGTCTTGTAACAAGATAATTTCTGTATAGAGTGAAAATTTCATTTTATCCTCACTTTAAGGGATACATTGTGATTAATTTTGTTACTTTGGTCTCTTTTTCAACCATCCAGACAGTCCTGACATATAATATTTTACCATTTGGACCTTTTAAAGGTCCATCGATTGAATAGATCTCCCCGTAATCTGTAATCTCCCGAAAAACGGCTTCCAGGGGCAGAATGTAATCGCGTAAATCCTGTTCAAGTAAATGCCATTCCTGTTGAATATATCCAGCTCCGGCAAGCCATTTTGATTTATCATTTCGTTTTCTGAGGCCAGAAAATAATCTCTAACTTTTTCGTTGTCGATGATCGCTGTCGAGGGCAATTTCAAAACTATTCATCCATTTTACGATAAAAACTCAATCAGTAAATTGTTAATTTTGCACTTTTAGTATCTTACTCCATAATAAAATAATCCTGTATTCGAGTCAAGTTCTTTTTGGGTGAACTATTCGACTGGAGCTCTAGGTGTCGCAAAAGGGCTTATGGCCACAGGGCTGCTCGACGTCAGAGGTGTCGAGCCGAGGGGGTCGGTGAAAATCCACAGATATCCCCGCTCCGGATCGTGTTTGACCATCTTGCGGCCATTGCCATAGATGTATTCTGCCAACAGTTCATTACCGGTGCCGTATTCGGCGAGTTCCTGTAATCCGTTGCGGATGTAATACGTGGTGGTGCTCGACTCGGTCTTTTTGATGCGCAGGTTGTCAGCGTCATAGCTGTAGGTGTCGGATCCATGCGCGGTGAGGTTGCCCAGGCAGTCCCATGTCAGGGTCGTGCCGCCGAGGCTGGTGAGATAGCCGGCACCGTCATAGACCATGGCGCGGCTGTTGTTTTCAGTAAAAAAATTGTATAATAACGTAAAGGATTGGAATGACTTGCGTGCTTTTAGATCACCGGGTTGCAAAACAGAATTTATGTATAGCCCAGGATTCCATATCCTGGGCTATACAAACTTGAAACAAACTTTTAAAGTATTTTTTCACTTGTATACTCTTCAAGTATTTTAAAAAAATCATCATTTGTCTCAAAAATATTTCCATGAAATTTAACATAAAACATACCAACACAAACCGTATCTGCTTTTTGCTCGCTATCATATAGATAAATTAAAATTCGCGTATCAGGACTATTATTGCTCTCAGACGGTTTTAAGGAAAGCAGCTTTTCATATAATTTCTCACAATCATTTCTATTCGTAATGGTATCTGTGGCAAAGGGTAACCATTTTTCAAATTTTTGACATGGTACAAGTAACACTGTCTCCAAATCAATACTAGTATGATGTATTACAATTTTATCTATTTGAATATTTGAGTTTATGCAACTAGAAATAATTGCTAATATTAAAATAAATAAAAAATTTTTACTCATCCTTTTCTTCTCCATATGAAATATATTTTTCCAGATCGACTTTTCTGCTTGTTGGACCCAAAGTTGGGTATGCTGTTGCATCGTCATATCTTTTACGCGATACTTGGTTGG
>CAZMUU010000014.1:0-23931 GCA_964569215.1 uncultured Cytophagia bacterium
CCCATATACCAGCCCCAGCCGCCGGTTAAAATCCATAACGATGGCCATTTGTGTTGTTTTGCCGTTTTCGAGCTGTCGCAAGCGCCCCTTAAATTTTCCCTGGTTGAGCTTGTCGTATGGGAGTACGATTAATTTAAAGCCCGATTTGGCGAAGACACTCTTGCGAATTTCTCCGGGCATGGGGCGAAACATATTCATGGTGAACAGCATGGTCAGAGGACTGTCTGTAATGGACTCTACAGGCAACGCATAGGATACATCTGCACCGATAACGCGATTGCTGACAAAAATTCTTTTCTTGCGCTTTAACGTTTCGATCGCTGTTTGCCATAACCGGATAAACGTATCGTCGTCCAGGGGCAGATTGTTGGGAGAATCCCAGTCGATATGCGATTCGGTATCAGCATGTCTGACAATCATGGTGTCTTTCGGTGATCTGCCGGTAGATTCACACGGCGTCCATGTCGCCAAACAGCCATTGGCTGATATCAGAGCCTGTTTGAATTCTATGGTTTGAAGAATGGTTTCTTTACGCGTGAGATTAAACTGGACGTCAACATGATTATTTAATAGCTCGGTTAAGGCTGCATTCGGATCCATAATTCTTCCTTTTCAACACCCCTGCTGGTGTAAATGTGAGTGTATAATAGAAAACTTTTACCTTATTGTCAAGCATACAATTCAGTTTCCATGTGAGACAAATGTCCGCAATGTGCCACATGGTGTGTCAAATCTTCATTCACACTTGTTTACCGGGAAAGATTAAAAACAATCTAATTATATGTAAATTTGTGACTTTTATCAAATTACATAACCGGAAAATATTGTTATATTTGGCATGGATATTGCAGGAACTTTATACAGTATAAGGAATTAAATAGCATCGAACAGTGTTGAATCAGACAAGAAGGTTTAACACCCTTGTAAAGGCAAAAAAAGGAAGTAAAAATGAATCTCGTTCTCCATAATTACAAAAAAATACTGCTGATCATGACGCTTCATATATCGATTTTTAGTCTGGTCATTGCCGGAGTCGTCTATTTTGATAAGACTCACTCTACACTGCCGGATATTGAAGAAAAGGTATATCTTTCTGAAAAGATAAATTCGATCGATTCCGGCCGTATCAGTAGTATAGAAAGAATCGTTCAAATTATTTCAAAATTCAACCCCGAGATGGAAGCCGGTCTAAAACGGGATATCGCCAATGAAATTTATCTCATGTCACAAAAATATACCAATTTGAACATAAACTTTATTTGTGCAACAATCACCCATGAAAGCGCCCGCAGCTGGAAACCGCAAGTCATTTCAAATGCAGGTGCTATGGGTCTGATGCAGGTTATGCCGACAACAGGGGCTTTTCTGGCGGCTGAAGAAGGTATTCCTTTTACATCAAAAGAGATACTCTATGACCCCATTATCAACATCAGACTGGGTTGCAGGTATCTCAGCCAGCTTGTCGCTATGTATGAACATGATGGTGGTCTTGCTGCCTATAATGGTGGTCCCTACAGGGCTGAAATGTGGATTGAATCGAACAAAAATTATAACATTCTCTTTGCAGAAACAAGAGATTATGTACCCGCAGTACTCGAGTTGTATCATCAGTTCCGCAGTGAAGAAGTCATGTAAGATCGTTTTTTCATCTTCGCCTGAAAAAAGCGATCTCCTTTGGGGATCGCTTTTTTTTTAAACCCTCTTGTAAGGCCCAACCGGACTGCCCATAAAAATATTTGATTATTTGCAAAATTTTGCTTAATGTTACACAAATTTAAAGGGCGAAATGCAAAAAATCACGATAAATGGTCAGGAGCTGACTCTGGAACAGCTCTACGCTGTTGCATTCGGTAAGACAAAGATGATGATTGAGCCGCAGGCAAACGAACGTATGCAGTGCTCGCGTGACTGTATCGAAGAAATACTGGCCAGAGGCCGAGTCGTTTACGGCGTCAATACCGGATTCGGCAAGCTTGCAAATGTTCATATAAAGCCGAAGGAGATCGAAGCCCTGCAGCACAATCTGATATTGAGTCACGCCTGTGGAATTGGCGATCCCATTCCTGAACCCGTTGTTCGCGCCGCCATGCTATTAAAGGTCAATGCCTTGTGCAAGGGCTATTCCGGCTCAAGACCGGTTGTGGCAAAATATTTGTGTGAGCTCCTGAATCATCAAATCACACCTTGTATTCCGGAAAAAGGTTCCGTTGGAGCCTCGGGAGATTTGGCGCCACTGGCCCATATGACGCTTGTACTGTTGGGGATGGGAGAGGCCTATGTAAACGGTAAAAAAACATCCGGAGAAAAAGCGCTCAGGAGGGCCAACCTTGCTCCTCTGGTGTTAAAAGCAAAAGAAGGCCTGGCCATCATTAACGGCACCCAGATCACCACTGCTTTTGCGGCTCTTGCCCTGTTCCGCGCTCAAAATCTGGTTAAAACCGCTGACATTGCCGGCGCCTTAACCGTTGAAAGTCTGCTACACACCAAAACCGCTTTTGACGAACGCATTCAGCGAGCTCGTGGATTTCAACATCAGATCAAAGTTGCCGGGAACCTATCAAAATTGCTGCTGGAGAGTGAAATCGTCTCATCGCATCAAGACTGTGATAAAATCCAGGATCCGTACAGCTCGCGCTGCATACCGCAGGTGCATGGAATTGTCAGACAAGCGCTCAACTTTGTAAGGGAAGTAATCGACACGGAGTTGAATGCGGCTACAGACAATCCGCTGGTTTTTACAGAAGACCGGAGCGTTTTATCCGGAGGGAATTTTCATGCCCAGCCGATTTCTCTGGCGAGCGATACACTGGCTATTGCTCTGGCGCAGCTGTCCAATATTTCAGAACGCCGTCTGGAAAACCTTATGGATTCCGTTCAGAGCGGCTTGCCGCCGTTTTTGGCTTCGGATAGCGGTAAAAACTCGGGCTTTATGATGGCACAGGTTACCGCTGCGGCCCTGGTTTCGGAAAATAAAATTCTGTGCCATCCCGCTTCAGTGGATTCAATCCCGACCTCTGCAAATCAGGAGGATTTTGTCAGTATGGGTACTCACGCGGCCAGAAAAGCATTTGAAGTACTCCAGAACGCTGAAACCATCATCGGTATTGAACTTTTGGCCGGTTGCCAGGCTCTGGATTTTCGTGGCCACCGGCAGCCAGGACGAGGAACACGGGTCGCTTATGAGACCATCCGTAAAATCATTCCGACCATGCCTCGGGATCGGCTTTTTCAAACGGATTTGATGAAAATAAAGAAAATAATTAAAGAAAATAACATTGTGCAAAATGTTGAAAATGTAATAGGATCTTTATAAAACGGAGTTAAAAATGGCTGAATTTTTAGGACAAGGATTAACCTTTGACGATGTTTTGCTGGCACCCAATAAATCCAGCGTCCTGCCGAAAAACGTGGATGTAAAAACGCGCTTGTCCCGCAACATGTCCATAAATATACCAATACTTAGCGCAGCGATGGACACGGTTACGGAATCGGACCAGGCTATCGCCCTGGCAAGGGTTGGCGGTATTGGCATCATACACAAAAACAATTCGATCGAACAACAAACTGCAGAGGTGGATCGCGTTAAACGATCTGAAAGCGGTATGATTATGAATCCTATAACGCTTCCGCCCGACAGAAAGCTAAGCGAAGCTCTCGAACTCATGGCCCGGTACCGGATATCCGGTATCCCTATTGTTGACGGACAAAAGCTGGTAGGCATTTTAACCAATCGCGATTTGCGTTTTGTGACCGACTTGAATAAACGGGTTGATTCATTGATGACCAAAAAAGACCTGGTCACCGTACCGATAGGCACATCGCTGGACGAGGCGGAAAAAATTCTGCAAAAGTATAAAATCGAAAAGTTGCTGGTGGTGGACAAGGACAATCGACTTCGTGGTCTGATTACTGTAAAGGACATCCTCAACCGAAAAAAATATCCCCATGCGGCAAAGGACAAACACGGCCGGCTCGTGGCCGGGGCAGCGGTCGGAGTGGCTTCTGATACGCGGGAAAGAGCACAGGCTCTGGTAGACGCTGGTGTTGATATACTGGTCGTAGATACAGCCCACGGACATTCTGAAGGGGTACTCAAAATCACGGAAATGTTAAAAAAGGAGTTTCCGGAAATAGATATCATCGCCGGCAATATCGCAACAGAAGAAGCAGCGCAGGACCTCATAGCAGCCGGCGCAGATGCTATCAAAGTCGGCATCGGACCAGGCTCGATTTGTACCACCCGGGTTATTGCCGGAGTCGGTGTACCGCAACTGACCGCAATCATAAATTGCTCCAAAGCCTGCAAAGCACACGACATCCCGTTGATTGCCGACGGCGGCATCAAACAAACCGGTGATATTGCCAAAGCACTGGCTGCCGGTGCGGATGCCATTATGGTCGGCAACATGCTCGCCGGCACAGAGGAAAGCCCCGGAGAACTGGTGCTTTATGAGGGACGTAAATACAAAACCTATCGCGCTATGGGTTCTCTTAGCGCGATGAAGAGCGGTCGCGGTGATCGCTATTTTCAGGAAGGTGAACAGGACATTAAAAAACTGGTTCCCGAAGGCATCGAAGGACGTATTCCCTATCGGGGAAAAACCAGTGAAGTGATCTATCAAATGATAGGCGGATTGCAGGCGTCAATGGGGTATTGCGGTGCGGCCACAATTGCGGACTTGCAAAAAAACGCTAGGTTCATTACCGTCACACCGGCAGGACTTTTGGAGAGCCATCCGCATGATATCATTATAACGCACGAATCACCAAACTACTATATGCGGCCTCATAATTAAAATCAGGACATAAGGTCGTAAATCAAAGTCTCCGGACAAAAAACGGAGACCTTGTTTTACAGGGCTGAATAAACCGAAATAGAATGAGCGTTAAACCGGATAGAGTAACCAAAAGGTAAAAAAAAGACGGGTTTAATCAAAAAAAGTGAACGGTATGCAAAAGGGGCAAACAGCCCCCTTTGATCTAGGAAAGGCTATTGACATGTTTAGCCAGCTTGGCTTTTTGATTGGCGGCTTTGTTTTTGTGGATGATTCCTTTTGCCGCTAATTTATCCAAAATAGAACTCGTTTTTTTAAAACTTGCTTCAGCTTCTTCCTTGTTGCCGGCAGAACGAACCCTGGAAATGTGTGTTTTCATCAGGCTTTTATAATGCTGATTTCGCAAGCGATTACGCTCGTTAATACTGATTCTCTTAATAGCTGATTTGTGATGTGCCATCTATAAAGATTCTCCTTTTTTTATGCAAGAATAAATTTAAACAAAAAATAAAAAAAAATCAATAAAAATTTTTACAAAAGGAACAGATATGGCCTACAAGATTGAGGAAATATCATCTGGAGCGGGTTTGAAAAAATTTATCAAACTGCCATGGAAAATCTATTACGGTGATCCAAATTGGGTTCCTCCGCTTATCGTTTCCGAAAAAGAAATTCTGAACAAAGAAAAAGGGCCTTTTTTTGCCAATGGCCGGGCAAAATATTTTATGGTCTCTGATGATGATGTTCCGGTAGGCCGCATCTCAGCCCATGTCAATCACCAATATGAAAAATACCGAGACAACAAGACCGGATTCTTTGGCTTTTTTGAATCCATAGAGGATCAAAAAGTCGCTGACCTTCTCTTTGATGCCGCCGGCAACTGGTTGCAGCAACAGGGTAAAAGCAGAATACTTGGGCCCATGAGTTTCGGCATGTATGATATCAGCGGCCTCCTGATCGAAGGATTCACTCCACCGGTTGTGATGACGGCATATAATCCTCCCTATTATCAACGGCTGCTGGAGCAAGCGGGATTTAAAAAAGCAATCGACTGGTACGCGTTTTTGGTATCAAAAGAGAATGAGATCAATCCGGTTCTCCGTAAAGTCCGTGACCGCGTCAAAAGACAAAAAAATATCCTCATCCGACCGATTAATCTTAAAAAACTCGATGAAGAAGTTAATCACATCCAAAAAATATTTACCGATGCCTGGATGGAAAACTGGCAGCACGTTCCCTTTACGGAGGAGGAATTACATCATCTGAATCGTGAGCTCTTACAGATCGTGGTGAATCAAGTGACTGAACTTGCCTTTTATGAGGGTGACTGTATCGGTTTCAGCCTCAGTATAAAAGACGCCAACCAGGCATTAAAGGCAGCAAACGGAAGGCTTTTTCCCTTGGGATTGCTTAAAATTCTCTGGCATATGCGTAAAATAAACCGCATGCGTACCATAGCGATGGGTGTTCTCAAAGAACACCGGCATCGCGGTATAGATATCGCCTTTTACATCGATACCATAGAAAAGGGCACAAAACTCGGTTACATGGATTCAGAATGTTCGATCATCGTCGAAAGCAATGAGCGTATGATCAAAGCGCTGGAGGATTTGTCGGCCAGGAAGTATAAAACATTCCGGTTTTTTGAAAAAAATATTTAATGAAACAAAATTCCCTCTGTGCAAGTTTACATTAATAAACTCAAAACAGAATCAAAAGGTAAAATGAATCGTTTTTTACTTATCATCCTCTTCGTTTGTTTCCTGGCCGGCATGCTGCAGCAGGCAGAGGCACAATATTATTTTGGCCGAAACAAAGTGCAATATAACCATTTTGAATGGCATATCCTTGAAACCGAGCACTTTGATATCTACTACTACCCACAAATGCGGGAACTGGCCGAGATCGGGGCGGCATATGCTGAAAAGACATATCTGTATCTGGAATCAAAATTCAATCACAATATTTTGCGCCGCGTACCATTGATTTTTTATGCCACTCACGCCCATTTTCAGGAAACCAATACCATACCGTATATCATTCCGGAAGGAGTAGGCGGCTTTTTCGAATTTTTAAAAGGACGTGTGGTTGTACCGGCAAATGGTTCAATACCGCAATTTAAGCATGTCCTCCGACACGAATTGGTTCATGTATTCACCCACAGTCTCGAACACCGCATCCTTAAAGACCACCGGCTGCTCAATCATCCAGGGCTTCCCCTCTGGTTTGTAGAGGGATTAGCGGAATACTGGTCCATAGAGTGGGATACTCGGGCTGAAATGTTCATTCGCGATGCCGTTCTGAGCAACTATCTCTATCCGTTGCAAAACATCTATCAGATCAACGGCTCCTTTTTAATGTATAAAGAGGGTCAGGCCGCTTTAAGGTTTATTGCTGAAAAATACGGCGATGAAAAACTGCTCGAGTTGATACAAAACCTCTGGATCGATAAACGATTTGCACTGGTGTTTGAAAAAACCATGGGGATGGACTACAAGGAATTCGATAAGGAATGGATATATCACCTCAAAAAAGAATACTTTCCCCTGTTGGAAAATCATGACAGTCCAAAACAGATCGCCGATCAGCTTACCCATAAAGGGATCAACATTAAACCGACCTATTTTAAGCATGACGAGCAAGAATACGTTGTCTTTCTATCCAACCGTACCGGATACGCAAACATTTATATCGAACCCATAAAAAAGAGCAAAAAAGAGCCGAAAGCCGAAATATTGGTGGCCGGTGAAAGAAGCGTAGAGTTTGAATCTTTTCATCTCCTGCAGAGCAAAATCGATGCCCATTCGCAGGGAACGCTGGCCTTTACATCAAAAAGCGGGGATCAGGACAAGCTCTATATCTATGATCTCATCAAAAGAGAGATTATGGAGCGACATGAATTTGGCAACCTGGTTTCCATCTATTCCCCGACCTGGTCTCCGGACGGTGGTAAAATCGCATTTTCCGGTCTTGCGTTCTCCGGGAAATCCGATATTTATATTTACAATCGCAATAATGATTCCCTGATGCGGCTCACCGATGATTATTTTGACGATAAGGAACCATCCTGGTCACCGGATGGCCGGTATATCGCCTTTAGTTCGGACAGAGGCGTTTTTGGCGAAAAAAACTATTACAATCTCTTTATACACGATACTGAAACCGGTTTGGTGCGCTATGTAACCAATGGCAAATTCAACGACAGCGCTCCAACCTGGTCTCCGGACGGCCGTTTTCTCGCTTTTTCTTCAGATCGAAACGATGCTTTTAATATCTGGGTATTACATCCTAAAAGTAAAAATACGCCCCAAAAAGGCAAAAACCCCGGCGGTATGTTTTTTTCAGCTCTGAACCGAAATCATGCGCTCAAGCAGTTGACCCATTTCACCACCGGTGCCTTTGATCCGGAGTGGACGAAAGACGGCGATCTTCTTTTCTATGCTTTTGAAGACTTTGGTTTTCAAATCTATCAACTCGATTCAATTGCCGGCAAAGTGCGGTTCAGAAACCAGGTGGACAGCCTCGACCAAAAACACATCGCCATGAATTGGTCCTTCAAGCGTCTCAAAGGAAAAAACGGTGCCCAGGGCATCAAATACAAACCAAAGTACGACCTGGACATCGCCCAAAGCCAGATCACGCAGGACCCCATTTTTGGTACCTCGGGAGGCGTACAACTGGCTGTCACAGATATGTTGGGAAATTATCAATATTTTTTTCTGCTCTATAATAATGCCAGAACACGAGACGAATTTCTGGACAGCTTTAATTTTGCCGTCTCCCGCGTAGATTTGTCGCGTCGTACCAATTTTGCCCTTGGTCTTTATCACTTTGCCGGACGCTATTACAATCGATACGATTACTGGTTTTGGGAGCGACGCTACGGCGGCTTTGGGGCGATCAGCTACCCGTTCTCCAAATTCAAACGACTGGAAGCCAGCCTGAATGTTCGCCACTCCGACAAGGAATGGTTTTACGACAACTACCGGCGCCGTGCGTTGCTGGTTTCCAATTTTCTCAGCTATATAAAAGATACATCACTATGGGGTCCAACCGGGCCTATCGACGGAGAGCGATTTAACATTACTCTCGGCAACACACTCGACATTGCGCACTCGAATGTAAATTTTTCCACCCTTATCGTCGATTATCGGCGATATTTCCGCCTGAGCAACAGAGTAACCCATGCCGTGCGCCTGTGGACACAGATGAATCACGGTAAAGAAGCGACGCCGTTTTTTATGGGGGGCAGTTGGGATTTGCGCGGATACAAGTTGTGGCATCTCTGGGGAACCAAGCTGGCGCTAATGAGCAATGAGCTCCGATTTCCGTTCATCGATCGCTTTATTGTCAACTTTCCATTCGGTGGCCTTGGGCTCAGCGCCATTCGCGGCGCCATGTTTGTAGATGTGGGAAATGCCTGGGATGACCACCTCGATTATCTGCTGGGCAGCACAGGATTCGGAGTACGGTTCCGCTTTGGGGGCTTTTTGGTCCTGAGACTCGACTGGGGACGCAAATTCACCATTCACAACCCGGAACGATTTTACCGCGTTGACAAGTACGATGTAGACAACGAATGGTTTACACAATTCTTTTTTGGCTGGGATTTTTAAATCATGAAAAAAAAACCAAAGAAAATATCACACTATACGGCCTGCAATTTGCTTGTTTTCTCATTGATTTTAATGGCCTGTGCTTCTCTGAAACTAAAATGGCAACCTGAGACGGGCTTTAATGAATGGCGGCAATTTGGCAAGACCCCGCAACACACCAATACGGTAAACGACAGCATCCGGTTTCCCATGACGAAAAAATGGGAACACAAAACCTCTCTTGCAGTGGGTCCGTCACTGATTGCTTTTGACGATGCCCTGTTTTTTCATACGTATGACGGCAAAATCAGCGCAGTAAAAATCAGTAGCGGAAAAGGTCTCGGCACGCTTAAATTAAAAAAGAAACAGGTGGGAACCTTTGCGTTTGCAGACTCTACCCTCGTTATCGTGCGCCGGCAATGGCAGCCGACACTTCAGCGTTATCATTTGCAGAGAGGTGAAACCATGTGGGAAATTAATGGTGGCAATTCCTTTGCAGAGCCTTTAATCAACAACGATCGCATTTATGTGGCTTTTCAGCAAAAAAAATTGATTTGCTATAAACTCGAAAATGGTGAAATGGACTGGAGCGCGGATTTACCCTCCCCCAGCCATACAACACCGACATGGGCGAACGGAAAAGTGGTGGTCGGCACAAATCAGGGAACACTATATGCCGTTCAAAAGGGCAACATAAAATGGTCCTTTCGAACCGGCGGTGCGCTGAGAGCTTCCGCCACCTGTTTTAACGGAACACTCTTTGTGGGGTCTACTGACGGTATTTTCTATGCCCTGAATGTCGAAACCGGAAAAGAATTGTGGTCTTTTAAGACCAAAGGAAAAATCTACCAAACAGCCGCCATTCATGACCAAAACGTTATTTTTGGAGCGACGGACCACAACCTCTACTGCCTCAACCGCCGGACTGGAGAAGCAGTGTGGACATTTACGGCCGGAAGCGTCATCAGCACCAATCCGGTCAGCGCCAGAAATGCCATCTTTGTGGGCTCTCTCGACAAGAACCTTTACGCCATTGACCCTGTCAATGGAAAAAAATTATGGTCGTTTACCGCAAAGGGAAGAATTCGGACCCACCCCATCATTCTAAACAGAAAAGTACTTTTTGGCAGTGAAGAAGAGAGGATTTATTGTTTTGAATAAAACGGTTTTACCATATATCGTTCTGTTCCTGCTTGCTATAGCGTTTTCCATCCATTCCCGGGAGGATAATCATGCGTATCTGCATATAAGTTCAACGCCTTCCGGTTTGCCGGTATACCACAATAATGCCTTTATCGGCAATACACCGCTGCACCACTATGCCATAGAACCCGGCAATCACCACATCGTCATCTACTCCCCCTACTGGCCATCCTGGAATATCGATAATTTCGAAAAACATCTAGTCGTCTATAAAGACCAAACCTATCCGATCAAGGCCACTTTTCCTAAAATGATATATATCAACTCTTTACCGTATGATGCCAATGTCTACGCCGATGACAACCTGTTGGGGAAAACACCGTTATACCTGGCCGCCGATACGCTGAAAACGATCAGGCTGGTAAAAAAGGGCTATTTACCGTCCAGCATCAGGCTGGATTCCCTGCAACGGATGGCAGTGGTTGAGTTAACACCCAACAAGGTCTATGCCCGGGAACGATTGGAACAAACCCGTCAGAAAGATCAAAAATTAAGATTGAAAAAAAACTTGTTCTGGGCAAGCATGGCCGTTACCGTCGCTGCAGGACTGTCAACCATTCACTTTCGCTCAAAGGGCAGAGATGAGTACGATAACTATATGCACACGATAACCCCGAAAAAGATGAACGAACACTTTGAAAATTCCCGCTTTTACGACCGTCTTGCCGGATTCAGCTATGCGTTATTTGAAAGCGGTTTCGTTTTATCGGGATACTTTTTTCTTTCATCTCGCCGGGAAGAGTAGGGCTTGCTACAAAATGCTTGCGCAGCGAAAGGTGTGAGACTCTCTAATCGCAAAGAATACGCTAAATATCATGCAAAAAAAATCATTTTATCGTGATGATTTTGTGCCGCAATGGGCACAAAAACCCGTAGGGTATTAAATATGTCCGGAAAGGTTTCGTAACGGAGACATTCAATGAAAAGGAAATGGATATTCATCGCTGTACTCTTTTTTATCGTGCGTTTATCACAATACTGGATAGGCAACACCCTTGGCAACAAAGATGGCATGATTCAGCATCCTCTTTTATTGATCATGCTGGCTTTTGTATATTCACTCCTCATCCTTGCCGCCCTAGCATTTGTAGCGGGAAAGCATCTTAAAAAACAATGTTCTACACCATTGCTGCTCATTTTGATCCTAATTGGTTTTTTGATTATTGCCGAAGGGATATCCCGCAGCCAATTTTTCGATCACAATAGCCTGTACAGCTCGGCTCTCTTAAAAAACATAAGTGATGTCAAGATGCTCTATACCAGAGAAAAACCTCCTCCCGGTCGTTGGACCGTTCAGCCAAAGGATCAGGGTTCCGATCTTTCCAGCGAACAAAAAGAAGCGATCCGGAAACTGCAATCCATCGGCTATCTTTCCGGCTCTCAGGAAGCTCCGGAAAATCGAAATGTAAGTATTAACAAGCGGTCAAAAACCGCAGCCGGTTATAATCTCGTCGTCTCCGGCCATACAACAGGGGCGTTTCTCATGGATATGGAGGGGGAAAAACTGCACAACTGGAGTTGTTCCGCTCAGCGCGCCTGGCCCGATTTGGACCAAGAACAAGAAAACAACCACACCGGCAATCACTCTTTTTGGCGACGGGTGCATCTATTTAAAAACGGAAATCTATTGGCCATCTTTGAGGGTATCGGCATCATCAAGCTGGACAAAGATTCCAATTTGATTTGGAAAAACAAAAACGGCGCGCACCACGATCTCTATGTAGATAAAAATAATAATATTTATCTTTTGACGCGCAAAGCGCATATCAGGCCCGAATATCATGAAACCGAACCTATTCTCGAAGATTATATTTGCATACTCGATTCCCTTGGCCAACAGATCATGGAAATTTCCATTCTGGATCTTTTGGCGGATTCCAAATATGCGCCGGTACTGAGAAGAATGTATGAGCATGGGGATATTTTGCATACCAATACGATCGAGCTCATTGAAGAGGAACCACCATCGACCTCTCCTTTCAGAGCGGGGACGCTGTTGATCTCCATATTGCATCTGGATCTGGTTTGTGCTGTCGATCTGAATCGCAGGTCCATTTACTGGGCGGAATCAGACTTGTGGTTTCGCCAGCATCAACCAACCCTGTTGCCCGGCGGTCATTTACTCGTGTTTGACAATCAGGGCCGGCAAGGAAGATCCACAGTGCTGGAAATTGACCCCACAAACCGGGATATCGTCTGGTTCTACCGCGGCAATGAAGAGCATCCCTTTTACACCTACAGCTGTGGATCATGCCAGCGGCTTGGAAACGGCAATACCCTCATCACTGAATCCGATCCCGGCAGAGCTTTTGAAGTGACCGCGAACAAAGAAATTGTCTGGGAGTATATCAACCCGCACCGCGCCGGCAGTCAAAAAAATCTGATTGCCACCCTTTTTGAAATTATTAGGCTGGAAAATTTTTCTTTGCATTGGCTTGAATAGAATTCACAAACGCGAAAAGATATTATATCCCATTTCTGCTCAGCCGGGGTAAGGAGGCATGCATAATGAAATATAAAGTCAATTTTTTACCCTTCTCTGCAAAATGCCTCTACTGGATCGGCCTCAGTCTCCTCAGCTTGCTGATTCTCCTGATCTTCATCAAGCCCGGCCCCATGCATTCAGGTATCAATTATTACCATCCCAGCAAATTTTCTTCCATGGTCAACGGAACCGCACACAGACCCTTTATCTATCGTACGCTTGTCCCGTCAACCATCCGAACCATTGAAGCGCTCACGCCCAACACAATCGAAAAGAAATGCATTGACCTGATTTCGGACAATTCGTTTTTAGAGGACATTTATAAAACCTTTGGCTGGGAACCCTATGATGCCTATCGCTATATTTGGGCCGTTGTGATTATGTTTTTTTCTTTTCTCGGATTTGCTCATTTTACGGTCAAGTTTATCAGAAATTTTTATGATCTGCCGGCTTTATGGAAATCATCTCTTCTGCTGGCAACGATCCTGCTACTGGGATTGCCCCCCTTTTTTAAATACACTTCAATGATCTATGACCCGACGCAGCTTTTCCTGTTTACCCTCGCCCTGTATATGCTTGAGAGAAATCGATTAAAAGCATTCTTTTTCGTCTTTATCCTGTGCTGCTTAAACAAGGAAACAGCAGTGCTGCTTATTCCCGTGTATGGAATTGTTTATTTCAAACGCCCGAACACATTGACCTTTGCGGGATTCTTGTCTCTACTGGTGATCTCCTTTCTGCTGATTAAAAGTCTGATTGCATTGCAGTATCATAATAATCCGGGAGCTTTTCTCGAATTTCATTTGATGGATCACAATGTGATCGTTCTCAGCCATGGATGGACTTTTCAGGAATACCTGACGTTTATGCTGGGTGGGATACTGGTTTTTTCCCGTTGGCAAAAAAAACCCTATTTTCTAAGAGTTTCTCTTTTTGCTATTCTTGCACCATTGTTGATGATGGCTCTTTTCTTTGGTTTTATCGACGAGTGGAGAGGATATCTGGAAGCGTATCCTGTTGTATTTGCCCTGATCACAGACTCTGTTCTTCGATTAAAAAAGAATTGTAAATAACAGCAAAATTTATAAATTAATAGTGCCTGGCGCCGGCAGCCGATCTGCAGGTGGCAGGCAGTGAGTAAAAAACACAACGGGGATGGCATCTTTCGTACCTGCAACCAATCCGCTCCCCAAGAGGACGGCATAAATCATAACCCGACATGCTTTTGATATGAGAAACCAAAATCAGATCAAATTGGCATTTTTTATCTTTTTGATCATTGTCAGCGTGTTCATTTTGCACTGCCGATATCTGGCTGTGATTGCGGAAGACGCCTTTATCTCCTTTCGTTTTGCTAAAAATCTTGTATCCGGCAATGGTCTGGTTTGGAACCTTACCGAACCGCCGGTAGAGGGATATAGCAATTTTCTCTGGGTGATGCTGAATGCTCTTGCTCTCTATTTGGATGTTGAGGTAACTCTTTTTTCTCAACTCGCAGGTCTGGTGGCCGCTGTACTCGTTCTGGTTTATGTCTATCGGTTTGCTAAAAATTTTCTCTCTAAAACCAGGTGGGGGGCTTTTCTTCCCCCTCTGTTCCTGGCTTGTTCAGGGCCGTTTGCTGCCTGGGCTTGCAGCGGTCTGGAGACCAATTTTTTCACCCTTTGGGTTGTTGCTGCAGCCTATTACACCGTTTCCTGGCAGGTACGTGGAAATACAAAAACACTGTCTCTGGCTTTTTTATCCGCTCTGATTGCCACGCTTAGCCGGCCCGAAGGCTTTGGAATATTCGCGGTTCTGCTTTTTATGATCCTGTTTTTACAAAATCCGCATCATCAAAGAAAAAAACGCAGAACAATGTTCTTTTCGGCTCTATTCGTCTATATTATCCCTTTCTCTATCTATTTCATATGGCGATTCTCCTATTTCGGTTTTCTTTTGCCCAATACATTTTATGCCAAAACCGGGGGCGGATATTTCCAGTGGTACAGGGGGCTGTGTTACCTCTTTTACTTTGGCTTTCACTATCTTGTACCCTTTATCCCTTTACCTTTTCTTATTTTATGGAATAGAGCACAACATCTTGTAAAGTTCAAATTATTTCAACCGGCAAGCCGTTCCCGGGCAGCTCTGATCTGTTTGTCGCTGACCGTTGCTTATTCCGTATATATCATATGGGTCGGGGGTGATTACATGGCGATGTACAGATTTCTCGTTCCCATACTACCTTTTATTTATTTGCTCATATCCTATGGTTTTATACTACTCTTTGAAGAGCCAACGCCCGACCAGCGCTTTGTGCTGGTCGCTCTGTTGCTGTTCTCCATCACCGGTACGATAGCACATTCGACACCACTGGAAGAACGGCTTTTTACAAAACCGACTATGACCCACGGTCAGTACCGGGGCATTCAGACAGAACGCTGGCATAGCCGGCGTCTGACAGCAATCGGCCATTTTTTTAAAGAGTATGCAGAAGGGGAGAATGCAAGCCTGGCAACCGATGCAATTGGTGCTGTAGGATTTTATTCCGAGCTTGAAATATATGGCCTGCACGGATTGGTGGATCCGGTCATCGCTCACCGGCACGGGAAAAACATAGGCAAAGGGTTACCGGGACATGAAAAAGCAAGTCTGGCCTATACACTCTCCAGGCAGCCGACGTTTTTTATGTTCAACAGAGAGCTGACCCCAGAGCCGATGCGCTTTCCGTTGTTCAATGCACACATTATGAATTTACTGCAAAATTATGAGCTGAAATCATTCTGGATAAAAGATAATGGCAATCAAGAACAGGGATATTTTACCTTTTTACAAAGAAAGAGGCCTTAGAATAAATACTGAATACCAAACCAGAACAAATCACCCAGGGTAGAAAAAACAAGATGGAAACAAAAAATCAATTCTCCAGAGGATATGCTATAGGTGCTGCAGTACTCGCCACTGTTTTTGCATTTATCGTGCTGGAAGCTGCCGGCCGGCTATGGTTATCCGTTTTTGCAAACAACAAACAGATTGCTTTATATGGCACCGCTGAGCAGGTCCAAAACCTGGAAAAACGATACGAAAGGCACCCCTATCTGCCCTTTATTCCGCTGCCGAATTACCGCAGCGATAAAAACAGACATAACACTCTGGGCTACAGAGGAGATGAGATCGCCATTCCAAAACCGGAATCGGAGTTCCGCATTGCCTGTCTGGGGGGCTCGACAACCTATACAACCAGCGTAGAGGATTATACGCAATCATATCCGTATCTGCTACAGCGCAATCTGAACCAAAAACGCCCCAACCTAAAAGTCATTAATGCCGGCTGCGGTAAATATTCGAGCTGGGAAACTCTGATCAACCTGTCGTTCAGAGTTCTGGAACTCCAGCCGGATCTTGTTGTTGTCTATCAAAATGTAAATGATATTCATTGCCGCCTGGTTTATCCCTATTCAGTATACAGAGCGGATAACACAGCTTCACGCAAGCCCTATTCAGAACCGCGGGAAAATGTTTGGACCAGGAGCACAGCAATTCGCATTCTCGCTACAAGACTGGGATTGCGAAAAAGCATGGCCGGATTGCTCTTTTTTCGCACGCACGATTATGTTGAGACAAACCATACCATGGAATTTTGTGAGCAAAATCGGCTGAATATTTATCCTTCCAAAATTTTTACCAGACATCCGGCGAGTGAAATGCTGATAAAAAATCCGCCCATCTATTTCAAAAAAAACATGGAAAATATAGTTGCACTCTGCAAAGCCAACGATATTGATGTGGTTTTGTTAACCTTTGCCTCTTCCCCGCATTTTTCGAATAATCCCATGTCCTTTACACCTGAATATCGAAACGCCATAAAAGAGCACAATGATATTATTAAAAATATATCTCTTCGAAAAGGCGTACACTGTTTCGATCTTGCCTCTCAGATGCCGTCTGATCCGGATTATTGGTGTGACGGCAATCATGTCAATGAAAAGGGTAGCAACACCAAAGCCGGACTTGTTGCAGCCTATCTCGAAGAGTCCGGCTTGTTGCCCTGAAGGGCCTTATCACAATAGAAGCTATGGTGCCGATATGTTATTCAAAAACATCTTGTTAAAACTGTTAAATAAAATTCTCGGTAAATATCACTATAAGGCATGCCCACAAAATCTTTTATACCCCTGGCAGCACTCTGTAAAAGTGGATAAATCCCAATTGCAGGAAACGAATCTCCCTGTTCATGCCAAATCCTACCTGAACCCCGCGAACCCACGATTGTTAGAACTAGAGGAAAAATATGCCCGCTTTCAGAAAGCAACCGAATCATTCATCTGGACCCCAGACTATATTAAAGCGCAGGACCTCCTCTACTTTAGAGGTGATAATGGATATATTTGGCAGAGCAGGGGCAACAATATGAATGAGATGTCTTACACGCTGGCTTATTATTATGTAAAATCCATCGACTCACTTGATTTATTAAGCAAACTGTCTGAAGACAAATGGTTTGGCAATATCACCTTTCAGCTGGAGGGAAAACTTGTTTCCAGAGATCTGCTGGATTCAATACTGGAGATCTACTTTTTGCATAAACATCTCGATCTTTCCTCTTCGGCTGTCGCCGGCAATATTCTGGATATAGGTGCCGGTTATGGTAGACTGGCACATCGACTGGTAAGGGCTTTTCCCAATATAAAAACCTGTTTTTGCACCGACGCAGTGGCCGTATCGACATTTATTTGTGAATATTATCTGAAATTTCGCAACCTTGAGGAAAAAGCTGTTGCCGTACCCCTGCACCAAATAGAGTCTGTATTAAAAGAAAACAAGATCGATATCGCTCTGAACATCCACAGTTTTTCAGAGTGCTCAAAACCGGCAATAGAATGGTGGCTGGATAAACTGCAGCGATCCGGGATTCCCTTTTTGCTGGTGATCCCAAACCCAATGAACCATGGCGGTAAGCACTTATTGACCACCGAAGGGGTGAATTTTACTGCGATCATAAAACAACATGGCTACGATCTGATCAGCTGTGAACCTAAATATAAAGATCCCCTGGTACAAAAATATGCGATGGCGCCCACCTACTATTATCTTTTCAAGAGTCGTGACTGTTGACCAGATAATTCAAAATTGCCGGTGTGATATCGACGAGTGAGTGTAGCTCTTTTATAAATGACTCTTTTCCCCTTCCGAACAGCCCGGTCAGCACAGGATTAACAGTATGCGTTTTAATTGAAAGATCCTCAATATTTCCATGATCGCTGACCAAAACAACAAGGGTCTCTTCGAGATTGACCGAATCAAACACAGCAGTGAGAAACCGGTGGAGATCCGTCAATTTTTCGCGGGCCAAAGCAAAATCCTGAGAATGACCTGCCTGATCCGTTTGAAAATATTCATATAAGAGGATATCGTAATGTCTGCTCTGTTTTGCCAAAATCTGACCTGCTTTTTCCGGTGTGAAGCGTTGGACAGAGAATCCCTTTTCCACCAGGGTTTCATTGGTCAGATCGTGATAAATGGATCGCTCGTCAACGAGATCATCGAGACTAAAGAAGGGCAGCCCTGCATAGAGGTTGATCAACGTCGTGGTGCTGAGAAAACGCTCGATCTCGAAAGGATTATAATCAAAAAAAGGGGGACGAAACGTATTGATAAATGCAGGTGTCTTGTTGTTTCTCAAGAGTTGAGCGAATAAACCGTTTTTGGAAATGAGTTCTCTTAATCGTTTGTTGGGGAAACCGCTCAAATGCCTGTCGATGACTTTACCGGCATTGATACCGGTCAGCAATGTTGTCTGACCGGTAGCGCTTTGCGGCAGGCTGGGAATGCCGAGTGTTGCATCCAGCCCCAAAATGATGCCGTGATCCGTTTCTTTGGGAAAAAATTCGTCCTTAAAATGACAAAAAAACCGAAAATCGGCATTGGCACAGGGATTAATCGCCTGATTTCGCGTGCCTATACCGATGCCGTCGACAAAAATTAGAATAATTCGGTTACTTGTTTCGCCACTCATATCAATAGAGTGCCTCGATAATGCTACCGCGATAATAATGCTCGAGAATTTCTTTGCTGGAATACCCTTCTTTTGCCATAACGGATGCACCAATTTGACACATACCGACACCGTGCCCCCAACCGGCACCTTTAAAAATGAATGTTTCCGGTACACCTGTTGTATCAGAAAGAGTCTTTACGAAAAAGCAGGAACTATACAGGGTGGTTTCAGATAATATCCTTCGGATTCTCAATTCTCCGTGCACTGTCACGCTATTGACTGTACCCCGAAAAAGGATCTTGGAAATTCTTCCGGAAACACCTCTTTCCAGAGGCCTGATTTCCAATAGCGTGCCGACATCTTCACCTGTTCTGTTTTTGATCAGGCGTTCCAGTTCCTGACGCTCTATGCGATGTTCCCAGCGAAAATATTTTCGTGCATAGGAGGCAAAGTCTACATTCTTATAGGCCTGCAGATGACAAAATACGTTGGGTTGAGAGGAAATCCATTTTTCAGCATTTTGGTGCTCCTGCAAATCAAAAGCAAGTCTGTTCTTAATCGCCGGTTTGATATCAAAAATTCCGGTCAAATAAGGTTCACCATCCGTATTCCAGACAACTGATGCATCTTCGGTATGACCGCCACAGACAGCAGAATATGGCGTTGAACAGAGTTCATTTTGATGCGTTAATACCAGTCCGTGCGTTTCTTCAATGGCGCGGTTGGTTTTGTCGCTTTCATTCAAGACGCCGGTATATGCCTGGCAATGCACGTCATCACAGACATCAAAGGGAGCGTTGCGATGTTTTCGGTAAAAATGGTACAATAAAAAGGTACGGGCGGTGATCGCCTGCGCTTTCAGAGCTTCAACAGGAAAACTGGCAGACATTTCTGCGGGAACGACGCCTTGTAAATATTCTTCCAGTGGCAGGACATTGACAACGGTCAATTTGCCTTCCTGGTCAATATCGACTTCAATTTCGCCCCGGTATATCCGATCTTCCATGCGTTGCCAGTGAAAACCGGTTCCAACATCGATATTTTTCACTTTAATCAGCGGGCCGGTAAAGCGCATGGCATCCTTTATCAAGCGTTCCTCACCAGCCGGAGAGACGACATAAATTATTCCGCTTCCAGGGTTAACCTTTTCCTCCGCAATGCGGACATACCGCAAAACAAGCTGGTCAGCATATGCGATCGCTTTTTCCCGGGAGTCAAAAAAACGTGTGAGAAACAAACGATAATAACGCCGATCGAGTATAGATTTTTTGCCGGCATAAAGCTCTTCTCCCTGTGTGACGAGTTCTACAGAAAGAGCGGCTGTTTTATATTCATCCGCCTTGGCTCTGGCCTTGAGAAGATCGGATGTTTCATATAATAATATTCGATATTTGTATTCCGCAGCCTGACTTTCGTGAATGCCAATCTTCCACGTTCCCGGCAGTTCGATCAGATCGAGTTTACTTTTCTCCCGGGTCAGGATATAAAAAGGACCTTGAGGTTCAATTTGGACTGATTCCCTGTTTTCCAAAAGCCCGACGCGGACGATCGGACTCTCAATGCGAAAGGCCGGACGTCGGATTCCGGCACAGGAAAATAATATCAAAACAAAAACCAAAAACAGTATATGCTTTAACCAATGTTTCATGCTTATTCCCATATCTTTAGGTATCATACCCATACTCTTTTAGAAAGGTCTCTTTTTTGCGCCAATTCTCTCTGACCACAACCCATAAATCGAGATAAACCGATCTTCCCAAAAAGGATTCAATGTCCTCTCTGGCCAGTTTACCGATGGTTTTAAGAATACCCGCTTTTTTGCCGATCACGATCTTTTTTTGTGAATCTCTTTCAACCACTATCCGGGCTTTAATATAATCCTTGCGTCCCGCTCGTTCGCGAAACTCGTCGATAACGACAGCTGTGGAATAAGGTATCTCCTTGCGCAATTCGCGAAAAACTTTTTCACGGATGATCTCACTAACGAAAAAACGTTCCGGATGCGCGGTAAGCTGGTCCGGAGGATAAAGAGGAGGACTGACAGGTAGATATTTGACCAATACGCGTTCCAGGGTGTCCAGGTTTTCGCCTTTCAACGCGCTGATGGGAACCGACTCGGAAAAAGAAATTATCTTTTGCAGGGAATCGATTATCGGCAACACCTCTTTTTTATCGATTGCATCGATTTTATTGATTGCCGCGATCAGCGGTTTTTCCAGGGTCGCCAGGTGTTTCAAAACATCTGCATTCTTTTTCGTAAAAGGACGGGTTGCATCGATCAGCAACAATATGACGTCTGAATCCGCTACCGCCCGGTGAGCAGATTGCATCATCACCTCATGCAGCTTGTATTCCGGATCCAACAATCCCGGTGTGTCCCAAAAAATCATTTGAAAATGAGTTCGGTTGTGTATGCCCAGGATGCGGTGACGGGTGGTCTGTGGTTTTGGGGTAATAATCGAAAGATTAAAATCCAGAAACGCATTCAACAGCGTGGATTTACCGACATTTGGCCGGCCAACGATCGCGACAAAACCGGCTTTATAGATATCTTTTACCATAAATCTCCGCGTTATAGGCTTTATAGAAAGGAATCCAGAGTATGGTCTTCCTCCAGCGAGCGCAACAGATTTTCACCATCTGCAAGTTTAAGGGTGTGAAAGTGGCAACCGTTTCGCAGACAACCGGCAACCAGACCGTGATGGGGCAACCTGATCTCAAACATATTCGCACCACATTGGTCACATATCTGCCTGGTTAGCGTCAGTGGTTCTTTGCAGGTCGGACAATAAAACTCGACGCACTCGCCCTCGGGAACATCGATTTCCATGGCATTTTTAAAACTTCCGTATATGGGATCGAGATAGATCAAACCTTGCTTGTCTTTATATCGGGCCAAAACAGCTACCGATGGGTATCCATTTATTTTATGTTCGCTATCCATTAAATTATGCCCATGCGGACAAGTGGCATGTTGCACACGGATAGCTTTACTGGGGATTTCAACCTTGACGATTTCGCGTTTTTTATCAGGCATAGCATTCCCCTTTCTTCTCTTTATGACAAATGTTGATTATTATTGAAATATTTTCTGGTTTCTGCCACCACAATGCCGCTTAAGCCGAGCAGACCGATCAAGTTCGGAACTGCCATAAGACCATTCATGATATCTGCGAACGACCATACAATTTCGATTTTGGTCACAATTGCACCGACAAACACCATAAGGCAAAAAACCAGACGATAGGGCCGAATGCTCTTCGGACCCAGTAAATATTGTAATGATTTTTCTCCGTAATAGCTCCATCCCAGAATGGTAGAATATGCGAAAAAAACGAGCCCGACCGGAACGATCAATCCGCCTATCTTGCCGGGAAGAGCGGTCTGAAAGGCTACGGTGGTCAATTCAGCTCCGGTTAATCCGGAGCTCCATTGACCGGACACAAGAATAACGAAACCAGTCAGAGAACACACCACAATCGTATCGATGAATGTCTGGGTCATGGAGACCAGAGCCTGGGTAACCGGACTTTTTGTTTGTGCTGCCGCAGCGGCAATAGGTGCACTTCCAAGACCTGACTCGTTGGAAAAGACACCGCGGGCCACGCCCCAGCGAACAGCATCGCGGACCAATGCACCGGCAAAACCGCCTATCGCTGAAGTGGGGGTAAAGGCCCTGGAGAGAACCATGGAAAAAACCTGTGGAATTTCCCTGAAATGGATAATGACCACGATCATAGCCCCGGCAAAATAAATTAGAATCATAAATGGGACGATCACAGATGTTGTTTTTCCAATACTTTTAATGCCGCCAAGTAAAACAAAAGCGGTCGCCAATGACAAAACCAGTCCGATCATCCACGCATCCACAGAGGGAAACGTTGTCCGGATCGCGTCAGCAACAGAGTTGGACTGTACGATATTACCGATCCCAAAGGCGGAGACAGAAGCGAACAGGGCAAAAAGTACACCCAGCCATTTGGCTTTCAACCCTTTACTGAGGTAATACATCGGCCCGCCGCTCATGTTGCCGAATTCATCCTCCTGCCGGTAGCGCACAGCCAGAACTGCCTCGCTGTATTTTGTCGCCATGCCGAACAGTCCGGTAATCCACATCCAGAACAGAGCCCCCGGACCGCCGGCTGTAATCGCCGTTGCCACGCCGGCAATATTTCCCGTGCCAACTGTGGCGGCCAGTGCCGTCATCAGAGCCTGAAAATGGCTGATATCGCCCTTTTCAATCCCCGATTCTTTTCGCTTTATGAAGGCGAGGTAGAGAGAGTGTCCAAGTGTCCGCACCTGAAGCCCCCGCAGGCGGATCGTCAGAAAAATCCCGGTACCGACAAGCAGGATCAACATTGGGGGACCCCAGACAAAATTATTTGTTTTGCTCAGAATCTCGTGAATAATCTCTTGCACTTCAAGTTTCCTTATCCAAGGTTAGTATGCTCTTCCGACCAGTACGCGTTGCTGCGACGCTTTACCGCAAACAATGCATTTGCCTGATTCCTTGTGGCCTTCAAAGGGAATAATACGAATACTGGCTTTGGCCTTTTCCTGAAATTGATCTTCGCATTCGACAGCGCCACACCAATGTACCCAGAAAAAACCACCGGGATCTTTGCATTTTTGTATAAAACAGTCGAAATCATCTTCCGTAAACGTATATTCTTCCCGATAAGCTCTGGCTCGCTCAAAAAGGGTGCTTTGTATGTCCTCAAGCAAAGATTCAACCCGTTGCAAAAGTCCGTCCTGGGAAACAACGATCTTTTCTCCGGTGTCCCGGCGGACCAAAACCACCTGATTGTTCTCCAGATCCCTGGGACCGATTTCAATGCGAAGAGGTACCCCTTTCTGCTCCCATTCATTGAATTTGTACCCCGGCCTGTATTGATC
>CAZMUU010000015.1:0-23699 GCA_964569215.1 uncultured Cytophagia bacterium
CTTCCCGGGTCCGGTGACCCGGTATCCGTGCCCGGTAAACCGTACAGTGCTTCTGCGCCGGAAAATGGCAGTGCAGCGAAATACCATCCTCCCACATCCATTCCGCTCCCCAGCCCGAGTCCGTCACCGCGCTCTGAATCGAATCCAATTCGGCATAGGCATAGTCATTGCCTGATAATGCGGCTGCCGGCGTCATCGGTAAATCGGTTTGCAGTTCATCGCCGCCGCCGTGTATGGCCCAATCATGAATATCACCGCCATCGGCGCGAAAGATATCGACGGCGTAGCAATGCTCTTCATCAATGTCGATCAAGGCTATTTGACGAATAAAGGGCTCGCATATCATTCGGTATGAATCCCAGGATTCCGCCTCTGCAGCCGAAAGCACTTCTCCATCATAAAAATAGTTCACCACACCGTTGGGGGCGCGTTGATTGTTGGTGTCCACGACAAGGGTATTATGAGAGAGGGATGCCGTGTACCATGTCGTTCTTAACCGGCTGCCGAATGTCGGATACCCCAGATCGAGCAGCATCTCGCGTCCGTTTGAATAGAATATAGTGCTCAGAGCATCGTAATGTGAATGCGTGTTGGCATACTTGTGATGATGCAAAGTGAAAACAGTTTGATCGCTGTAATATCCATGGCGCAGCATGGACAAAGCCATCCCTCGGATATCCCGGCTTTTATGCGGAATATCCGCACTTGCCGCCAGCTCCCTTAATGCATTTTCTATATCGGGGTCTCGGTGAAAGAGAGAATAGACACTGCCATGCGACAACAGGTCGCCGTTATAATACTCATCCAAGAGCGCCAGCCATTTTTTTTCACCCGTCCAGTTATACATCGCTTGCAGATAATCGCCCCCCGGTTTTTTGCCGACCCGGGAATCATTTATCGCCGGCAGGGTACCATTCGGCAAACGCATATCGAATAAAATTGAAAAAATGTCGTTAAACTTGTCAATATCTTTGAGATTGATGTTGTCATAACGATCCAGCGACATATAGTCGGGAGGATCGCTGTATCCATGCAATATCTCCGGTGTTTCGTGCAATGCAGAGATGGCCATTTCATGGTATGCCGGCGTACGCTCGTGCCAGGAGCCATCCAGATAAAAAAGTTTATCAACAAACACCTGAAATCCATCACGTGGATTCATGACCCAATCGATAAACCGGTGTTCCCGCAAAATCCTTCCGATCATGGCAACACCGGCATAACGAAAAGCGATATCATTGGATATCCCCTGGAACGGACGCACCTCTATCAGAAATCCTCCCCCCTTGCGAAACAACTCGTTTTCGATAAAGAGCTTATCCCGCCTCGGCAACGTTTCGCTATGATAAATGGCGTCGTACGACATCGCGCAATGTTTAAGCACGGTGGCGTCTTTCATATGCCATGATGAAAGCTTGCCGGCCCATCCCCACGGTTGCCAGCCAAATCGCCAGTTATCATGCAAGGCATAAGATGGGTATCGCTGCGCCAGAGTTTTCAATAAAACCTTTGCTGCCTGAGCATATTTTTCTTCTTCCGTTACGGCAAAAGCCATACCCAGATTATAAATCCATTTCCAGACAAGTTCAGCCTTTTGACTGGCGATCAGTTGGCGTACGGGAAAAATCTTGCCTGTGGAATCGCGATAAACCGGCTGCGGCTGAATCTCTCCCTGGGGATCAATTCGATATATATAATCATTTTCCGGAAAGTGTTGCAAAGAAACGACACCGTCACAATACCGGCAAATCACCTGATCAGGTTTTTCCGAAGACCAGGTCCAGACATAATCGAGCCAAAAATGGTTGCAGTAGGGGCAATCACATTCATACGTCGGCGTATAGCGCGGAATCCAGTCTTTGAGTTCCTCCTCATTTTTTGCGGCGGCTTGATCGGCCAGATCGACTATTTCATTCCAGACATCCTGTGCCCAGCTAAATTTTTCAATATTTTGTCTGGCGCATTCTATTTTTTCAGATGTATAATATACAGGATGGGAAAAGCCAAAAGCGGCCATCCCCAAAAGGATAAAAAGCGAAAACAGCGCTTTAACCATTCTGCAAATCCTCCAGCCGAAAAATGTCTGCTGCATTCCTCCAGGCGATTTTTTGTCGCTCCTCTTTGGAAATCCGGGACAGATTTAACTTCATTATTGCAGAGCGCGTATACAAAAATGGCGTGTGTGAGCCAAAAAGCAAGCGCTCAACGGGCAGGGTTTTATTCAACGTGCCCAGCGTGTCCATGTGTTCGCAAAAAGAGATATCCGCATAGATATTATCGCTGTTTTGCAACAACTGATGTACCTCCTGAATATAGGCGTTTAGACAAATAATCACCTGATCCGGATACAGATTCGCCAGATGTAAAATATCTTCCACCGCTACACCGGGGACACGCATAAGCGGATATTGATTTCTTTCATCGTCGACGCGCATCTGGATCATTAGAGGCAATGTAAGTGACTTGAGAAATAAAATCAAATCACGCATCTGACTTGAACCCAAAGCATAGCTGTGATAGTTTGGAAAAATTTTCACCCCTTTAAGACCGGGTAAAAATCCGGACAAGCGCTGTTCCCAGCCGGGCAGGGATGGATCGACAACCGGAAGAAAAACAAATCTCCGGTCGGCTTTACACCTTTTTTGCAGGTTTTGATTGTAAAAAGGATCGGAATTCAATATAGCCTCGACCGCTGTAACCAGTGCCGGCGATACACCCTCCGCGTCAAGTGCTGCAGACAACGCCTGCAGATCATCATATGGAAACCGTTGAAACGGCCAGTTGCCGAGCGCCACGTTGACATCAACAATTTTCATAATATTTCCCGTTTATTGACCATCTACCTGAACCAAATTCGTTTGGTCGGGTAATAGAATTTTTTTTGCATTGGAATATAAAATTTTTTCCCTCTCCTCGTCAGTGATGTTTGCACCGTAAATGCGTCCGAGCTGGGCGGTAAAATCACGATAATGAGCATCAGAACCGTAAAGAATACGATCAGCACCCAAATGCTCAACCGCAAACTCTATTGCACCTGAAAAAGGCTGCGCTCCCGAGGTGTCGACATATACATTCTTGAATTTTTGAATGTCAAAAACGCCCCGGATGCCGACTGCAGTCAGGTGAGCCATAATAATGGTGACGTTCGAAAAACGGGCTGCCAGATAGGCGATATCGGCCGGGTCCGATTCAGCCTGATTAATTTTATCCGTTTTATACCAGCTATGGTGCAGAACCGGAAGGCTTAGATCGGACGCAATTTGCATCAGGGGTGTCAATCTGTCATCGCGGCAATTGACGCTGGCTTCGAGCTTGATGCCGATCAAACCCGCTTTTTTACAGCGTTTTATTTCTTCTTCAATAAATACAGATGGATGCTCGGGAGACAAAAAACAAAATCCATCAAGTTTTTCGGGATATCTTTTGATCAGATCGATACTGTGGTTATTGATCTTTTTGATCTGATCCGGGGAAGGAAAAAATCCGAACCTGAGCACATCGCCTAAAATCACCAGACGATCGATATTGCAGTGTTGAGAAAAATCCAAAATCGTATCGATCGAAGGAGTATCGTCTATTCTGGCATGTATGTGAGAATCAATTATTTTCATTTTTATCGCAAATCCTTCCCGTTAACGAAGTGATTTTATCATATTCCTGTCCCCACGCACCACTTTAAATTCTTTCCCTTTAAATTCAATTTCAACCAGAGGATAATTTGAGTTTAATTCAATCTCGTTCTGACTTGTTCTGACGTAGGAACCATTGCAAATGACCATGCGTTCCAGGCTCTGATCCCTGTTTTTACGGCCCCAGAACAGTTCTGCATCGGTTTCAAACTCTTCAAAGCAGAGGACGGACGCGTCTCCAAAAGCCGGTGAATCTCCTGCTGCATTCTGCACATCCATCGCTGCAATATAATCCTTGCTGCCGTCTCTCAACTCAACCACAACGGCAACGTTCATTTCACCATAGGGCGTTCCATCCACGGTGAGCAGGGACAACCGCCGGGCGGTTTTTATGGCGGACTCGGCCCTGTAGGGTTCGATAATACCGGTAAACGCCGACTTTAGTGGCGGGATATCGGTTTTGCGTCGAATCATCAAGCTCGGAATGTGGGACTCTCCCCCTTTGAATCCAAATGCCACCCAGGTCTTCGCCTGTGCCGCCTGTGCGTCAGGGGTTAAATCGATATAGCCGAGCCGCACCTTTTGATCTTCAGACAAATATCCATAGCGATCCTCTACCTGCCACTCCGCCCGCCATCCAGGTTCCGCATCGGGATCTCCGTAAAAGTCACTCATCAGAGTTTCATGGCCATATGCTTCCATCGCCTCTTTGGACAACCCCTCTGTTTCCAGGTCGCCGAAATAACCATGCATAAACTTGGCATGATCCCGGCCGCCGACAACCCTGAAAAGATCGAAAACATAGGCAGCCGTTTCAGAAACATCCACCAGCAAAAGGGTTCGCTCATACTGGTCGGGTTTATTTTCTTCCCATAAATTTGATCCGGAAACCCGGATTGCCTGAACGGTTTCCCCCTCGCTCCACAACTCTGTATTCCCGCCCTGGTGCCGCTTGAGCGGTTTGAGCAACTCTTCGAGGTCGGTTAACAGATTAATGCCCGGTTTGATCATCTGATCATTGCCGTCGATGACCACCGTATTATGAGCTGCGGTCTTGCGGTACCATATTGCCCGCGGTGATGTCCATCCACCAAACTGCACCGGCGGATAGCCGAATCCCGGTAACAGATCCAGCCCCTCTGCAAAAAGACCGATGTTCATACCATCGGCATGACAATGATTGCCGCCGATATCATAATCGAGCCAAACGGCCCGGGCGTTGCCGCCTTGCCCGGATTTCATCATCGCTACACACCAATTCTCCTTGTTCACAGAAGCCGTTTTTATGGCTGTTCCGGCGCTGTCGATCACCGCCTGAACGTTTTGCTGAACTGCTTGCGAATTTGATTTCAGCATATCATAGGGCAATCCCTTAACAGAGTGGTCGTTGGCGCGATACATGATCTTGACAAAATCAGCATCTCCTGTGATCTGATAGATACGCCAAAAGAGGGAATAGGGCGACGTAAAGGCATAAACCCTGTTGGTCTGGTCGATACTGTTTTCATAAAAATCAGCTCCGGCATAGGTCGTCGTTTTCTCGGCGATTGATCCCGTATCCCCAATTTTGGGATAGTACTCCTGATTAAACCATAAATCGATATGAAACCGAAACGTTTGATGCAATTCAGGGACACGTTCGAAAAGCGTTTCTATAAAATCTTCTTCAAGACGAGAGAACACACTTAAGAGCTGTACAAGCGTGGTGGGAGTGATGCGGGCATAACCGGCGAGCCCCTTCTCTCCGCTCAATCCATCGGCAGCCGTTGCCTGGGAGAGCATCCGGTCAATTTCCGTCATGACGCTTTCTTTAGCATGCGGCCATCCCAGAATGGTTTTTATGAGAATAAGCGCCGCTTCGCGGCGGGGAAAATTGCTGACGATTTTATGACGATTTTTTATGACCTCCAGTAAAATGCCGTTTTCGATGTTTTTTTGAATGTCTGCAAAAGAGTCCTTTTTATTCAGATGATACTGCCGTGCCTTTTCAGACAAAAAATGCACCAGGGCGCTGTCTTGCCTGATGGCATCGAAGATCATGTCATAAGCCAAAACGAGTTCCCGCGTTTCTTCACAGGCATCATGCCAAACGCTAACATATCCCCAGCCACTGACCGGATTTTGCTGTTCATAAGTATATCCCTGAGTGCGATAATCAAAGGAGGGATACAAATCAGCAACCCGGTCCAGCAAAATAGCAGCTTTGCGTGCATATAGAGGATCCCCGGTAACGGCATAAGCCGCGGACAAGCGGCGGATTCCCTGCAAAATCATATGCTTCCACTGGCCGTATATGAGATAAGCGCCGATGAAGCGCCGGCGATGTTCGCCGTCGAAAAATCCTTCCCCGTCATCAACACCGTATTTGAAAAGGGGATCGGACGAATCCGGATGAGAAGCATTAAACAAAAGCGACCGGTCAGCGAGGTCGGGATCAAAGACACCGGCACTGTCCAACCCGGTTTGATAAAAGGTGTAAAAATCATTTTTTGGAAACAACTCATCGCAGTGCGGGCATTGTACTTTCCACGGATGCCTGAAGGGATCGATTTTCCAGTGATACATGGTTACCGATTCTTGACAATTGGGACAAAATCCATCGGACCACACCATCCAGGAACGGGAAATATTGGCACCGAACATCATCGACCATAAGCTGTCATCGCTGATGTTTTTCCAGGGCTCGGCCAGCTCGATGCATTGCTGTTGAATCGAGGCGGCCCAGGCGTCATGCTCGCAATTTTGCAGCGCCGTTTCCATAATATCGCGATTCCAGAACACAGATTGTTGTTTTTGGCCGGCGACAAACTCGCTTCCTGAATCCGTACAGGATAAAATAGCCGCAAAACTCAAGACAAGAGATAGCAGAAAATTCTTCATCGATTACATCCCTCTTGACTATGACTTTAGTTGATAGCAGGCCTGAATAAAATCATCCGCGTGATGAATATAGCCGAACATCAGGCTGGTTCGCCACATTGACTGTTTTTTGTTGAATTCATTTTCCACCGACTCTTTATTCTCCACTGCTGTTGTGGCTTCTTCAATACAGTTGCAGCGATAACCCAGCCGGGACATATCCACCATGCCGCCAGGAGAAAACCACAGGCACCAATTGATTGCAAATCCGATATATATCAAATTCCAGATACCGTGTTTTCTCAAAACCGCGTTGAGCTGATGGGTGGTATAGGCGACATATTCATCATCCAGAGGTCTGGCCTGGGGCGGAAAGTCGAGGTGTTTCAGGTAATGCGGACGCGCCTCTTTGCGGCCGGGGCCGAAGATCAGATCAGCACGCTCTTCGTTCAGCACCTTAACATAATCATGCATAGGCGCCGATGGCAGACCCTCCGGTTCGGCACCGGCAACTTGTTTGCTCATTTCATATCCGGGATATTTAAGCGCATAGTGTTCGTCGGAGGCGACATGGATAACGCGAATCCCGCCGTCCCGCGCTGCCTGAAAAACAGGCGGAATTTGGCTGCGGGTGATCGGGCCCGAACGGCTGGCCCATTCCAGCATTTTCATGATCGGCGCCGCAGGACCTTCGGGTTTGAAGGGAAGCCGGGGGGAAAACCCGATATTCCAGATATGCATGGGAATCAGAGCGGTTTGATCCGCCGCAACGTCCACATCAACACTGTTTCCCCATCCCTCAAATCCGAGGGCACCCAGCTTGCCCCTGGAAAAATCAACCGGATGATGGCGATAATAGTCTCCTTTTAGCTGCAATATTCTCTCCGGCACCACATCGCTCTTTTTTTCTTCAGAGCTGTTTTTGCGGCTTTTTGCAAAAATCCTCGTCGCCGGAAATAAAGCCGCTGCCGTTGCGGCCGTATGCAAAAATTTTCGTCTCTTCATGTTTACAGTTCCTCTGCCTGGTTGATGCGATCATTTTTCGTTTATACGACTCTGGACTCTGCCTCCCACATGTCCGCATTGTTGCCCAGTTCTTCTTTCAAATCCCCGGTTACATTGTCCAGTCGCTCGATGATATCGTCAGTCAGTTTTAAATCAATGGCACCGGCATTGTCTCTGATCTGATCCGGTCGCCGGGCTCCGGCGATGACGGATGTAATACCGGGCTTGTGCAGTAACCAGGCCAACGCAACATGGGTCATCGGCTGTTCCAGCTTCCTGCAGATATCGTCGATTCGATCCAACGCGGAAAAAACCTCTTCCTCACAACCATCATCACCATGTCTGGCCAACGGATTTTCGCTTGAATAAAACCGGGTACGGCGCCTCTCTTCAGGTACATCCCCGACGCTTTTGAATTTGCCTGTCAACAATCCCTGAGCAAGAGGACTGTAGGGCAGAACCCCAATTTCATGTTTCCGGCAATAAGGGAGAATTTCATATTCAATAGCCCGAAATAACAGACTATACGAGACCTGATTGATCAGGCAATGGCCTTGCTGTAAAAAATCTTCCAGATTTTTAACCCCAAAATTGGACACACCAATCGTGCGAATTTTCCCTTGTTGCTTCAGGCTGCTCAAAGCAGAATAGGTTTCTTCAAAAGGCACATCCGGAACCGGCCAGTGTATTTGGTAAAGATCGATATAATCGGTCTGAAGATTTTTCAGGCTCTGTTCACAAGCTTGTATGGTCTTGTCATAGGCAACATTGCCCGGCCGAACTTTGGAAGCGATAATCACATCCCGGCGTTTTCCCTTTAACGCCTTTCCGAGAAGCTGTTCGGAATAGCCGTCCCCGTATGCTTCGGCGGTATCGAAAAAGGTAATGCCTTCATCCAGCGCTGCACCGATGGTCGCTATTGCGTCTTTATCATCCTGTTCACCCCATACAAGACCACCGGCAATGGCCCAGCACCCCATCGCAATTCTGGAAACCGTGATATCGGACTTGCCAAGTCTGGTATATTGCATAGTATTATTGTCCTCCCGTATTTAAAGTCAATTCATAATTTTTTTGTTCAGCAAATTTAAGGGTGACTTGCTGCTGCCAGTTCAACTGCGACGTCTGAACCGCGCTAATCACGGATGGGTTTCCACCCTCACTGCGCAGCCAGGCAAAGACAAAATCGCCATCGAGTTGATCCGAAAAACGGTGCTGCTTTCCGTCCGAAAAAACCAGAGTATCTGTAAAGCCATCACCTGTCACTTGATAGATAAAGACGCCCGGTAGTTCAGATTCGACCTGGTTAAAACGGATGTCTTTAGCACCGTGCCTTTCAAGAGGATAAATCAAAACAGCGATGTGGTCCTGTTGTGCGTCCGCCATGGAGACTTTACGAAAGGTAAGCCAGTCGATTTCGCGATTGGCCGGCTCTCCTTCAAGACCTCTCAGATCCGCCTCGCCCATGCGTTTGATCATTTCAATATTTTCAGCCTCTTCGGGAATCAGAAAAAGGGCTCCCGGACGCTCATCGGAAACATAGCCGTTTTCAACCGGCCGGGTGTGTAGAGGCGTGTGCAGCATGTGATCCATCACTTTTCCTTTGTGAGGGGTAAAAACCTGGTCCAGAATGAGCCAATACTCCCCCCGTACAAAGGCAAAATGGCGGCGGCAAATGGTATCGTGAAATTCCTTATAGCCGTCATGTGTTGCCGCAAAATAGTCTGTATATCCCTGCGCCGCCCAGAGCGAATCATATCCTTCAACAAATCGTTTGTTGGTATTGGCGTTATCGATCATGAGCATGTTGTGAGCAGGGGTTTGTTTGTACCAGCTCACATGGTTGGGCTCCAGATAGCCCCTTTCACCCAAACCCGCATCCAATGCGATTGGTATCCCGTTTGCATACGCTTCAAAATCGAGCATATCATAATGGGCGTGATTGGCCCAGGGACCGTAATTTATCATCATAAAATGAGCGTTGGGTTGCCATTCTTCCCTCATGACGACAAACTTTGAATGGGGAAAGAGTTTGGATTTATAGGCGGGTTGTACGGGCTCTACATTGAGTTTTGCCATGTCAGACGGGGACAACCTGTGCTCAACAGCTCCGACAAAATCACCCCGCTGAAAAACCTCAGCCATTTCCACAAGAAAATCAGCAAAGCGCGTTCCGCGGGCACAATCGTTAAACGCACAATTGACCCCAACGGGCGTCATCGTTAATGCGGTGAACTCCATCAGGCTCTCAAGACGCGGCATATATGTTTGCATCGGTTCCAAATTGTCGTCAAAATGCTTGTGCATCAGCAAATAGCCGTAAAGCATACCATAAGTGTAGATCGTATATCCGACGCTGCGTTCGATATATCCACCGTCATCGAGGATATCATTGTGAAAGTGTCGCTTCATATTCTGATCTGCCAGCTTTAGCCAAGCCGGGGCTTCAACAAACTCCGGAAAAGTGAGCGCAAGATAGGTCACGGTACGGGCATTGGCGGTTTGCCAGTTATAGGGATGAAACGGAACGCGATTGAGAGATTGATAAAGCCAGCGGCCGGAGCCCAGAATGATTTTCAACATACGTTTTTGGGTTTGCGGTGACAGATGATCACCGATGGCGCGGTAACCATCAACAAGTCGAATCAAACGGCTGGAGGTGGCCAGCTCGTACCAGATAATCCCGTAAACTTTGAGTTGCCAGGGTTTACGATGATGTTCGAGTGTGTTTCTCTGTTCATACCACTGATTGAAGATATCCTCATAGCTGGTCAGCCAAAAATCATTCCCGGTAATCAGATAAGCATTTACCAGCGAGGGCAAATATCCCAGTCCATTAACAATATAATCCGACGAGTGTTTCCAGTCCGTATTAAAATTGATCTGCCAGCCAAAGTGTTCATTGCCGATGCTGTAACCGCTGTCGGGATGGGCGATCTCCGTTGCTGCCTGCACTATTTGCTGACGGCGGGCCGGATCGCTTTCAACCCGTCGAACAAATTCATCGATCGTGATAAAATATTCCGCATTCGGATCATACCAGTGCAATCGCTGATTATCCGGACGATTGGCAAAATAATCAATGACCCGCTGAAGAGATTGTTCCACTCCAACTGTATCAACACCCGGATCGACGGAACGCAAAAATTCAACATCGGAGATGTTGTTGATCTTTTTGTCAAAGTAGTCGGGATCGAGAAATTCATCATGCCATTCCGAAAGATAGAGATTGGGGTCAATATCGGAACGATCGCCATTTTTTACCGGCTGATCGCAGATGGGACAGTACCATTGATCACCGATTTGATAAATATCCGAATAAAGGGTAATCACCGGCCCGGTCTGCTCTTTTTCCCCGCAGGCAAAAATGACAACAAGGACAAGCAAAGTTGTAATCGTTATCTTTTTCATGTTTTTTCCCTCTTGTTGCTTTCAAGATTAAAAATTGGCTTCATAGCGTTTTTTCACCGGCAATTCAAGAGATATCGTACCGCTGAGGTCGAGCCTGGAAACGCCGGCAAGGCTCATTTTTCTGACCGTATTTTCGCGGCTCCTGAACCAGGCAAACTTAAAATCGCCTTCAAGATTTTCACTAAAGCGGTGCATATCGCCATCCGAGAGGATGATTTTATCGTTAAATGTTTTGCCCTTTATCTCAAAAATCCATACACCGGCCTCGCTGTTGATCTGATGAAATTGAATCTCAGTATCCGCTTTTCCCTTGATCGGGTATATCAATGTCGCCAAATGATCTTTGCTGCTGTCAGCACGTGTCATCTTGCGAAAAGTAAGCCAATCGATCTTGCGATTGGGCTCTTCGCCCGGAATTCCTCTTAAATCGGCATCACCTTCGCGCTTGATTTTCCGGACATTATCGTCCTGTTGTGCATAGAGAAACAGAGCGCCGGGACGTTCGCGTGAAACAAAGCCATTCTCCAGCTCGTTCGTATGCAACGGTGTGTGAAGCTGCCAGTTCATTTGCTTATCAACATGAGGGGTAAAGACCTGATCCAAAATAAGCCAATAGTCTCCTTTAACAAAAACGATATGCCGCCGGCAGGTCGTATCGTGATATTTTTCATACCCCCGGTGACTGGCGGCAAAATAATCAGTAAACATTTGCGGAACCCAAACCACATCTTCTCCGGAAATGTCCCGCTTGACCGGGTTTGCCTGATCAATCATCAACATATTGTGAGCTTTGGCCTGTTTGTACCAGGAGACGTGGTTCGGCGTTGAATAGCCCCATAATCCCAACCCCGCATCAATGGCGATCGGGATTTCATTGGCAAAAATTTCAAAATCAAGCATGTCATAATGGCTGTGATTGGCAAAGGGACCGTGATTGATGATCATAAAACAGGCTTCCGGTGTCCAGTTTTCCCGCATCACGGTAAATTCTGAATAAGGCATACGAATGGAGGTGCAGTCCGGCACTTGTGGTGTTATTTGCAGCGATTGCAGTTTTTCCTTCGAAACCCAGGGTTCCACGGCACCGATAAAATCCGGACGCTCAAAAAATTGTCCCATTTCAACCAAAAGGTCTTCCCAGCGGCTGCGGCGGCAATCATTAAAGGGACTGTTCACGCCCAGAGGAGTGATGGTTAAAGCCGTAAACTCCATCAACTTTTCCAGCCTGGGCAAATAGGCCTGCAAAAGATCATCGTCATTGACAAAATAATCAAACATCAGCATATAGCGGTAAAACATGCCGAAAACATACTGCGTATAGCTTCCGGTTCGTTCGATATAGCCGCCGTCTTCGAGAATATCATTTTGAAAGTGCGCTTCCATATTATTGCGGCTGACGCGAAGCCATTTTTCCGACTCTTTGAATTCAGGGAACATGATAGCAATATATCCCAACGTCATCGCGGATTGTGTTTGCCAGTTATAGGGATGGAATGGCGTGCGGTTAACGCATTCATACAGCCAGCGCGCACTGCCCAAAATAATCTTTAACATGCGTGCGTGCGTTTCCGGTGACAGCTCTTCTCCGAGAACCCGATACATGTCGATCAGACGGGGTGTACGGTTTCCCAGTCCCAGCTCATACCAAATCACGTTTCGGCGTTTGTCTTTTTTGCTTGTGATTTTCTGTTCAATCTGATCCTTCTGTGCATACCATTGATTGAACATATCTTCCAGAGCATGGCTGTAAAGCGAATCTCCGCTTGCCAGATAGGCGCTGAGGATATAGCTGAAAAAATGAAGATAATGTACACCGTACTTGGAGCGTTGCTGCCATTCATGATTGTAATCGATTTCATCTCCAAAATGAACCCCCCAGACAATATATCCGCTGTCGGGATCTACGAATTGGCCTGCAAGTTTGACTATTTCATCGCGACGCTGTGGGTCTTCAGATACAGCCTCTCTGAACTCTGAAATGGTAATAAAGGGCACTTTGACATCAGAATCATAATGATATAACCTGCGGTTATCTGAACGGTTGATAAAATATTGCCGGATGATATGGTAAAGAGAGTCTTTTTGCTGTTTTTGCATTAAATTGCGGCTGCGTCTTTCCAGGTGAGAGGGAAAATTGAGCGAGGCACTGAGTTCCTGATCAGATATGTGATTGATCTTTTCCTCAAAATAATTTTCATCGAGATATATATCGTGCCACTCGGAGAGGTAAAGGGCCGGATCGATTTTGGAACGATCGCCGTTTTTTACCGGTTGTTCACACAGCGGGCAATACCATTGACCGTCTTGTTGATAGATATCCGAATAGCGCGTAATAACCGGCCCGGTCTGCTCCTGTTTGCCGCAGGCCAGAAAAAAAACAATCGCAACAAGAAAAAGGCTTTTTCTATACATATCGCGTCTCCTCTATTAAAATTCGTTTTCCCATTTTTCCAGTTTTTCATTGAATTTTTGCTCGCTTTTTTTGCCAAAATAGGTCATGGAAAATCCGATTGCGATCAGCATCACGCCGCTTATCAAAATTATCCATGTCTCCCGGGTGGTGAGTGTAGTAAAGAGCAGGAATAATACAAAAACACCGATAATCAGGGTAATAATTCCCACTACCGGAAAGGTGGACATTTGCCGTTTGCCGGCACCATACACCTCGCGAATGACATCAACGGGTTCGGCGAGTTTGGAGAAGAATTTTTCAACAATCATCTTGTCCTCCGCGGTTTCGCGGGAGAACAAATAGCTGAAATAAATGATTCCGCCGGCAAACAGGAATGCGCTCATCAAATAGAGGTAAAAGGGAAGCGAAGATGTCCAGGTGGTGGTAAAATAGAGCGAGCCGAATATAACGCAGGTTGAGAACAGAGCGATCGCTACCACAGCAAGGGGATTCTTCTTATAGAGTCTTCCGAGCGGCTCTGCAGCCAGGAGAATTCCAAATGTAACCAGAGTGGTTGCATAAACCTGCGGTCCCACTGTATAGGATAATAAAAATTTGGAGGCAACGCTTATTAAAAGTCCAAGCGAGATGGCGCTTACCGCGGACCAGCGCGGCAATCGTTTAAAGACCAGTCCAAAGGCCATGGGAATGGCAATAGGCATGTTCAAAAGGGTAGTAAACGTTACCATCAGATTAAAAATACCCAGTTTGCTGCGGGCATAATAGATGGCGGTTATAATGGTTAAAACACCCAGGAACAGCGTGGCAATTTTACCCACCTTGAGAATTTGTTTGTCCGTGGCTTGACGGTTGATCCAGTTGCCGTACAGATCTTTGGAAATTATCGAGGATTCAATATTAAAGGTGGTATCGATCGTGCTCATGGTGGCGGCAAACATGGCAGCCAGGAAAAAGCCGATCAAGCCGTTGGGAATGACTTTGAGTACAATGCTGATATAAACCAGGTCTTCAGGAATCAGCGTATTGGCAAAAGTGGGCAGAGCCGAAAGATCGGGCCAAAGCATCTTGGCGATGACGGGGGGAATACCGAACAACAAGGGAACGGTTAAAAAAAGTATACTGCAAGTCAGTCCCACCTTTCTGGCGCTTTTTTCGTCCTTGACGCTGTAATATCGTTGAGCGGCTCTGAAATTGGCGCCGGCTATCATATTGATCAGCGTAATGGCGATCAGATAATGCACATCGTAATGCATATTGTTGAATACATGGTTCAATTTCAACGGCGGCATGTTTTGTAGAAATGAATCAACGCCGCCTATCAGGGTAAGGCTCAACGGCATAACCAGCAGGGTGATAACGAAAAGGATAATAAACTGCACCACATCGGTAATCGTTACCGCCCACAGGCCGCCCAAAAACGTATAGGCCAGAATCGCCAAACCGGCCACCACAATAACCAGGTTAAGATTAATATCCAGGGTAAAGGAGATGATTTTGGAAACAGCTGTCAGCGTAAGTCCGCGCCCAAGCATCCCGCTGATCACAACAACATAACTGACCAGTTGCTGAGTGGTCAGATTATAACGCGTTGAGGTATACTGTGTCGGTGAAATAACCCGGGAACGACGCCATTTGGCGGCGGTGAGACGATAGCCTACAAAAAATGCAAAGGACCAGGTGAGCAAATAGATCAAGCCGAACCAGCCGGAGTGATAAACAAAACCGGATGCACCGGTAAAGGTCCAGGCGGAAAAACTGCTCATATAGAGCGAGATACCGCTGATCCACCACGGAATCATATTGCCGCCGGTAAAATACTCTTTGGCGCCTTTCATGAACTTGCTGAAATAAATGCCGATAGCCAGAATCAGAACGATGTAAAAGCCCAAAACCGCATAGTCTATTGATAATATCTCCTTGATCATGCCTTCTCCTCGTATACGTCACCGTGTGGGTCAATTTACATATGGATAAAAATACGCGTTTCTCCCTGTTGTACCATTGAATCAAAGCGCCTGCGCAACCAGCGTTTAAAAAAGAGCCGGGTCAGCGGCAACAGCATGGTAAATCCAAACAGATCGGTCAGGATTCCCGGTGTAAGCAAAACCACACCACCCACCAGTATCAACAGACCGTCGATCAGTTCCTCTGCGGGCATCCGTCCCTGCGCCAGCTCATTCTGGATGCGGGTATAGACCAAAAAACCCTGTATTCTGGCCAAAGAAGCGCCGACAATGCCGGTTATCACCACCAGCCCGATAGTGGGCCATACCCCCCATAATTGACCAAGCTTGATCAAAAGCGCCAATTCTATCAGGGGCAAACCGACAAACAAAAGCAACAGTTTTCCAAACATTCCAATCCCGATTTAATCTCGGTAAAATAATTTACATTCTGGGGGTGAATTTTGCTGCATCGATAATTGACCAGAGATGGACAAGCCATCCCAACAAGACAAGCCACAACAATCCGGCCAGCACAAAATGAACGATTGCCATCAACAGCCGGCCTTGCAGCAGCTGACCGAGACCGGGAATAAAGAGACTGCACAGAGCGGCCAATACATTACCGCCGGAACCTTGTCCTGACATAAGTCCTCCTTATGATTGTTCATCGTCAAATCAGCCAAAACACCCGATTAAACACTAAAATATAATATATAAAGACACCCTACCTTTAACAAGGGAAATCTATAGGTGACTCGTACAAAGAGGATCCTTTTTTCCCAAATTCGTTGTTTTCGCCTCGAATGGAACGCAGCAAGACCGCTTTTCTGCATAACCGCATAAATAACAAAGCGCTTAACGGATCAACTGATGCACAAAACGAAGAATCTCCTGATTCTGATCCGGCTGACGGAGAATCTCGACTTGAGGATTTTCCACCTCCGTGCCGGCGGAATCAACCGGACGCTTTTCGGCGTCCAGGGGATTGACCATCAGCAGGGGGTTCTGACTCTGTCCAACCAGATCGGGCAAATCGTAATATCTCAACACATTGGGGAAAAAAGCGCCCAGAGACCACGAATAGGTTTTCGAGACTGCCAGAGATTCGAAACTCCACAAACCGTTTATCGCCAAAACGCCGGCGACATCTTTATCCAGGCCGGCAACATGCAGGGCCACGGCAGCGCCCAGTCCGTGTCCGCCAACAACAATTCTTTGCGCATCGATTTCTTTTCTCCTCTTCAGATAGGCCAGGGCGGCGGCGGCATCGCGTATCTGTTGGGCGAAGATGTGGTCACCCATTGCTGCCGAGAGATAGGAAATATAGCGATCCCGATCGCCCCATGAAGCGATTTCATAAGGCAGATAGGCCGGGGTCGTATCCCCCCAGCCGCGTAAATCCACACTCATCACCGCCGAGCCGGTAACGCTGCGATCGAGAAAAATCGCCAATTCAGCCAGTAATCCCTGCGAGCGCAATTCACTCCAGCGGCCGCGATCATCAAAAAACAGAACCGCCCCTACAGCCGTGTCCGCTGTCATGGGATACATGAACGTTGCCGGCAGTTCAATAAAAGGTTCCGGATTGAGCAGGATTTCCTCAACATAGTGCACCCAGACCTGAAACGGTTCACTGCAACGCGCAGAAGGGATGGAAGAGGCCGGGGGCATATGAGCCAGATGCCGAATCGATTCGGAGAGATTCTCAGCCTTGCGCTCCTGTTTCAATTGTTCAGCAATATTCCGGTTTAGCGAGTACATATTACCATCGAGATTTGGATAGCAATACAATTTTCCCGGTGGTATCAGTTCAAAATCTGCTTGTACAAGGGAAGGAATGGCGCGTTCCGGCCGCCTGGCAACCCATTTATCCATCCATTTTGTAAACCGCCGGGCCATCTCGAGCGTGTAATCATGTCCACCTGGATCTGCATAAAATTGAAACCGCTCTTTATAGCCGCTGCCGCTATAAGCGGAATCGATATCAGCAGCTATTTGGCGGCTCCATTCGATTTTAAAAACTTCGTCTTTTTCACCACACATTAATAAAAGCGGCGCGGGAAGAGCGGCGCAAAGCAAATCCACATTGTCCAGCCCGTACTTGAATCGTCCGGGAGGAAGCGTTTCAGAACAGGTGGAGTATCCGTCCAAAACGGGATGATAGGCAATAGGTACCGCACAGCAGGATGGCCCTGCAGCCGCGATCCGGTCATCCAACAGGACTGCGTGCATGGTTGTGGTGCCCCCCCCGCTGACACCGGTCATACCGACACCATCGCTCATATCAATATCGTCCCGTGTCTCCAGATAATCGATAACACGAAGCGCATCGATGACAAAATAGCGATTGGCGGAATAGCCGGTCAAATAGCACCGAACCGCATCTGTAAAATGATCATTGCCGCCCTGCTTTTCACCGGCCATTCCCGGTGGATCGAAGATAACGGAAACGTAGCCAAAGCGGGCAAAAGCCTGGGCGGGAATCTGATAGTGCGGTCGGGTTTTTGAACTGTGACCCACCGGTATCACAATCGCTTTCCAGGGAGGGGGAAATTTTTTCTCGTCCGGCAGAAAAATCGAAGCATTGACATCCCAACCCGGCAGGGATTCAAACAGAACATTTTCCACCCGGCAGTGGTTCCATCCAAAAGCGGAAACCTGTCGAATATTGAGGGGAGCTCCCATCTCGCCGAAAGGCATTTTACCCATCTGGGACAGCACCGCCAGGCGTACATCCCGGCGCCAGGATTGCCAGTCTCCCTGCTTAAATGCTTGTAATCGTTTGATCGCTCCCTGTTCAATCAGGGCACAGCTTTGGCGCACAATTTGACGTCTGACCATGTTGCGCAAATCCATTCCCGATGAGACAGGACCAAGCGTAAACGGTATCCGGCTGTATTGATGATCGCTTGAAAAGGAGAGAGACATTCCGGTAACCGAAAAAATGACCAGATAAAACAAAACCGTTTTAGGTATACCATTCATAGTATTCTCCGCTCGGGCATTTACCCATGTTTGGTTGTGTCAGGTATAAAAATTACCAATAACGACATTTCCGGGAGATTCCAGAAAAACATTCCGGCCTTTTTGACCGGATGTTGACGCAGAACGCTTAAATTAAAATAATCAAATGAGGCAAAAATACAAGGGTAAAATTTTTGGTACAATCGAAGACGGGAAATAAAACACCCCCGAAGAGAATTCGCCGGGGGTGTTTTTAAAACAAAGCGTATTAATCAACAAGGCGGATAGCCAGGGGATAGCGATACTTTTCTCCTTCATTGGCTTTTATGGCTGCGATGATCGTCATAACGATATCGAACAGGCCTACCAAGATAATAAGTGGAATCCCTATGACCACAAAAATCAAAATCACGCAAATCAAAAAATAAATCGTCATGCTGATTTGAAAATTGAGAGCTTCTTTCCCCTGATCGGCCACCAGAGGAAACTCGTCGCGTTTCAATGCCCAGATAATTAATGGCGCGATAATATTGCCAAAAGGAATGATAAATCCGCAAAAGGTGCTTAAATGACAAAACATCGCCCACATGCGCTCGTCCTTGCTGCCGCTTTCCGGAATCGCTTTTTTGGTGGTTTGAGGTTTGTTTTTTTCCGGCATAACTGTTCCTCCTTTTATCGTTTGTAACAATTTAGTGAAAGGCGTTCAACCAAACTTGTTTAACCATTCGATCCCCGGTCGTGCGGACCAGTCCGAAACGTCCCTGCCAGGGTACCTTTTGATTTAAAACAGACATCACCCGTTCAGGTTTGTCTTCCAGTGCACCGGCAATATAGTCTATGGTTCCATCCGTCCAGCTTAACTGCACAACCGCCGGCCAGTCCGGATGTCCGGCGTCCAGCGTCAGCAATTTCACAGTCGAGAGCACGGGGTTCTTTTTAAAAGGTTCCCATATGGCCAAAAACGTCGTCGAACCGCTGTTTTGCGTCCGCACGACCAGCCAGGGCAGGGTTTTACCCCCTTTGCCGCGCTGTCGCTGTGCCGGCGCCTGAGAGTGGAATATTTCGGCCGCAACGGGAGACAACATATGCATTCGCAATCCTGCCACCGGCGATTCCGGCCATTGCCACTCTGCGTAAAAGGGCCGGGTTATTGAAGCTACAGAGTTGTCTTTAAGAAATGAATACGCATAATCACAACCCGGGATTCGTTTTATGGCAGAAAAGTTTAAATTTTTTATCCGCAAGTGTTGACTCTGGGCATGTACACTCCAGTCGTGCCGGCCACCGCCGCGCACGCGAAAAACATCGACCAGGCAGGCATCACCGCTGTTCTCTACCAACATCAATTGCCGATGGTAGATATCGGTAACCATATGATAAATCCACGGACACCTGATATCGGCAACATGAAACCCCGGCTCCGTATGAAATAACCGGCATTCACCAGCCGAGTAACGATGATTAATGGCGTCGATGGTGACCGTATTATGCGCCAGGCTGCGCTGCATCCAGGTAAAGATATCCGGAAAAGAAGAATAGACATAACCGAGGTCTGAAAGCATCTCCCGTCCATGGGCGAAAAGGGTAATGTCTGCCTTGTCAAAATGATCGTGACCGCCATAAATGCCGCCGTACTGCGCCGTAACCATTGTCTCCGGTGTTTTGGCTTTGCTTCGCAAAATCACCAGTCCCATATCTTCAATATTCTCGCTCGGGCGATTATAAGAATCCGCTTGCAGAACCCCCTTGAGAGTCTGGCTTGCCTGCGGCGGCCGATAAAACAGAGCAAACATATCTCCCCTGTTCAGACTGCTGTCCTTTAATGCTGCAGCCAATGATAAAAGGGCAAACTCGGAATCATACCAGGCGTAGGCGGCATCCGCAAAGAGAGCTCTGGGCCTGTCGTAGACATGGGAATCATTTATCGGCGGCAGGGTTCCATCGGGATAGGTGATTCTGAACAGTTGTTCATATATAGGTCGCAACCGGGGGATAGTTTGCAGGTAAAAATGCTCAACCCGATCCTCTTCCTGGTAGCAGGCGGGGTCGGAGTAATTCTCCAACACTTCAACCAATTGATGAAAATTTCGCAACGCCATCTTGTGATAACTGGGTGACCGTTCACACCAGGTACCATCCGGAAACCAATACCGGCGAATAAAATTGACCACACCGGTCTCGGGATTCAGCACCCAGCGCATGGCAGCCGGATCGTCCAGAATACGGGCACAAACAGCGACACCTGCATAGCGGAAAGGCGTGTCATTGATAATCTGTTTGGCGGGCTCTATGGCCATAAGCATATCCAGAGCTGTGCGGAAAACACCTTCCTCAACGATTCGACGTTTTCCGTCGCTCCAGCCATGATAGTCTCTTACAGCATCATAAGCTTTGCCGGCAGCCACAATAAATATGGCATCCTCATAATTCCAACCGGATATCTTACCGGCCAGTTTCCACGGTTTTGTCCCGTAATGATACCAATCATGCAGGGCATAGCCGGGATAGACCTGACCGAACCTCGTCAGCAACCGAATCGCAGCGTCGGCTGCTTTATCATCCCGCTCAATGGCGTATACACAAGCCAGAGCATTCAGCCAATGCCGCACTCTGTGAAAAAGTTTTTCATAAGCAATGCGGGATCGAAAACGGTACTCCTTCCCGTTTGCATCAAGATGAACCGGCACGGGATGAGAAACCCCTTGAGGATCGATTACCCTGACAGTATCATTATCCGGATAATTCTGATCTGTTATTCTTGCGCTGCATACCCGACAGGTGATGGCGTCCGGAGAGGATACCGCCCACTCCCAGATATACTCCTTCCAGGAGGTATGACAATGAGGACAATCCACCACCCGCGTAGGTGTATAGTCGGATATCCAGGAACATATCTCCAGAGAATCGAGACGGATAGCCTCATAAGCAACCTGTTTAAGAGAATCGTAAAACGATGCAGCCCAGCTGTGCTGTTCTATATTCTGCTTCGCGCGTTCAATTTTAGCTTCCGTAAAGACAAATCTTCTATCGCTCTGTTTAGCACAACTTGCCAGTAAAATAACCAAAACAAAAAACAAGACCGGTCGCACCCGATACATGAATCCACTCCACACGTTATGAAAATGAGATAAAACGGATCGAATAATAGCACACTTAATTATAGTAGTTATCCTCACGATAATCAAGCAAATTAAATTAGCATCACACTTTCTTTACAAGGGTACAAACTCACGATTTTTATCGTAGATGGGCTGCAATGGGTTAATAGTATTTTCTATCTGTTCAGTTTTGAAATAACCCGGCTGTAATCATCACTTGTCGCTTTTGTGTGGCTTGTTTTTAAGCGGAAAATATCGTATCATATTCATCTACAAAAAACATAACCGGTGACGGATAACGATTATCATGACTACAGTGTGGAAATAGCAACCTCGGATCGAATGATACTCGTTCCAGGATCATTTCAGAACGGAGCGAATTGATGAAAAGATATGACATTGTATTTATGGGCCACTTTTGCAAGGATGAAATTATTACACATGGGCAGAAACCGGTCCGGACCGCCGGCAGCGCCGTGCTCTATGGCGGCGTAGCTGCCGGCGTTACGCATTCCAATATCGCTGCAATCGTAAAAATGAATCCCGATGATAAAGCCCTGCTTCAGCCTTTGAAGGATGCCGGCGTCGATGTTTATATCATACCGGCAGCAGAAACCACAGAGGCAAGGGTGGTCTATCCCTCTGACGACATCGAAGAGCGTCATGTCCGTCAGATTCATAACGCCGGTCCTCTTAAGATCGAAGAGCTTTATCCTTTTCGAACAAAACTTTTGGTTCTTGCCGGCATTTCAAACCAGGAATTCGATATCACCTTTATCCAAAAGTTAAAAAGCCTTGGATATACACTGGCAATAGATATACAATCCTTTGTGCGGCAAATTCATCCGAAAACCAGGGAAATAGAGTTCCTGGATGTCACAGAAAAGGAAAAAATCATATCGTTGATGCAGTTTATCAAGCTGGACGTTCTGGAAGCAAAAATATTAACCGGCACAGATGATCCGGCAAAAGCTGCGCAGACGGTGGAATCCTGGGGTTGTAAGGAAATACTCATTACAATGTCAGATGGCGTTCTGTTACGGGCAGGCGGAACGAATTCCTTTATGCGTTTTACCCATAAGCGCAACCTGGGGCGCACCGGTCGCGGAGACACCACCTTTGGAGCTTACCTCGCCAGGCGTCTTACCCATCCTCCGAGAGAGTCACAAACGTGGGCAGCAGCGCTGGCATCGCTGAAAATTCAGGATCCCGGCCCGTTTTCGGGATCATATCATGTGGTTGAAAAATATCTTAACAATCTTTGATTTTTCTCGAAAAATTGTTATCCTTTAGTATCGATATGCTCAAAGCCTGTTTCCGAAAAAAATCAACGGCAAAGACGGTACCCACAGCAATTAAAACGATTCCATTCAAAAAAGCGAGGAGCCTATGCAGTCGTTAAAAAGAAGAGAATTTCTTAAAACAACGGGGTTAGGCGTAGCAGCTTTGCCTTTTTGCGCTGCCGTTCTGCTGCTCCAAAACCCAATATTGTCTTTATTATGACCGACGATCACGCCTCCCATGCCCTCAGTTGTTATGGCAGCAAAATTAATAAAACGCCGAATCTGGACAGACTGGCCAATGAAGGCATGCGGTTCAATAACTGTTTCTGTACCAACTCGATTTGCGCACCCAGCCGGGCCACGATTTTGACGGGAAAATACAGCCACCTCAACGGCGTCATCGACAATCGCAAAAAATTCGACGGATCACAGCTGACGTTTCCCCAATTGCTGCAACAGGCGGGTTACACCACCGCTATGATCGGAAAATGGCATCTCAAGAGCGAGCCTGCCGGATTTGACTACTGGAACATCCTTCCCGGACAGGGCAACTACCACGACCCCGACTTTATCGAAATGGGAGAACGAAAAAAACACAGCGGTTACGTCACGGATATCATCACAGACATGAGCATTAACTGGCTACAATCTGTAGACAGGGAAAAACCGTTTCTGCTCATGTATCATCACAAAGCTCCGCATCGGCGCTGGAAACCGGATGAAGCATATGCCAAAGAATGGCGCCAAAAAACCATTCCCGAACCGGAAACGTTTCATGACGATTACAGCACGAGAAGCCGGGCGGCCAAAGAGCAGGAAATGAGTATATTACACGACCTCAGCATCGAAGACGTCAAAGAACCCTGGCCGCAGGACCTTGAAGGCAATGCCCTGAAATCCTGGAAGTATCAGCGATACATGCAGGATTATCTCGCTTGTGTCGCCTCTGTAGATGACAACATCGGTCGATTTCTCGATTACCTTGATGAATCCGGCTTGTCTGAAAACACCATTGTGGTTTATACATCAGACCAGGGCTTTTATCTCGGCGATCACGGTTGGTTCGACAAGCGATTCATGTATGAAGAATC
>CAZMUU010000016.1:0-7532 GCA_964569215.1 uncultured Cytophagia bacterium
GTTCTTTGGGATTTGTTGTGCTTATCGGCACTGCGATATGGCTGCACAAACGCCCGCCTTTATCCATCAAAATTCAGTATCTTCCCATGATGATACTGGAAAGCAGTGTATATGCCTTCATTGTCGGGCTTTTGGTTTCCAACTTGTCCAAATTCATCATACTCGCTGCTGACAACAGAGCTCAATCGCTTGTTCTTCAGATCGGTCTTTCACTGGGTGCCGGAGGCTATGAAGAATTGATTTTCAGAGCGCTTTTGTTTTATTACAGTGCTTTTATGCTTATAGAGGGTGCTCATCTGCGTCCGGAAGGGGGATACTATATAGCGGCACTCTTGTCATCGGTCGCGTTTGTATGGATACATTACTGGAATATGCCATTTGATCTCTATAGCGCTTTGTTTCGCTTTTTAGCGGGCCTCTTTTTTTGTGTTCTCTATTATTGGCGGGGCCTGGGGATTGCCACGCTTACACATGTTTTTTATGATTTCTTTGTTATTTATACAAATAATTTTTAAATTAAAGGTCATATACGAATCGATATTTTTTGCATGAAAAAATCAGGGCAAACGAATGAAACTGATTATTTTTATAATAGTTATGATTGTTTTTTTTGTCGGTGTTATGCTTTTTTTCTACCCTTTTACGCCGGCAAAAGAGACGCCCATACAATTTCGAGTTACCTATGGTGAAACACCGGTTCAAATTGCAGAAAAGTTGCAGGAAAATAATATCATATCCGATGCGTCTCTTTTTGTTTTTTTAGCCCGACTCACCCAAAAGCATCATCAGCTTAAAGCGGGTCAGTATCTCCTGCCGCAAAAGAGCTCCATATATTATGTGCTTGATAAACTCAGCAAGGGGGAACAATCCTTTATAAAAGTAACGGTTCAGGAAGGTATAACCAGCCGTCAGATCGCTGCTCTGATGTCAGAAAAGTTAAAGGTCGATTCATCCCGTTTTGTCATGCTGACATCTGATTCCCTCTTTGCTGCCGGCCTGAATATCGATCATCCGACACTGGAGGGATTTCTGTTTCCCGAAACCTATTATTTTACCTTTGGCATTTCAGAGGAACAGATTATTAAAAGCATGGTAACGCTTTTTCAACGCGTTTTCGACGATAGTCTGGCGCATAAAAAGGTGAGAGATTTGGGTTACTCTTTTTATGAAACGGTGATTCTGGCATCCATCATTCAGGGTGAAGCCGTGTTGGATAGTGAAATGGTCTATATATCTTCGGTCTATCACAATCGCCTTGATCGCGGAATTCCGCTTCAGGCGGATCCGACCATTCAGTATATTATTTCAGACGGACCGCGTCGCTTGCTGAATCGCGATCTCAAAATCGATTCGCCTTACAATACCTATTTATATGCCGGTCTGCCGCCGGCACCGATTAGTAATCCCGGTGAAGCCGCGATACGTGCGGCTTTAAATCCTGCTTCCACTTCCTATCTCTATTTTGTTGCAGATGGAAGGGGAGGTCATATTTTCAGCACCAATCTCAGAGACCATCTCAACGCAAAACGTAAATTTGACAAAATCCGCGCCAGGGTTGCACGTCAGAAAAGGGAGGAAGCACTTGGCAACAAAAACGAACAGTGATCTGCACTGGCTCAAATCCGATCTCAATGTTGTACAAAAAAAGGCGGTAGCGGAAACCGAAGGCCCGGTTCTGATTTTGGCAGGTGCCGGTAGCGGCAAGACACGCGTTCTGACCTACCGGATCGCATATCTGCTGGCCAATGGCCTGGCTGAACCCAAAGAACTCCTCGCCATGACCTTTACCAACAAAGCTGCTGCAGAAATGCGTGAACGGGTTGCCAGGCTGATTCCCAACAGGATGTCCGGCATGTGGATCGGGACTTTCCACTCGCTCTTTGCCCGGCTATTGCGACAAGAAGGTGAACGCCTCGGATTCACAAAAAGCTTTTCCATTTACGACCAGGATGATCAGGTCACCTTGATCAAAACGATTCTTAAGGATTTTAAATTAAAGCAACAGGATATTCCTCCCAGAGCGGCTGCCCATAAAATCAGCGCTGCAAAAAACGCCATGTTAACGTTTGAACAACTGGAACAAAAGCAGAACAATTATCTGGATGTTCACCTGCCCGCTATTTTTCGCGAATACCAGCGGCGTTTACGTGAAATGGATGCCATGGATTTTGATGATCTCTTGCTCAAGCCGATTGAATTGTTTGAGCGTTTCCCGCTCGTCCTGGATTATTATAGTGATAAATTCAGATATATTTTGGTTGACGAGTATCAGGATACCAATCGAGCTCAATATGTTGTCTTGAAATATCTTGCCGGCAAGCACCGCAATATTTGCGTGGTAGGCGATGATGATCAATCCATCTATCGCTGGCGGGGAGCTGAAATTAAAAATATCCTTGATTTTGAAAAAGATTATCCGGAATGCAAAAAATTTCATCTCGAGCAAAATTATCGTTCTACTCAAAATATTTTAGCAGCAGCACATTCTGTGGTAAAAAACAATCACCAGCGCCATCCCAAACAACTGTGGACTGAAAAAGAATAGGGGAATAAGGTCATCCTTATTCAAGTCGATACGGAACTGGAAGAAGCGAGGATGGTTGTCGACAGAATCGGATATGAGCTCAAGAATGGTGGTTATAACTTTTCAAATTTTGCGGTTTTATACCGTACCAATGCACAATCCCGTGTACTCGAGGAAGCTTTACGGGCTGAATCCATCCCCTATATCATTGTCGGTGGTGTTAAATTTTATGAACGAAAAGAGATTAAAGATGTCCTCGCCTATTTACGCGTGCTCTGTAATCCTTCTGATGCCATCAGCCTTCGCCGGATCATCAATTTTCCAACTCGCGGAATCGGCGGCGTTACTTTTGGCAAAATTGAGGCGTATGCAAAAAAGAATAACCTTTCTCTGCTGGATGCCCTGAAGAATATTGACAATATCGATACCATTCAGCAAAATGCCCGGCAAAGTATAAAGCGATTTTACAAGATGCTGAATAAATATTCACAACTCAAAGACGATCTCTTGCCCGCAGAACTGGCTTCCTCACTCATCGAAGAACTCGGAATAATACGAATCTATAAAGAAGAAGGAACCATTGAATCTCTGACTCGTATTGATAATATCAGAGAATTGTTGGTCGCTATTGCGGAATTTTCCAAACAACAGGACAAGCCGCTCACGCTTGAAGGATTTCTGGAAAACGTTTCTTTAACCACCGACATCGATAACTGGGATGACCAGGGCAACGCGGTCACCCTGATGACCCTGCATTCGGCAAAAGGACTGGAATTTTCCGTCGTTTTCATTGTCGGTCTTGAGGAAGGGTTGTTTCCGCTTTCGCGCAGCTCTGCCGATCCCATGGAATTGGAAGAAGAGCGACGATTGTTTTATGTAGGAGCCACCCGGGCAATGAATTGCCTCTATCTTTCATGGGCGCGATCGAGAAGACGGTATGGAGGCAACAATCGCTCCTATACCTCTCGTTTCATAAAGGAACTCGATGCTTCATTTATAGATGTGATCCATGTCGGCAGAAAAAATATACCACAGAGACGAACCTATCTTCCCGAACCTGAAGATCATACGATGCCCGATTATGAAAATGAATCTCAGGAACAGACCGAACTGCGCATCGGTATGCGGGTAGAGCACCAGACATTTGGCAAGGGTACCATCCTGCAAATCGATCCATCCTCACATCATCCCAAGCTGGTGGTTCTGTTCGATGACGCTGGAAAAAGACGCCTGGTTTTGCCCTATGCCAAATTAGAGATTCTTTAGGATTCGAAACGTGTTACCGGGTAGGCAAATTCCAATGGCCTATGGTGACTTTTTTCGGGAAATCAAAATTCTCGCTGATGTGATGAATCGGGAAATGCGGTTTATTGCCTGCTGGAAAGATGCAATTGTAAAACTCTCTCTTTTTGAGCGTTGTCTCGTTTAAACGCTCGATACGGAACAGATGTGGAGCATTATTCCTGTCGGTTAGAACGGTATACTTTTTAGTCGCGGATGGAATGGATCCAGCCGCCTGATATTAAATCGGAGATATTGTTGATGAAGAATAAATTGATTTATGTGATGTTAATACTGGCAGCCTCATTATGGGCTCAGGATGACAGATTTCAGGAAGATCAGGACTTTATCTTTGCGCAAAAACTGGAAAATCAGGGTCTGCATGACCTGGCTGCCGAACAATTTGCGCTCTATATGGAAAATTATCCCAACAGTTTACGGGCTCCAGAGGCTTGTTTCAGAGCCGGACTGAACCTGGAAAAATCCGGGCAGCTCAAAAACGCCGTGGCAACCTATCGTCTTCTATTGTTGAAATATCCTCAATCCAGCTTTGTCGATCAGGGGCAGTTCCGGCTGGCAGATTTGCTTTTGCAAAATGGCCAGGCAAAGGAAGCTGCACTGACGTTTGAAAGGATTCGACTTTTCAGTCCCGAAAGTGATCTCATACCTCAGGCGCAAATCAATGCAGCACTGGCGTTTCTTGAGGCGGATAAATTGATCCGCGCTTCCGACGCTGTGCACGTCGTGCTCGAACAGTATCCCACACATCCGCTCCGGCATCAGGCCAGAGTAACTCTGGCAAAAATCCGAAAGGAACAAAATCAACCAAAGCTGGCCCTGCAGGTGTTGCAGGCCTTTTCGGATTCCGATCCGGAGGATCCCCTTTTCGCAGAAGCCTTGTCGCTGAAATATGTTCTTTTAAAAATACTCGGCCGTTTCAATGATGCGGATTCTGTTGCTGTTGAGCTCTTATCCAGTCAATATACCCCGGTAAAGGGTAAAGCTGCGATCGATCATGCACAAATGCTTCATCTTAGCGGAAGGTTTGATGAGTCTAATACCTTGATTAAGACTGTTCTCAAGCAAGATCTCTTACCCGAACACCGTACAGAACTTTACGTCCTGCAAACTGACAATTACTTTGCTTTAAAAAATTACCCTGATGCTCAACGTGCCATTGAAAACATTTCTCTTGATGATCCGGATTACGACCATTTGAGCATCGTCTATCGCAAGGCTGTATTGTTGAAACTCAATAACCGTCTCTCCGCTGCCCAAACTCTATTTGAGCGATTGCTCAATACACCGGATTCATCCTCCCAATATATAGTGATTAAACTGCATACTCTTTTTAATCTCGCCGATCTATATGTTCAGCAGCAAGCCCCCCGTGAGGCGGTGAGGTTGTTACGACTGCATAGCAGTGACAGAACCCTGGCTGATGATATGGATCAGATTCTCTACTATTTGAGCAATCTGCAGGTAAACGATTTGCAGGATTACGACGGTGCTATCCGCAGCCTTACGGCTCTGATCGAAATTGCACCGTTTAGTCCCATGATCGACGATGCTCAGTTCCACATTGCGCTGTGTAAAGAAAAGTCCGGTCAAGCCGAACAAGCAATCGGAGACTATAAAGAGTATCTCAATGCCTATCCTCATGGCGATGATTATATGCCGGCGCTCAACCGGGTTGCATTTTTGCAGAAATTTTATACCCCCTCCAGTCAATCACAGAATCAGCTTTTATCACAACTGCTTTCATCTTCCACGACAGGGTCTTTTACGGCGGAAGATATCTATAACCTGGGCAAGACCCTGGCGCAAAAAGAGAAAAACTATTCGCTGGCCTTGACACTTTTCAAACGTTCTCTGCAACGAGATGAAAATGAAACCATTCCAGCGTCTGAACTTTTATACCATGTCGCATTGTGCCATGCGCGGTTGTTTGAAAATGCTCATGATCAGGATAAAATGCAACTTGCCGAGTCTCATCTGGATACCCTGGAACAAACCCTGAACATTCTGGACAAAACCATGAGCCCCACCGGCTGGCATGAGCGCTCGGATCTGCTCAAATCCAGGATTCAATTGATCAGGTGTACAACGCTTGTCGATAGTATCGATATTTTAAGACAAATCGTCACTCACCCAAACAACGATAATTCAACATCTGCAGAGATAGAAACACTGTTGTATTTATACAGCCGTGCGTTTGAAGAAAACCGGCAGTATTCCCTGACCCTCTCATCTCTGAACAGCCTTCCCAAAGGCCGTGCGGGCACCCGTCAACTACTCTCTTTTTATATACTGCACCAAAAGGGGCATGTTGATTCTGCTTATCAGGTTTTAAGGTCCTTTGTTCGCGATTATCCGGCTCATCCTCAAAACGCGAAAGCTGTAGTGAAAATGGCCGAATATTATATGGGTCATAAAGAATATGGTAAAGCCGAAGAACTGTTGCAAAACATCCTGCAAAAAGCATTTTACAGCAACCATAGTCGAATCGCAGAATCGCTGTTGTGTAAATGCTTTTACGAATCCGGAAATATCAAAGCTGCACAGAGGTGTTTGCAAAAAAAGGTGATGCCTTTGCATTCCAATCTTTATCTTTATATGGCAAAAAGCGTACCTGATGAGGAGATGTGGTTATGGACAAAGCTAAAGGTTGATACCGAGCCTTATCCGGTTGCCATGAAAACGTTGCAGAACTATTATTTTTTAACAAAATCCAACAAAGCCGGGGTTTTGTATGAGATGGCATTGTTGGCTGAAAAAAATGAACAGCTGGAGGTGGCCATACACCACTTGGAGGAATTGTTTACATTCTTTCCCAATGATACGTTATCTCAACTGGCGAGGTTAAAAAGTGCGGATTTGTACTATGACCGCGGCAACTATGAAAACGCCAGAGCGATCTATTTGCAGCAAATACCCCATCTGCAGGAGGATGCCCGGCGGAAAGCCTTTGGAAGACGGGTTCTATGTGAATATAAACTCGGCAACATACAAAAAGCCGATCAACTGGCAGATACGTTTAAGAAACAGTTCGACTCTGATGAATTCGAGGCCCGTTTTCTTTATGAGAGGGGACTCTACTCGATTTCGATGAAAAATTTCGATCGAGCCGAAAAAGATTTTAAGACAGTTGTAAAAAAATATGACAATCTTCCCCTGGCCGGCCGGGGGAAGTTGGGGTTGGCCAGGCTATATGTCGTGCTTAATAAAACGGATGAAGCGATTACGACGTTAAGCGAAATTACAACCGAATATGATGATACCGATATCCTCGCCGATGCTTATCTCAATTTGGGGGATTTTTATTATGAAAATCGCCAAATTCAAAACTGCATACACGCCTGTAATAAAGTCCTCGAATATGACGAGAAAGGCCCAAAGCGTAGGGCAGCCCTGCATTTGCTGATCAATGCTTATGACGACGGTCGGTTGTGGGACCGGGCAATCGCGCTTGCAAGAGAGTATGTCAGGCTATATCCGGATGCAGAGGATGTTACAGCCAAGCGGACCAAAGTCGGTATTTTTCTCTATAGTTTAAAAGAGTATGAACGGGCTATCACCTACATGAAAGAACTTAAACACCTGGTGGATGCGCAAACCCGGACGGAAATTCAGTACTGGATTGCCAAATGTTATGCCGATCGCGGTGATACCGAGAAGGCAAAGTCAGAGTTTCTCAAAGTTAAGTACGCCTGTGAACCCCATAAAC
>CAZMUU010000016.1:7542-16180 GCA_964569215.1 uncultured Cytophagia bacterium
CCGGCGAACTTTACAAAAAAGAAGGTAACTATGTTAAAGCAAAAGATCTTTTTAGCAGAGTCGTTAGCGAAATGGGAACAAACCATCCTATCGGCAAATCCGCTTCTCAGAAAATTGAAGAATGTAATGAACATATAACATCATAGGTCAGCATGAATCGCGATTTAGAACAGAATATGAATGAGCTTATCCGTCTGGCTTTACAGGAAGACCTGGGTCTACGCGGGGATATTACCAGCGATGCTCTGATGCAACATCACGGCACTGCGACGATTTTAGCACGGCAACAGGGCTGTGTTGCCGGTTTGGTTGTGGCTCAACGCGTTTTTCATGCCGTGAATAGAGCCCTGAATGTGGATATTTTGCTTGACGAGGGGGATTTCTGTCAAAAAGACAGTAAAATCATGCAAATATCCGGCTCTGTTCTCTCTATCCTCACTGCGGAACGTACAGCATTAAATTTTCTCGCCAGACTTTCCGGTATTGCCACGATGACGCGGCAATTCACCGATAAAATCAGCCACACCAAAGCCAGACTGCTCGATACGCGTAAAACCACCCCGGGATGGCGGTTGCTGGAAAAAGATGCCACCCGGATTGGCGGCGCACAAAATCATCGTACGGGCCTGTGGGATATGTTTTTAATAAAAGAAAATCATATCAAATCCGCCGGAAGTATAACCAAAGCGGTAAATGCTTGTCGTCGGTATATGCAAAGCCATGGATTTAAAGTAAAGATTGAAGTTGAAGCGCAAACGCCTGATGAGGTTCAGGAGGCTTTGGCCTCTCGGGTAGATCAAGTTATGTTGGATAACATGACACTTGAAGAGATGCGGAGTTGTGTAAAGCAGGTTGATGGCAGGGTAGCATTGGAAGCGTCCGGCAATGTGACACTGGATCGGGTGGCTCTGATAGCCGAAACCGGTGTGGATTATATTTCTGTCGGAGCAATTACGCATTCTGCTCCTGCTTTTGATTTTACCCTGTTGGTATCCGATTCATTTTCTGAGGCAAATTTGGGGAACATATCCCAGTGATTGCTTGTTGAATTAGTAAATGTAAAACATGAGGTGATATAATTATGTCAAACACAAAAATGCCGAATCCTGATGACCTGAGAAAAGAGGTTTCGGAATTTCTTAAACAAAAATATGGCGATTCCGTGGTTGTGCCACAGGAACCGGATTTGGGATCAGATGAGCCTAAAGGAGAAGACGGCAAACCCGATATTCCTTCGAGCATCAATTTTGATCTTAAACCTTCTGAAATGATCGCTTTTTTGAAAAAATATGTCGTCGGTCAGGATGATGCATTGGAAGTCCTGGCCACCAAAGTATGCACTCACTTTAACCGGATGAAACTCGAAACCAGCCAGACCAAACTCGAAGAGTTGATGGGCAATATCAAAAGCAATGTTTTGATGTTGGGCCCCACAGGTGTCGGAAAGACCTATATCATCAAGTTGATTGCCAAAAAGATCGGAGTTCCGTTCATTAAAGGCGATGCCACTAAATTCAGCGAGACCGGTTATGTCGGCGGCGATGTGGAAGACCTTGTTCGCGGTTTGGTTCATGAAGCGGACGGAAACATCAAGCTTGCCGAATATGGCATTATCTATCTCGATGAAATCGATAAAATTGCCTCTTCCGGCAGCTCATATGGCCCCGATGTTTCGCGTTCCGGCGTGCAGCGAAACCTTTTAAAATTGATGGAAGAATCTGAAGTGGATATGAAAACGCCGCATGATCTGGCGGCGCAGATGGAAGCCGCTATGGAAGCACAAAGAACAGGAAAGGTGAAACGCAAGAAAATTAATACCAAAAATATTCTTTTTGTGATGAGCGGAGCTTTCAACGGTATGTCGGATATTATCGGCCGCCGGATGAAGGAGCAACCGGTAGGCTTTAGGACTTCACTGGATGAACAGAATACCAGCAAGAAGCAGGAAATTGAATTGCTCAAGAATGTCAAAACCGAGGATTTGATCAGCTATGGTTTTGAATCCGAATTTGTCGGTCGCTTGCCTATTGTTACTGTCCTTGATGATCTGAATGTGGACGGTCTTTTTAATATTCTAAAGAGTCCGACCAGTACGGTTGTTCTTGGAAAAAAGCGCGATTTTCAGGCTTATGGAATCGAGCTTGAATTCACTGATGACGCTTTGAAGTATATTGCGGAAAAGGCTTTTGACGAAAAAACAGGTGCAAGAGGGTTGCAGAGCGTGGCTGACCGGTTGTTGATTCGTTTCGAAAAGACATTGCCCGATACCGAGATCAAATCGCTCAAGATCTCCAAATCGGTCTTGCTTAATCCGGATGCAGAACTGGACAAGCTGACGGTGAATTCGTCCATGAAAAAATTTCAGAAAGAATTTTTGGCCAAGAACGGTATCGTAATATCCTTTACCGATAAAGCCGTTAACCTTATCCGTCAGCGATCAAGGGAATCAGGCAAATCGTTCGATCAGATCTGTCGTGACATGTTGAGCGATTATGAATATGGTCTGAGATTGTTAGAGTGCGATCAATTTCTCGTTGATGATGAAATTGTCAAAGATCCAAAAAAACGTTTGGAAGAACTGATAAAAAACGCTTATCATAAAAAATAGAGGCCGTTTTAAGCGGCTTTTTATTTGATTTCCACAACAGCCTTGACTAAAATCGAAGAAAAATTAAAGCATTTGCCTTCCCGGCCCGGTGTCTACCTCTTTAAGGAGAACAGCGGCAGGATAATTTATATCGGTAAAGCCAAAGTACTGAAAAACCGGGTACGGTCATATTTTCAGAGCTCGAGATCTGCGGATATCAAGGTTGTACGCATGATCTCGCGCATATCTGATTTTGAGGTCATTATTACCGATTCTGAAGTGGAAGCGCTTATACTCGAAGCCAACCTGGTAAAACAACACCGTCCCCGTTATAATATTAACCTGAAAGATGATAAAAGTTATCCCTATATTCGGATAACGAATGAACCCTTTCCCCGAATTTTTCCGACAAGAAAAATCGTAAAAGATGGATCCAAATATTTTGGACCCTATACGGATGTTCTTTCCATGAAGCGTTTGCTCAACTCTGCGAAAAAGATTTTTCCGATTCGTGCCTGTAATTTGTCATTGAACGATGAAACGATCCGGCAGGGGAAATACCGAGTTTGTTTGAATTATCATATCAATAAATGTCTGGGACCCTGTGAAGGACATGTCTCTTCTGGTGAATATCATAAGATGATCGAATCTGTAGAAAATTTTATCCGGGGACGAAGCAGCAAGGTCGTTGAACTGTTAAAAGAACGCATGCAAAAGCTGGCTGAAGAAAGACGATTTGAGGTCGCGGCAAATATTCGCGATCAGCTTGAATCGATAGAAGCATTCCAGAACAGACAAAAGATTATCGATCCTACCTTTGCGGAACGGGATATTATTGCCACGGCGTTGAATCGGAGAGATTCCTGTTGTGTTGTTTTTAGAATGCGCGAGGGTAAAATCGTCGGCAGACAGCATTTTTACATGTCTGGTACAGCTGAAGAGGATTTGAGCTCAGTGACGCTGGCATTTGTAAAACAGTACTATCTCAAAGTCGATGAAATTCCCGATGAAATCATACTTCCCGTCTCACTGGGTGACGAAAGCGACTCAATTCAATCCTGGTTGACGCAAAAGGCAACCCGTTCGGTACGTTTAACGGTTCCCCAAAAAGGCACGAAAGCAAATATTCTGTCGATGTGTCGCAATAACGCCGGGCTTTTATTGAAAGAACTGGAAATTCAGAAACAGCAGCGCTGGAGTAAGGGTAAAACCCTTTCCGCTTTGCAAAAAGATTTGCATCTCGAATCAATCCCCAATCACATAGAAGCGTTTGATATTTCGAACCTTCAGGGTAAGGAGGCGGTTGCCTCTATGGTTTGTTTTATCGATGGCAAGCCCAAAAAGTCAGCTTATCGCCGGTACAAGATTCGGGTTAAGGAGACACCTGATGATTTTGCCATGATGCACGAAGTGGTTTTCCGGCGTTTTAGCCGGTTGGTGAACGGCGGACAGCCGTTACCGGATTTGATTTTGATCGATGGTGGCAAAGGTCAGCTCTCTGCAGCGCTCGCTGCTCTGAATCGGCTCGAGGTTGAAAACCAGCCTGTTGCTGCGCTGGCAAAACGATTTGATGAGGTTTTTGTCCCGGGTCATTCCGCCCCGCAAAATATACGCAAAGATTCACCCGGTTTGGTTTTATTACAGCAGATACGGGATGAATCGCATCGCTTTGCCATCGCCTATCACCGGCAGCGTCGCAACAAGAGCGCACTTGTTTCCGAGCTGGATACCATACCCGGCATCGGTGAAAAAAGAAAAAAAATGCTGATCAAATACTTTGGATCGGTGGAAAATCTGAAAAGCGCCGCTCCGGAGGATATTAAAAAGGTGAAGGGATTTGATAAAATTGCACAGAATGTTTGGGAACATCTTCACAACAAAAACGAATGACACACTACTTTTCTCAGCATATTGAGTCTTATACTCGTGGCCAGTCTCATTCTCTTTCCATACTGCGCAATTCCCTGAGCATATTATTCAAAAGTGATTCCATTTCTTTCGGATTTTGCCTGAGTTTTGCAAAATATTTTTCAAATTCATCCCTGGTTGTATGATGTTTCATCAGGGCATGTTGTAAATACGCTTCTTTGCGATTTGATTTTGCGGTATCTGCAAGCGCTATATCCATATAATCTGCATAAATTTGAACGAATTTTTCACGATCCAGGCGTTCACCAGTTTGCTCACCCTGACATGCGAAAATTATATAAAAAAGAAGCAAAATGCAGAGTATTCGATTCATTTTTACCTCAAGTTCACCTTTGACAATCTAAAAAATATACTCTAATAAATCAATATTTTTAAAAAATTAACCTTGACTTTTAGCTGGATTTTTGATAAAATTTTTTCTATCTTTTAAGCAGGCCGAATTATTCGGCTTTTTTAGTATATGGAGTCTCTGATATTGAAATCGGTTTATGAATAGAAAAAAAAGCAAACAACGAACCCATTATGTTTGTCAGCACTGCGGCACCATCTCTCCGGGCTATATGGGTAAATGTCCCGGCTGCAATGCCTGGAATTCACTCGTTGAAGAAAAGATAAAACCAGCTGGTCATACAGGGGTTCTATCTGAGGGCCCCAGAAGTGAAGCCGTGCCTTTGCACGAAATAACCATGGATCAGTTGCCACGGTACAGCGCCTCCAGTGCCGAGTTTAATCGCGTCCTTGGCGGTGGTATTGTCAAGGGATCCGTTGTACTCATCGGCGGTGACCCCGGCATCGGTAAATCCACCCTGCTTTTACAGGAAGCCACTCAGATCAATCACAAAATTTTATATGTTACAGGAGAAGAATCCCTGCAACAGACCAAGATGCGGGCGGTTCGTTTGCAACTCAACTCTGAAAATCTCTATATTTATGCTGAAACCGAACTCGAGGATATTGTTGATACCATACATAAGCTAAAACCGCAATTCGTCGTTATCGATTCCATACAAACCGTTTTCACTTCTGCATTGGAAAGCGCTCCGGGAAGCGTCAGTCAGGTCAGAGAATGCGCAATGCGGTTGATTCAGATCGCCAAAAGCATGCACATACCTATTTTCTTCATCGGCCATGTTACCAAGGAAGGCTATCTGGCAGGTCCCAAAGTGCTGGAACATATGGTGGATGCATTGTTGTTGTTCGAAGGAGATCGCGATCATTTTTACCGTATTTTGCGTTCGATCAAAAATCGATTTGGTTCAACCCGGGAGATCGGCGTTTTTGAAATGACGGAAAAGGGTCTGGAAGATGTAATCAATCCTTCAGCTGTATTTCTGGCTGAACGGCAAACCGATACCTCCGGTTCAACAGTGGTTTGTAGTATGGAAGGCACACGTCCTATCTTGATAGAGGTTCAAGCTTTGGTAAGCTCTTCCAATTACGGCTTGCCACAACGCAATACCATTGGATTGGATCAGCGCCGCATCATGATGCTTTTGGCGGTTCTGGAAAAGCGATTGTCTTTTAAAATCGGATCAATGGATGTCTTTGTCAATGCAGTAGGAGGGATGCGCATCGATGAAACCGCAGCAGACCTCGGTGTTTTGGCGTCGATCGCTTCGAGTATGCTTAACCGTGTTATCGATCCCGAAGCAATCCTGCTGGGTGAAATCGGTCTCGGCGGTGAATTAAGATCGATAACGCATATCGAAAGCCGCATTTCCGAGGCAATGAAGATGGGATTTAAAAAAGCAGTACTTCCGAAAGGTAATCGCAAAAAACTGAGTATCTCTGATATTGAATTGATACCGGTTAACAACGCTCAAAGTGCTTTGGACATTGTGCTGCAATAAGAAATCAGACGATATGGGACTTTATGAATTTTCAACTCTTAAAAACAGATGCAAAATCAGCAGCCCGTGCCGGACAAATTGAAACGACACATGGTTTGATCGAGACGCCTGTTTTCATGCCTGTGGGTACACAGGCATCTGTAAAAGCCATTTCACCCCGGGACCTGGATGAAATCGGGGCCCAAATCGTTCTCGCCAATATGTATCATCTATATTTGCGCCCGGGGGGTGCGATCATTCAAAACGCTGGTGGCATTCAAAAATTTTCCGCCTGGCATCGTCCGGTGTTGACCGATAGCGGCGGCTTTCAGATTTTTAGCCTGTCAAAGTTTAATCGAATTTATGATAAAGGCATTCGCTTTCGCTCGCATATCGATGGCTCTGAGCATTTTCTCAGTCCCGAAGATGTCGTCAGAACACAACGCCGGCTCGGCTCCGATATCATGATGGTTTTGGATGAATGTGTGCCCTATCCATGTGAGTATGAAGAAGCCCTTATTGCGCATAATAGAACGATTGAGTGGGCTCAAAAAAGCCTGCTGACGTTTTCCAGAACGGAAACGGATTCTATGCAAAATCAGGCACTCTTTGCAATCATTCAGGGAAGTACGTATAAAGAACTTCGTCAGCAAAGTGCGGAATCGCTGATAGAACTCGATTTTCCCGGATATGCGATCGGCGGTTTGTCGGTTGGTGAGCCCAAATCGCTCATGTATGAAATGACCGCCCTTTGTACTGATCTTTTACCCGAAGACAAACCCAGATATCTTATGGGCGTGGGCAAACCTGAGGATATACTCAATGCAATCGAGTACGGTGTTGATATGTTCGATTGTATCCTGCCCACCCGTAATGGCAGAAACGGCACTGTTTTTAGCCGCCATGGCCAATTCAATATCAAGAATGCACAATATAAAGAGGATTACACACCACTTGACGATACCTGCAATTGCTATACCTGTAAAACATTCAGCAAAAGTTATCTGCGCCATTTATTTAATGCAAAAGAGTTGCTGGTATTACGGTTACTGAGTTTACATAATTTACATTTTTATCTTCATATGGTCAGGCAAGCACGCAAAGCCATACTTGACCAGCGATATTCAGAGTGGAAAGCACTATTTTTAGATTCTTATCATCAAAACAACCAGCGTGCAGCGTTTAAACTGATCGCTGACGACTTTAATGACTAAACCTGGGAGGACATTATGAATTCACTTATGTTTGTACTAGCGATGGTTGGCCCGAGTCAATCCGGCGGAGAGGGTGGAGGTGCTCTGGGATTTTTCTTTCCCATCATACTGATTTTCGCCATTATGTACTTTTTAATCTTTCGTCCGCAGGCGAAACGCCAGAAGCAGCATCGGGAGATGCAAAAATCTTTGCAAACAGGGGATAAAATATTGACCGTCGGCGGAATCTACGGCACGATTGTCGGATTGAAGGAAAAGGAAAGCATTATTGTGGTTAAAATCGCTGATAATGTAAGAATCGAAATGACACCGAGCTCTGTTGCCAGTAAAGTAAGCGATCAACCAACTAAAAAGTAAGATGATGGATCTTATATTTTTCGGATCGCCGGATTTTGCCATACCGGCCCTGAAACAACTTGTGAAACGACACAATGTTTTGGCGGTTGTAACCGGACCTGACCGGCCGGCCGGGCGCGGCCGGAATGTTCGCCCGACAGCGGTGAAAATGGTAGCTGAAAAAGCCGAACTGCCGGTATTACAACCAGAGTCCTTTACGGATACTGATTTCCTGAAACAACTCGAGGCCTACAAGGCCGACGTCTATGTTGTGGTTGCATTCAAGATTCTACCCCCTGAGGTATTCGAAATTCCTCCGGTGGGAACGATAAATTTGCATGCATCCCTGCTGCCCCGATACCGGGGTGCCGCCCCTATTCAATGGGCGTTGATAAATGGTGAAAAAAAGAGCGGCGTGACCACATTCTTTATCAATCAACGGGTCGACACCGGTGATATTCTGTTGCAAAAATCCTGTGTTATTCCTGAAAATATGATTGCAGCGGAATTACATGATGTTTTGGCACACCTCGGCGCTGATGCCCTGGTCGAAACCCTGGATGCTTTGGAAAATAATATCATTGTACCTCAGCCACAGCAGGGTAAAGCATCAAAGGCCCCTAAAATTTCCAGAGAATTGGGCGCTCTAAACTGGTCTGAATCTGCGGAATCGATTCATCATCTGATAAGAGGGTTATCTCCTTATCCGGGAGCTTTTTCATATCTTGATGATAAATATATAA
>CAZMUU010000016.1:16190-23433 GCA_964569215.1 uncultured Cytophagia bacterium
TGGATTACTTGAAATCTTAACCTTACAACCGGCAGGCAAAAAACAGATGCGCGCAGATGAGTTTTTACGCGGATACCATTTGCCGCCGGATGCGCGTTTCCAACAAAAACATGCAGAATAAATTGAAACAATTTACTGACAGCCGCAAGGCTGCCCTGTTGATGCTGCAGCGGATCGAGCTGGAAGGTGCCTATTCGGATATTGTTATCAACGCTTTCTTACAACAGGAACAATTTTCAGACCGGGATAAAGCTTTTATCAATGACCTCGTGCGCGGAACGGTTCGGTTAAAAAAAAGGCTTGATTGGATCGCCGGCCATTTTCTCAACAAGCCTCAGAAACGGTTGAGCGACAAAACCCGCTTTATCTTACGCCTGGCATTTTATCAGCTAACGGAAATGCAATCCATTCCGGCATATGCGGTTGTCCATCAAAGTGTGGAAATGGCTAAATATTATGAGAACAGAGCAGCCGCATCCCTGATAAATGCTGTTCTCCGCAGCTATTTGAGAACACCGCAAAAGGTGACGTTTCCTGATATAAAGCATAATCCGGTTCGTGCCATCGCATTGGAAACCTCCCATCCGGAATGGATGATCGAAAAATGGATCAATGAGTTTGGCCAAAAACAGGCACAGGCATTGTGTCGTGCCAATAATCGCAGACCGGGTGTCTTTTTTCGCCGCAATCCGGTGAAAATATCAGACGAGCATTTTAGACATATATTGCAACAACGCGGAATAGATTTTGAGTCACTTTTTTTACCCGATTTTTTCAAGTTATCAAGTGATTTCCATCCCCTTCAATCTCTGCTGAAAGAGGGTTTACTGTCCATACAGGATGCAAGCGCCGGTATGGTGGCTCATGTGCTGGAACCTCAACGCCAGAGTCGTATCCTCGATCTCTGTGCCGCACCGGGCGGCAAATCCACCCATATGGCTGAGCTCGTTCATGATCAAGCGACCATAATTGCCAATGATCTGCAAAGAAATCGAGTCTCTCTCATACGCGATGCTGCTCAACGCCTGGGTCTGCACTCCATTCAACTGTTGCTATCCGATGGCCGATATCCGGTGGTGCAACAAGCTGACGCTATATTGCTGGATGCCCCTTGTTCCGGGCACGGTGTGTTGGCAAAAAGAGCGGATTTACGCTGGCGCCGTCAAAAGCATGATATAGCAGAACTGCAGGCAATACAACACAACCTGATCGACTCTGCAGCAGAAATGCTCGATAGCGGGGGAACTTTGGTTTACAGTACGTGTACAATCGAAAGAGAAGAAAATGAACAGATCGTTTCAAAGTTTTTGCAAAAACGAACTGATTTTCATGTCGTGGCACCGAAAGCATCGTTTCTCAAGGCCTTTACAAACAGGGAAGGATATATTAAAACGTTTCAGCATCAACAGGATATGGATGGAAGTTTTTGTGTAAAAATGATGAAATCTTAACAATTTATGGATGAACACATGAAATTAAAGCAGATATTCAGCAGGGAAAATGTAAAATTTATAGCAATTTTTACCGGTTCTTTACTCGGTTTTATTTTATTGTTGATTTATCTGGTCATGCCGTTTTATACGAGGCAACATCAATCAATCGCGGTTCCCAATGTGTGCAATCTGAGTTATAGCGCAGCAGAGAAAATTTTAAAACAAAAAGATCTCAAAATCGTCAAAGCCGCGGAAAAATACGATGAAAATTTTCCTCCGGGATTTGTTATCTTTCAAAATCCCGAGCCGGGGTCGACCGTAAAAAAAGGAAGGAGAATATATTTAACCGTTGGTAAAGGCCAACGTGTCATTGAAATGCCCAGGCTGGTCGGATTGGCCGAGCGCGACGCCAAATTTGTGTTATCCGACCACAATCTCAGAGTCGGGCAGATTTCTTATGAAATTGATGAATTCTTACCCGAAGGTGTGGTCAGTGAACAGTCCATTGAAAATGGCAGCCTGATCTCTGTAGGCGAACAAGTGGATTTAACGGTAAGCCTGGGAGTCGAACCGTCGATTTACATCGTACCGGACCTTGTTGGAAAGTCAATGCAGGAAGCCCTGAAAGAGATTAAAAAGGCCGGCCTGACATTGGGTAAACTAAACAGGCAAAAAACCGATAAATTGTTACCCAACACAGTTATCAGCCAGTCTTTTGAAGCAGGGCTTGAAGTCAATCGCGGTGATACATTAAACCTGGTTATCAGTCAATTAAAACATGGAATAGAGGAGCGGAGTGAATCATGGTCAAGATAGCGCCATCTGTTTTAAATGCAGATTTTACCTGTTTGCAAAACCAAGTGAATCAGGCGGTAGCCGCTGGAGCGGATTGGATTCACCTTGACGTCATGGATGGTGATTTCGTTCCCAATCTGACATTTGGTCCCATGATGGTACAAACGTTGCGACGGATTACCGATTTACCCCTTGATGTACATCTTATGATGTATCGCGCTGACGAGTTTATTCCTCAATTCGTTGAGGCGGGTGCAAATACCATTACGGTACATGTGGAGGCCTGCCCTCATCTCTGGCGTACGCTGGAAACCATTCGCAAGCTCGGCGCCGGCCCCGGTGTAACGCTCAATCCGGCAACGCCGGTGACAATGCTCGAACCGATACTGGAATTGGTCGATTTGGTACTGGTCATGTCTGTGGAGCCGGGTTTCGGCGGCCAGACTTTTATAAAATCATCGGTAGAACGAATTGACTGGCTGGCTGAACATAAGGAAAAACATTCCTATGATTATGACATCGAGGTAGATGGAGGGATCGACAAAAATACCGCTCCTGTTGTCTGTAATGCCGGTGCCACCGTACTGGTAATTGGAACCGCTATTTTTAAATCTGATGATATCCCGCGGGCCATCGAAGAGATTCGAGCTGGAATCCGCTAGGATGTGTTGCCTGTAAATTGAATTACCTCTTGACTAATGTACCCCTGCTTTGTATATTATGCAACTGGTGGTGAAACAATTGTGCGTAGAATCCGTTATTAGTAATGAAGATTGCCCCGCGGTATGTGGGGTTTTTTTTGTCAGAAACGTCATTATGGAAAAGGATTGATGATGAAAAAAGTATTTAGTAAAACGGATATAGAGCGAATCGCGAAAGCATTGGGTGTAGATTACAAATACAAAGGCAACAACTATCGATTTGTCATTGAAAACCAAGAAAGTAAAAGACATATGGCTCTTGAGATCTATCCGGATATCCCTATTGGCGAAAAAACCGGTAATTTGATCTCCGTATATACCACCAGCTCTCATCTGCAGCTACACTTTTGTACCGGATATGTGGTTAGTGAAATGCTCGGTGAAGTGACTTTTGTCGGGGAGTGCGGTAATCGCTTGTCCGGATTGATCGTTGAAAGTGAAGGTGGGTGTTCACTTTATGGCAATGTGGATACAAAGCTTTTATCCGGTGATTTTACCCAGCTTGGCCCTGAGGTTATGCTATCCGGCATTGCACTCTCATTGGCTGAACATATCTTACCCGAAAATGACAAAATGCCAGATGACGATGAAGAATGACGACTGTGACCTTGTATGATTTATTGCATAGCTTTATCGACTATCTGCGAATCGAAAGACAAGTTTCCCAAAACACTGTTATCGCCTACCAGCGGGATCTTGAACGCTATATTCGCTTTTTAGAAGAGAATCAAATCAATTCCCCGCAACAAATCCGCCAGCAACATATTTCAACATTTATCGCCAACCTGCATGAAAATCATCTGTGTGCTGCTTCGATATCGCGAAATTTATCTGCGGCAAGGGGATTTCACAGATTTCTGATTGGTGAGAATATACTCGACCGTGATGTTACCGAAAATATAAAAATTCCCAAACCCTGGATGAAATTGCCTGAGGTCCTCGATATCGACGAAATAGACCTGTTACTGAAAGCTACCGACAGCAGTAACGATAATGGTTTGAGAGATCGGGCATTGCTGGAGATGCTTTATGCCACCGGCGTTCGGGTATCTGAATTGATACAGATCAAATGTTCGGATGTCTTTTGGCAGGATCAATTCATCCGCGTATTCGGCAAAGGCCAAAAAGAACGGCTGGTACCCGTTGGGCATACTGCATTGAGATGGACAAAGCTATACATGGAGCAGGTCAGGAGACGGCTTGTCTCCCTTGGCGTTGGGGGTGATATTCTCTTTTTGAATCGCTTTGGCAAAAAATTAAGCCGGCAAAGTGTCTGGAATCTGGTTAAAAAACGGGCTCGGGAAGCGAACATCCAAAAGGCTATCAGTCCCCACACCTTGCGTCATTCCTTTGCCACTCATCTCATTGAAGGGGGAGCGCATTTGAGAGCTGTTCAGGAAATGCTCGGCCATGCCGACATCATCACCACACAAATCTACACCCATTTGGATAAGGAATACTTGAAAAAAGTTCATCATCAATATCATCCTCTGGAAAAGGGGCTGGTGTGAAAAAGCCACAAATAATACATTATCAAAGCGTTACGTCAACCAATGATATCGCCAAAACGTTGCTGCGAAATCAATGTTCGGAAGAAACCCTCATTACTGCTGAAGAACAAACGCATGGAAGGGGCCGGCATCAACGCCAATGGTTATCGGCAAAAGGCCTTGGTCTGTACATGTCCCTTATTTATAAACCCGCTCAACGGCAAGCATATTCGGCATTTGCCCTCTTTCCAGCCTGTGCAGTCAGCAGAGCTGTGAAAAACCTGAGCGGCATTCAATTGAAACTTAAATGGCCCAATGATATAATGTACGATGGAGATAAAGTCGGGGGTGTCTTAATCGAAAGTGTCTTCAAACAAACGCAGCCGTTGGGCCTGGTTGTCGGCATGGGATTGAATCTGTACCACAAAAACGAGGATTTGACAAATATACCTCAAAGAGCCGCCTCTTTGTCCTCATTCAGCAGACGGAAAATAGATAAAAATGCATTGATGAAGGAAATCGTTCATCAGATACACCTCTATTATTCTCAGGGTCGACTCTGCATTGCTCCTGATCGGATATGCCGGGAATGGAATCAACTCTGCTGTCATCTTTGCAAACGTGTAACAATTTCTACCCAGACGGAAACGTACAGTGCTATTTTTAAAGGAATTCGCAGCGATGGAGGGGCGACTCTGGATAGGCAGGGTCAAAAAGTCATCATCTATTCTGGAGAGTGTTCATTATCGGAGATGTCCTCATGTTTTTAGCTATTGATATCGGCAATACGCACATTGCGGCAGGATTATTCCGGCAGCAAACCTTATCTGCAACCTGGAGAGTATCAAGTGTGCCCAAAAGAACAGAGGATGAGACCTGGGTGCTGTTGGAGTCCATATGCAGAGCCAATCAATTTAACATAACCGAGGTTACCGGCCTGGCGGTATCCTCGGTTGTGCCGGATATGGATCCGGTTTACAAAAAGATGGCCAACAAATATTTGGGTCTCGATCCTCTTTTTGTTGATCATACCCTGAATATCAATCTCAAGATTTTGTATGACAATCCCTCTAATGTTGGTGCAGATCGTATTTGTAATGCGGTTGCCGCGTTTGAGCTGTTGAATCAGGCTGTGGTCGTTGTCGATTTTGGTACGGCAACGACATTTGATATTATTTCCGATCAGGGTGAATATCTGGGCGGTATTATTGCTCCCGGCATCGAAACATCAGCAAAAATTTTGCATCAACAAGCCGCCAGATTACCACTGGTTGGTTTGTCTTTTCCCGCATCGGTTATCGGAACCTCAACGGAAACGAGTATGCAATCCGGACTGCTCTATGGCGCGGTGGAAATGATCGATGGGTTGGTGAGGCGGATTCACCGGGAAATGGATGAAAACGTTCCGGTTATCGCCACCGGCGGATTGAGCAAATTGATTATCAACCGGCTGGAAACTATCCATGAAAGCGAGCCTTTTTTAACGCTAAAGGGGTTGTATTCCATTTACCGCCAATGTCGTATTGACATCAAATCATAAAGTCGATAAAGTCCTCTTTCGGGCGGGCTTTGCCCCACTACAGTTCCCTCTTGCCGTTTTCGATCAACCAAATCGGATGCTGTTCTCTTTGCGGACGGAGATAGCCGGCCAGGATGGTGAGTGCTGTCTGCACATCCTGCTCGCTTGTCTTCCCCTGCAGAGCAGCTTTGGATTCTTTGCTGTCTCTGGGTGATAAAAGTTTTGCTGTCGTTTTCCGTGATAGTCGTTCAATATGGTCACTCTCGACCCAGTCACGTCCGATGACGAGTTTTACCAGCGGCGACAAGCGAAAATGACGACCGAACTTTAACCACTCAAAATCTTCCTTATCAAGACTCTCTTTATCCGCATTTTCAAATAAATCGTCTGCTTTTTTACCAAAGTGAGGGTCTATGCATAAACAGCCACCTCCGCCGGCGCTTGTTATATGCAGAAGGCCATATCGGCTGGCGAGTTTATGCTGTACCGTTCGCCTTCGACCATGGATGGCCAGTAGTTTGTTCCGGTCGACCCAGCCTTTTCGCTCTGCAATGGTTTCGTCAAAAAGCTTGGCCGATAACGGTCTAAGGACCAAACCCTTAACACCGGCCAGTTTATCAATTCTTCGCAAACTCTGCATGGTTTGTGTGAATGGCCGTTGATCGAGAACCTCCCCTGTAATAATAAAGGAAGCTCCAAGCTCCTTCATGATCTCTTTTGCCTTTTTCAGCATGAAAATTCTGCAATCCATACAGGGATTGTATCCCGAACCATACCCGTTCGGCGGATTCTTTACCAGTCGCCAAAAATCATTTCTGATATCGACAATCCGGTATTCTGAGTTGATTCGATCCGCGGCTTTACGGGAGTTCAGATGTAATTCCTGCGGGTCGACCTCCGGATCGAAGATGAACGACCGGATTTCAGCCGCATCAAAGCCGGTAATGAAGATCAGTGAGATGACGTTTATATTCTGGTCCTGGATGAGAGCTGTGGCCAGCGCACTATCCATACCTCCCGAAATCAGGGAGACCGCTTTGATTGGTTCAGACATCTCTCTTCCTTTATAATAAAAAAGGCCAGTATTGAACTGGCCCATAAGATAATTTTAAAAATATATATCGCTATTTTACAGATACAACCTCTTTTACTTCCGGCACCTGTTTTTTGAGCTCCCGCTCAATACCCATTTTCAGCGTCATCTGCGCCATAGGACATGATCCACAAGCGCCCTGTAGTCTTACCTTAACCACACCATCATCATCTGCCGATATCAATTCGACATCCCCACCATCAGCCTGTAAC
>CAZMUU010000017.1:0-8059 GCA_964569215.1 uncultured Cytophagia bacterium
GGGCATATTTATGCTCAACAATGGGGTCCGGGTAGTCGGCGGTGTTCCACTCCGGCACCCACTCTTTTATATATTTAAACCGGGGATCAAATTTTTTGGTCTGTAACTCGGGATTAAAGATACGAAAGTACGGCGCGGCATCGCATCCGGTCCCGGCTGCCCACTGCCAGTTGCCGTTGTTGGCGGAGAGATCATAATCGAGCAATTTCCCGGCAAAGTAGCGTTCTCCCCGGCGCCAGTCGATGAGCAAATGCTTGCATAAAAAACCGGCGGTGATCATGCGAACCCGATTGTGCATGAATCCGGTTTGATTCAGCTGCCGCATGCCGGCATCAACAATGGGATAACCGGTGGTTCCTTCGCACCAGCGATCGAATTCATCGCGATCGTTCCTCCATTCGATCTCTTCGTACGCTTCCCGAAAAGCCCGCTTTTCTACATGAGGAAAATGATAGAGTATGGATTTGAAAAACTCCCGCCAGATGAGTTCCGACAACCAGATCGAATTCAGCTTTAGGCCGGCTTTGACGCACTTGCGTATGCTGATGGTGCCGAATCGCAGATGCATGCCCAGCCTGGTGGTACCATTTTTTATCCAGGGATAATCTCTGGTTTGATGATAGGTTTTGATAATATCCTCATCCAGTTCAGGTTTGTCAAATATCATTTCTGTTTCCCTGAATCCGATTTCCTTCAACTCCGGCAACCCGAACGGAGATGTTTTGAAAAACCGCCCGGCCCGGGAAGCGGACGGATGTTCCTGCAAAACCAGATCATTGAGATGATCCAGCCATCTGTTTTTATAAGGGGTATAGACGATATAGGGATCGCCGTCCGCTTTGAGAATTTCGTTCTTTTCGAAAATGACGCTATCCTTGACTAAAGTAAACTCGATATCGTTCTGTTTTAAAAAATCCTTAACCTGTTCATCGCGTTTTATGGCATAGGGGTCATAATCTGCATTGGCATAGACCCGCTTTATGGAGAACCGTTCGACAAGGTGCTTCCAGCACTCCAAAGGCTTTCCATGATAAACCAGAAGCGACGAGTTGTGCTGATTCAATCTTTTTTCCAGAGAGTGCAGGGACTGATGAATAAAATGAACCCGAGCATCCGCTTTATCCGAAAGCGAATCGAGGATATGGGTATCGAAAATAAACAGAGATAAAACCAGAGCCCCGTTTTCCAGAGCACGAGACAGCCCCGCATTGTCCTCGAGGCGCAAGTCATGACGTAACCAAAACAGGGTCAGGGGTTGAGATGATCCGGACATTTTCATATCTCCCATTTGATTTGCTCTTAAACAACCCGCATTCGGAAAAAGTAGCGATTTGGCAATTTTTTCTCCAATGCGGCCCTCTACAACGGCTGTTTGTGTTGCATTAAAAAATTTTTTTTAATAATATACACTATTCCATGTTTATGCAGATCATTCAAAAATACGCTTAACACGTTTTTATAAGGAAAATTTATGAAGAAAAAAACGATAATCCAAATCGCACTTTTTATTTTACTCGCTATTGTCATTGTTTTTGTGGTTTATGAGTACAAGAAAAAGCCGCTTCGCTATCACAAAGTCGGCATCGAAGAAATCGACAGGGATATCAGATCGATCAGCGCCAGAGATTTATCCGTTTCCGAAAAAATGAGCTATTACTCGGAACGGTTTTTAGGCGCCCCTTACAAATTGGAATGTCAGGGAGATGGCCCTTATGCAAAGTATGACCGGTTGCCACTGCTCAACCTTGAAAAAATCAATTGTATGACCTATTGTGAAATCGTTGTAGCGCTAACGCTATCGGATTATTATGTCGATTTTTTCAATATCCTGCAACACATCCGTTACTATAACGGTATTATTGGAATGGCAACCCGTAACCACTATACCATGGTTGATTGGATGCAGGCCAATTCCTGGTGTCTGGAAGATATAACCCTGCAGCTCGGCGGGAAAAAGGCTATAGCCGTTGAACGGACCATAAGCCACTCTGAATTTTTTAAAAACAAAGGCATCGATGATATTCCGGTGATGTGGCCCGACCGGCGCACGACCATTCACTATCTGCCATTCGAGATCTTGCTAACTGAAAAACCTGACCTCAGAAGCGGTGATATTGTCTCTTTAATTCAGGACATGGAAGGCATCTTTTCCGCCCACATGCTTATATATATCGAAAATGAAAAGAGCGCCTTTTTTCGCCACGCCAGCATGTCGGCGGAAAAAACCGTGGACAGTCCCTATGAACAATATCTGCAGGGATTGTCCGAAAATCCGCGATATCTCGGCATGTCGTTTATGCGGCTAAAGGAAGAGATTAACTGGAAAGAAAATCACGGTAAATTCATCGTGCCGCTGAATATGATATCGCGCTCTGAATGGGGAGCTGCCCCCCTGAAGGGCGACGGTACAGAACACATTCCAAAACGGATCACCATTCACCATTCCGGCGTCGTTTATGAAGGCGTTCCGGCTGCTTTGGAATATCTAAAAGGAATACAGAGATATCACCAGGAAGACAAACAGTGGATCGATATCGCCTATCATTACCTGATCGATTTGAATGGCCGTATATATGAGGGGCGGCCTGAACACCTGGTCGGCGACACCGCCACGGATTATGACCCTCATGAACATTTGAACATCTGCCTGCTGGGCAACTATGAGGAACAGAAACCGAACCGCCGTCAGATCGAATCCATGAGCCGTTTGATTGCAGATCTCTGCCTGAAATATGATATATCACCCAAAACCATCAAGGGGCATAAAGAGCTGACGGACACCAAATGTCCGGGAAAAAATCTTTTTGAACTGATAAAAGACAAAAATTTGTTAAATAAGGTTGAAAGGAAAATTCGTCTGCGCCATTGATAATCTTGCGTGATATCACAACCGGATGAATAACTATTTGCAATGCGATAATCTATTTCTTACATTTATTTGTATATCCTATGCGGCGGTTGGGCATCATTGTGTATAACCGCATGACGGGCATCCCGGAAAAGACATCTTTTTATTGCCGAAAGGAATATAAAACATGCAAAAATTTCTATATATTCTTATCCTGATTTTCTGTTTTCCGCTCTGGTCAGGAGCCCAATCCATCGATTACGGGCCCGGCCTTTTCCACGTCAATCCGGCCTGGACGATTAAAAAACAAAGCTTTTATCTCGGTAGCCATTCCCGTGCCTTTTTCAAGGATGAAATACAGTCTGTAAACGGCGGAGAGGAAAAGCAGGGCATTACCTATTGGGATATCCAGGGCGGGATGGGTCTCTATTATGGATTATCCTCCAAATTCCAGCTCGGGTTTTCTCAGATATTATATCAAGACACACACGAGAATGGTTCAGGATACAGTATGCCCGGCAATATATTTTTCCAGGCCAAACTGGGGCGTCTGAGTCCGTCCAACAGCAACTGGATGTCAGGCTTGCAGCTGGATGTACGCCTTCCTCTCGGTAATTACACCAACATTCCTCTGGAACCCTACACAGTTGACCGCATCGGTATCGGACTCAAGGGACTCTTTTCAATTGTCTCGGAACCGATGTTTCCCGAGTATGGCGTCAATATCCACGGCAATATCGGTGTTTTTTCTCATAATGATCTCGGTATGGTTCTCACAAATGTCGACGACGATACGATTACAGTGGATGAAACCTCTCAAGAGCTTATCTATGGGCTTGCCTTTTCCACCTCCATGCAGGAATTTTCCCTTTTTGCTGAACTCTACGGACGTACCTTTCTCACCCGGCCACCGGTTTCGGCATACAGTCGTGAAAACAGCATCTATATCTCACCGGGGATCAGTTATGCTCCAAATCCCTGGATGAAGCTCAAAGTTGCGCTGGATATTCGAATCCTGGGGGGGGATGATGAAACCCTCTATGGCGGCAAGGGGGGAAGTTATGCGCAATTGCCGTGGGAGCACGTACCAAATTATCCGAGTTGGCGTATCAATATGGGTACCGTCATCACACTGAATCCCACTAAATCGGTTGAGCAAAGAAAAGAATATCTTAATGTTCAGAAAGAACGAGCGCTGGAGGCGGTCTCGGGACAGGAGACCATTTATGACCGCCTGACGGATGACAGAAGAGAGGCTGAAAATGTAGAAGCGGAGCTCGAGCGCATCAGAGCCGACCGCGAGAGAATGGAAAGATTGCTGGAAAGATTGAAAACGATCCTTGAAAGCCCGTCTCAACCCGAAGAAAAATAAAACCTGACAGTTTTTTCCTTGGTTTTATTTTGCTTAGCAAGATATTCTTAAAAGAAAGATTTTACACTTTCAAACCATCCATACCATTAATCTTTCTCTTCGTCTATTCTGATATCCTTCGAGACCTCTGGTTATTATTTTTTTGTTGCAAAAATCTATTTTTTGGGACAAGACCAAGTTAAAATAATTTTTTTAAACCGAAACAGTTTTATTTAACCACCTCTATCCTGTCAAATAAAAATGTATGCAGCTGATCGATCTTGACCCGTTCCTGTTGCATCGAGTCGCGATCGCGAATGGTGACGGTTTCGTTTTCCAGGGTTTCCGTGTCGACCGTTATGCAGAACGGTGTTCCCACCTCGTCCTGACGCCGGTAACGCCGGCCCACAGCACCGCCTTCGTCGTAAAAAACATTGTAATAGGGGCGTAAATCATTGTATATTTTTTTGGCGACATCCGGCATCCCTTCCTTCTTGACCAGAGGGAAAATACCGGCCTTGATCGGGGCGATAGACGGTGAAAGATGCAATACGGTTCTGGTATCCTTCTCGAGTTCTTGTTCTTCATAGGCATCGACCAAAACGGTCAAAAGCGTTCTGTCTACACCGGCGGACGTTTCGACGATATAGGGGATATAGCGTTCACGGCTAACATCATCAAAATAGCTCAGATCCCGCCCCGAGTACTCTTGATGGCGTTTTAGATCAAAATCGGTGCGGTTATGGATGCCTTCCAGCTCTTTCCAGCCAAACGGAAATTCATATTCAATGTCAAAGGCTTCCTTGGCGTAATGTGCCAGCTCATCCTCGCCGTGCTGGTGGAACCTGACCTTGTCTCCCTTTACACCCAATTTTTGATAATAATCCATGCGATTTTGTTTCCAGCTTTCAAACCACTCGCTGTCCGTGCCGGGTTTGACGAAAAACTGCATCTCCATCTGCTCAAATTCACGTGTGCGAAAAATAAAATTCTCGGTGGTAATTTCATTCCTGAACGCCTTGCCGATCTGAGCGATACCGAATGGAATTTTTAGCCGGCTTGAGTTCAGAACGTTGATATAGTTTACATAAATGCCCTGAGCGGTTTCCGGTCTTAAATAGACAACATGAGCCGAGTCCTCCACCGGCCCCATAAAGGTCTTAAACATCAGGTTAAACTGCCGCGGATCGGTCAGCTCGCCGCCGCAATTCGGACAGGTGGTGGAATCTTCCAGCAAATCCTCGCGGAAACGCTGTTTACACTTTTTGCAATCAACCAGGGGATCGGTAAAGCTCTCCACATGACCGGAGGCCTCCCAGATTTTAGGGGCCATAAGGATGGCCGAGTCGAGTCCGACGATTTCCTCGTGTAACTGCACCATCCATTTCCACCAAAAATTCTTGATGTTCTTCTTCAGTTCTGCTCCCAGTGGACCATAATCATAAATGCTGGCCAGCCCCCCGTAAATTTCACTGGATTGATAAATGTATCCCCGTCGTTTGCATAATGAGACCAATTTATCCAATACTGTTTCTGTCTTTTTCGCCATAGATTTCCTCACTCGTGGTTTGGCTGTTCAATCATAATCACAAAATATACAAAATTAATTATTAAAATTCAATCCGAAGAATCGGACATGAGAAATTTTAATTTTTCCAAATAATCCAAAGATTTCATCTGATCCAGATGCTCGATGTGATATTTCAAATATAAAAACAACAGGCGATCCGCTTCATCGCCAATCTCGCGGTTTACCGTTCTGGTGCCGGCGCTCTTGATTTCGTTTTTGGAGAGCCGGCATAAAAAACGCAAAACCGGGGACTGAATGTCGATACACTGACTAAAAGCCCCGGGTTCGCATGTCGCACAAATCACAGCGCCCTTGTCCAGTGAAAACCTGCAGCTGGTTTTTGTCGGCGCTCTGCCGCAAATTGAGCAAACAGCAAAATTGGGTGTAAATCCGGACAGTTCGAGATATTTGAGTATAAACGCACGCAAAAAATTGCGCAACCCGCTTTCGTGTGCGTTTAAAGCCGTCAGAGTCTGCAACAAATAATAATAGAGCCGTCGATTTTCATGCTCTTTTTCCTCGCCTCTGTTGACGATTTCACAAGCGATCGAAGCGAGGGTCAATTTCCCTAATTGCTTGTGAATACCCGGAAACCCATCGATCAAATCGGCCTGACTGACAAAATGGAGATCGCGGTTCTGTCTGTGATAAAAAACAATAGCGATATGATTTAGCGGTTCAAGCGTTCCCCAATACTTGCCCTTGAGACCGCGGGAGCCTTTAACCATCACAGAAATTCTGCCGCGTTCCAGAGAATAGAGCTGCAGGATTTTGCTGGTTTCGCCTTGTTTCCTGCTGTGCAAGACAATAGCCGAAGCCTTGGTAAGCGACATAATAGACCGTTACCTGAGATAGGTCAAGTAAGCCAGTGACATGCTGAGATAGATAAAAAGCCCGAGCACATCATTGGATGTGGTGATGAAAGGCCCTGTCGCAATAGCCGGATCATATTTGAATCTGTGAAGGACATAAGGAACCACGGCACCGACCAGAGCGGCATTGACCATAACCACCAGCATTGAAAGCCCGATCACAAGGCCGAACAGGGGATCGTCACTAAAGAAAGCATAAACCATAAAAAAGATCAAAACCGACATGACAAATCCGTTCAACAGGGCAACGCGAAGTTCGCGGAAAAAACGCGCCCACCGGTTGGTGGTTCCACCCTCTTCGAGGGCCATACTTCTCACCACAATGGTGCTGGCCTGAATGCCTGAATTTCCACCCATCGCCATGATCAGAGGAATAAAAAAGGCAGTAGCAACGATTTGTTGAATAGAGGCTTCAAACGCTCTCATAATAAAAGCAGAACCAACTTCTCCTGCAAAGGCAACCAATAACCAGGGGAGGCGAAAACGTGAAATCCGCAACGTCGACATTTCCTGTGGAATTTCATCATCAGCGATACCGGCCATTATCTGCATATCTTCAGTTGCCTCCTCGTGCAAAACATCGAGAACATCGTCTATGGTAATTTTACCGACCAGCCGGTTTTCATTGTCCACTACCGGAATGGCAACGAGATCATAACGGCGCACGATATTTGCGACTTCTTCCTGATCTTTTTCCACAGTGACGGAGATGACATCTGTATTCATGATGTCGCGAATATGCATATTTCGCTTACTGAGCAAAAGTTTTTTAAGGGGAACCACTCCCACCAGACGCTGTTGGCGATCGACGGCATACACATAGAAAAGCTGATCGACCTCCTGGGCTTTTTGCCGTATCTTTTGGATCGCATCATCAACGGTTTCATCTTCAAAAACAGCGACAAACTCCAGCGCCATCAGTCCGCCGGCCGAGTCCTCCTCGTGCACGATCAGCTTTTCAACTTCCGCCCGGTCCTGTTTGTCAAGCCGCTTGAGCACCTGTTGGGCGACCGATTTGGAAAGTTCGGATAGAACATCGGTGGCATCATCAGAGTCCATGTTACCGACCATTTCCGACAGGCGATCAATCCCCAAATCTTCGATCAGCTGGTCACGGCTTACCTCATCCAGTTCCAAAATGACATCAGCCGCTTCTCTGGAATTCATCAGGCGAAAGACATAATCCCCTTCCGGTGTATCCAGGTCGCGGATAATGTCAGCCATGTCCGCCGGGTGAATATCTATGATGATATTCTTCAATTTGGGAACATCATGAACCGAGATGAGGTATTTCAAATTCTCAAGAATTTCTTTACGGTCGCTAAGATCCATGATTTCTCTTTTCAAATTAATTCATTGCTAAACTCAATCCACTCTGAAACCGTCATCGATTCAGGTCGCCGGGTGGCATATTGATG
>CAZMUU010000017.1:8069-23193 GCA_964569215.1 uncultured Cytophagia bacterium
CGTATGATCTATCCATGGCTGCAGTGAATTGCGCAACATTTTGCGCCGTTGTTGAAATGCGGTTCTCACAAGTTTTCGAAAAAAAACATGACTTTTGATTTTGCTTGCTCTCTCTTCAACAAATCGCCATCTAACCAGGGCGGAATCCACATTCGGACGCGGTGAAAAGACCGTTCGCGGAACGCGCAAAAGATTTTCCACTTCCGCATACGCCTGGCTGATGACCGAAAAAATACCATACGCCTTTGAATGGGGACGTGCAAGTATACGGTCTGCAACCTCGCGTTGCATGAGCAAAATCATATCTGCAATTCGATGGCGATACTCCAGCATATGAAAAAAAATCTGGCTCGTAATATGATAAGGTATATTACCGACAATGCGAAGCGATGATTCTTCTGTTTTATCCAAATCGAATTTTAGAATATCCTCATGAAAGAGAACAACATTGCGCCGGTTTTCGAATTTTTCATTTAACAACTCGTAGAAACGCCGGTCGATTTCCACAGCATAGAGCGTTTTGACTTGAGTCGCAATATAATCAGTCAGAACACCATATCCCGGTCCGATTTCTATGACCGCATCCGCAGATGAAAGATTATAGGATTCTACAATACGGGCAGCCGTATTCTTGTCAACCAGAAAATTTTGGCCCAGGCTTTGTTTTGCTTTAATAATCATCAACGGCGTCGATTCCCAAACCCGAAAAGCTCTATGGCGTTTTGAGTCGTCTGATCACAGACCGTTTCTACGGAAAGCCGGTGAATTTCCGCCAGCTTTTGTGCCACCAGCTGCACAAAAGCTGGTTCGTTGCGCTTGCCACGGTGCGGCACCGGCGCCATTAAAGGGGCATCCGTTTCAACCATCAGCCTTTCGAGAGGGATGGAGCGAACCACCTCAACGTTACGAAAATTTTTAAATGTAATATTGCCGGTAAATGAAATATGAAATCCCATATCCAAAACCTCTCTGGCCATCTTGTCGTCACCCGAAAAACAGTGAAAGACGCCTTTCCACCCGGCTTTGCTGCGTTCCTGCAATAAAGGAATAATCGCTTCATTCGCATCGCGCGTGTGTATGATCAGGGGCAACCCGGTTTCAAAAAACCAGTCCAGAAAACGCTGAAAAAAACGCTTTTGCAACTCCCGGGGAGACAAATCATGATAAAAATCCAGCCCGACCTCACCGATTGCGACCACTTTCGGATGTGAAAGAAGATCGTATAAACCGGATAACGCTTCCTCTTCAACGTCGACAACATCATGCGGATGTACGCCAACGGATGCATAAATATCATCATGCGCTTTAGCGAGATCAACGACATTTTTGCTGCTTTCAATATCCGTTGCCACATTGATCATTGCGATAACGCCGGATTCTCTGGCGCGTTCAATAACATCGTCAAGATCCGAATGAAACTGATCAAAATATAGATGCGTATGTGTGTCGATAACCCGGGTCATTATCTTATTTTTGCTCCGGTTTTTATTTTTTTATCGGGTACAAGCATAGCCATGCAGCCATCGGAATCCTCTGCCGCCAGCAACATGCCTTCGGATTTTTCACCGCGGATTTTTGCCGCTTTTAAATTAGCCACAATGATGATGCGCTTGCCGATCAGCTGTTCGGGTTTGTAATGCTGCGCCACACCCGCAATGATTTGTCTCTCTTCACTTCCGAGTTCTATCAAAAGCTTTAAAAGCTTGTCCGCCTTTGGCATTTTTTCCGCCTTTTTGACCATGGCCACTCTCAAGTCAATTTTGCCAAAATCATCAAACTCGATCTCGGGAGCAATATTCAACAGTTCTTCCTCATCGGTTTCTGATGGCGCTGCGCGCTTTAAACGCTCGATTTCCGGTTTAATATCTTCATCTTCGATTTTATTGAACAGAATCTCGGGTGCTGCCAGGTTATGCCCCGGGTTTAGAGGCTTGAGTTGATCCCAGTGTTGCGCGCGGAGCGCACCTTCCTTGTTGAGTATTTTCCATAATTTAAGAGCCGAAAAAGGCATAAAGGGCTCCATGAGCAAAGCAAGCTGATGGGCGATTTGCAGACAGATATGTATTGTGGTTGCGCATTTTTCCGGATTTTCGTTTCTGCTTTTCCAGGGCGCCTGATCGTTAAAATATTTATTGGCATCGCGGGCCACATCGATAAGTGCGGATGCCGCCTTGCGCAATTCAAATTGTTCAAGAAAATCACCTATGGTTTTGGGCGCTTTCTTCAAAAGAGATAACATTGCCCGGTCAAGATCATCGAGGTCGTAAACGTTTGGTACCTGTCCATCAAACCGTTGATGAGCAAAGCTCAATGTCCGGTTGATAAAGTTCCCCAGGATATCCGCCAGCTCGCCATTATTGCGCAATTGGAATTCTTTCCAGGTAAAATCCGTGTCCTTGGTTTCGGGAGCGTTGATGGCGAGAAAATAACGCAACGGATCAGCGGGAAATTTTTTCAGATAATCTTCAAGCCATACCGCATAGTTTCGGCTGGTGCTTAATTTGTTGCCTTCCAAATTTAAAAACTCGTTTGCCGGTACGTTGTCCGGTAAAATATAATCCCCGTGAGCCATCAACATGGCCGGAAACATAATACAATGAAAGACAATATTATCCTTGCCGATAAAGTGTATCAGTTTTGTTTCCTCGTCCTGCCAATAGCGTTGCCAAAGATCCGGCTTGTTTTTTTCCAAAGCCCACTCTTTGGTGGCGGATATATAACCGATGGGAGCATCAAACCAAACATATAATACTTTTCCTCCGGCTTCCTCCAGGGGTACCGGTACCCCCCACGACAAATCACGCGTCACAGCCCGGTCGGACAATCCATCGTTCAACCAACTCTGTACCTGTCCTCTTACATTGGATTTCCAGTTCTTTTTGCCTGACAACCAGGTCTGTAAGCGATCCTGAAATTCGCCAAGGGGTAAAAACCAGTGTAATGTCTCTTTTTTGACCGGTTTTTCCCCGCTAATGGTACTGCGCGGATCGATTAATTCGGCAGCCGAAAGAGAGGCGCCGCACTTTTCACACTGGTCTCCGTATGCCTCCGGATATGAACATGCCGGACAGGTGCCTTTTACATATCGATCCGGCAAAAACATTTTTGCTTTGGGATCATAAAGCTGTTTTTCTTTTTTCTGTTTTAAAATCCCTTTATCGTATAGTGTTTTAAAAAAGGTTTGCGATGTCTGATGGTGAATGTCCGAACTGGTTCTGCCGAAATAATCGAATGACATACCAAACGCTTCAAAAGCAGCGATATTTTGACTGTGAAAGCGGTCTACGATCTCCCTGGGGTCTATACCCTGTTTTTCAGCCGCAATGGTAATCGGCACACCGTGTTCATCCGAGCCGCAAATATAAACAACATCCCGATGTTGCAGGCGCTGATAGCGTACATATACATCTGCAGGAAGATAAGCGCCGGCCAGGTGCCCGAGATGTATAGGACCATTGGCATAAGGCAGGGCGCTGGTGACAAGGATCCGTTTATAGTTTTTCATAGTAATTGTCCATTCTGCTTTAATCGTCACTACTTTTTTGATCTCTCTGTTCTTTTGGAAGCCGGGTTTTTTTAAATTGTACGAATTGATCCTTTGGAAAAACCTGTTCGCTGTTATCGGAATATCTGACGGTAACGGTTTCTTCAAATACATTGATGCAGGAGACCTTTGCCGCGCCCTTTGGCGTTTGATACCACGATTCGGGTTCGGGCAAATGCTGCTTTTGGTTCCTGTAGAAATCCCGCTCATACAACAAACAGCACAATAATCGCCCGCATAAACCCGATAATTTTTGCGGATTCAAAGGTAAATCCTGTTCCTTGGCGCATAGCGTGGTGATCGGTTCAAATTCTTTTAAAAACGTCGTACAACACAATTTTCGTCCACAATGCCCGTATCCTCCGATTCGTTTGGCTTCATCGCGCACACCAATTTGACGTAGCTCTATACGAACTTTGTAAATACCGGCAAGGTCCTTAACCAGCTCGCGAAAATCAACCCGTTTCTCTGCGGTAAAATAAAAGGTGATCTTGTTGCCGTCAAATTGATATTCAGCATCGACGAGTTTCATGTTCAAATTATGCTCGTCGACTTTGCGCAAGCAAACATTAAAGGCATTGAGCTCCTTTTTTTTATTGTCGGTATAGCGCTCCAGGTCGTTCGATGTGGCTTTGCGCAGGATTTTGCGGAGCGGTTCTTTTTTGTTTACCTTGCGCTCCAACACCGCGCCGAGCTGGTTGACGACCCCAAGATCCTCTCCCTTTTCAGCTTCAACAATAGCATAATCTCCGATTTTAAACGGAAACTGGAGCGGATTTTCATATATATTTTTTCGCTCCCCTTTAAAAACAACTTCTATTAACATATATTATCCTTTACTGATATTATCTTCAAATTCTGCACCGGACACATCAAATACAGATTTAGCCGCCCCCCGGGCTTCTCTGGCTGGTGGGTGATAACGGCTGCAATAGTGTTATCGCTTCATCTCCAAAACCGTCTCCAGTTTGATCAGGAAACAGACAAGCAATAAGGTCTGATGAACATTCCGGTCTATCAACTGCGTATAATGCTCTATACTTGTAAACGCCCGGTCAAAATCAATGGTCTCAAATGCATGCACAAATCGATGCAAGACATCTTTCCTGTCGACATTGATGAGTTGCTGACTTTGTACATCTCCCTGATAAAGCAAAAAAGCATCTCTAAACCATATCAAAATCAACGAAAAGATCTCCTTAATCGCCTGTTTATCATACTTTTTCGTAATCTCTTCCGCCATATCGATCCGGGTTTGAAAATCCTTGACAAATGTACGCAAAAGCGTTATGGCGACCTGCCGCTTTTCTTCAAATTCATCGTCCAGCCATTCAAGAGCCCGTGAGTAACTGCCCTGGCTAAGGCGAGATAAAAGCCTGGCCCGCTCCGCATCAATCCGGTATTTCTCGATCAGGCGCTTTTCAATCTCCGCATCTGCAATAAGACCAAACTGAATAATCTGACATCGCGAAATAATGGTGGACAAAAGCATGTTGAGCTTATCCGTGGTCAAAATAATAAAAGTGTTCTCCGGCGGTTCTTCCAGAATTTTCAGAAGAGCATTAGAAGCCGCTGCTGTCATTTTTTCCGCTTCAGCAATAATAATCATGCGATACTTGCCGATCGATTTTATGGTACAAGCCTTTCGCAGTAAACGGATTCTATCAATACCCAGAGTTGGATTGCTCCACGGTTTTTCGCGCGCGTAGGGATTTTCAGCAATGCTTTGCAGGACTGCCCTTTCTTCCTCGACTTTGAGCTCCTTGGGAGAAGGAAAGAGGTAGATCAAATCAGGATTGGAAAGCGTGCTGACTTGCCGGCAAGAGGAGCAGGTTTGACATGGACGTTCCTCCTGGCTCTGACAGAAAAGCGCTTTGGTAAATTCCAGCGCCAAAGCTTCTTTCCCTACTCCCATCGGTCCGTAAAAAAGATAAGCATGCGGGACCCGCTCATTCTCCAGTGCCTGCTGTAAAATATAACGCGGTCTCTGTTGTCCTATGACTGCATCTAACTTGTTTGTGACCATACAAGCAAACTGTGTTTTGGAATATCCGTTAAAGGGTTATGATCGATAAAATGATCCCTAAAAAATAGCATTCAATCTCTTCCGGATTCAGACACGACACAAAATTATTAAACAGATCCTGTCGAATCCTTATTGCATCCAGTCTTCAGGATCGAGGTTGTTTGTGTTTTTCCAAAGCTGAAAGTGTAAAACAGGTTCGTTGTATAAAACGGATTGGCCGACCGTGCCAATCTCCTGGGCCATGTCGACCTCATCATTTACATTGACATAAATCTCGCCCAGGTTTGCATAGACAGAATAATAACCGTCCGCATGGGAGAGAATGACAATATTGCCTCTGCCGCGCTGATAGGTTATTGTTTTTACATATCCTGCTGCAACTGCCAGTATCGGTGCGCCCTGCAGGGTTTTTATTTCAATACCGAGGTTTTCCGTAATGGTCTTAAAACGCGGATGCCTGTGTTTGCCGAAATGCCCGATAACATTTCCCTTGGCCGGCCAGATCATTTTGCCGCGGTATTTTTCGATAGAATCACCCGATTTATACGACCCGGATATTTGTCGCTGTCCGGAGGCCCTGGCCTCCTCGAGTATTCTCTCTTCTTCGGCCCTGGTAATCATGCGAGAAATCTGACGCTCTGCTTCTTTGACCTGTTCCAGCTTTTGAGCGATGATCTCCTTGCTGTCCTGTAACCGGGCCAAATACCGTTCGCGTTTATGCAAACTCTGCTGCAAATTTTCTCTTTCCGAGCTTCTTGTCGCGATCTTTTGCTGCTTTTCCTTAACCTCGATTTTTACCAGTTCCAGAGTCCTCTCGAGTTGCGCCTTTTTATATCGCAAAGATTCAAGATTTCTTTTGTCGTTTTTCGCGATCACTTTCTGGTAATGCATCCATACCTTTAACTGAGAAAATGACCGAGTCTTCATTAAAAGCTCGATTCGCCGGGATTTTCCGTACTTGAAATAATAAACCAACCTGTCCTTAATCAAATCTCTCAATTTGACAATATTATTTTGTAAATCTTCGATTTGTTGCTCGTAACTGCGAACCTGCTGTTCCTTGCGGGAAATTTCCCGATTTAAACTCCTCAGCTTTTGCCGGGTGATCCCGACTTCTCTATCCAGCTTGTGAATCAAATCCAGTGTTCTTTCTTCCGCAAACTCTTTTTGTTTTAAATCCTTTTCATATTTTCTTATTTCGGAGCGAATTGACTCGAGTTCTCTCCGGTGCTGTGAGAACAAAACAGCTGTGAAAAAGGTAAACCCCAGCAGACAAACAAAAAGAAATCTATGTGGCCCAAATAAGTTCATAAAGCAAAATAGTACTTTATGTGCTCAAAATCAACAGGAAACAATAAAGATAAGTAAAAGGAAAAGCTTATGCAACCCTTTTAAACCACCTCGAAATAGACTTGGATTTTAAGTCGGGAAATTTTATATTGAATAAAGAACAACTATGGATACACCAATGAATATTGCGATTGTATGTTACCCCACTCACGGCGGCAGTGGAGTCGTAGCCACAGAACTGGGCCTAAACCTTGCGCGTAAAGGACACAGCGTTCATTTTATCAGTTACAGTTCCCCGTTTCGTCTAACCAATTACCAGTCCAATATCTATTACCATGAAGTAGATGTCTCTGCTTATCCTTTATTTAAATTTCCGCCATACGATCTGAGCCTGGCCACTAAAATTATTGAAGTGGCGGAAGAGAACGACATTGATATCGTACATGCCCACTATGCGATTCCGCACGCGATCAGTGCCTATCTGGCTAAAAAAATGTTCAAAGAAAAAAAATTAAAGATCATCACCACCCTGCACGGAACAGATATTACCCTTGTGGGAAAAGATCCGTCATTCTTCAAGGTCGTACAATTCGGAATTGAGCAATCGGACGGGGTTACAGCGGTTTCAAAATACCTCTCGGAAAGAACCCGGGAAGAATTTAAAGTTAAAAACCCGATAGAAACAATTCATAACTTTATCGATCCAGATCGCTTTAATGGTGTTGCGTCGCGTTGTAACCGCAAAGAATTTGCGCCAAAGGGTGAAAAACTTTTAATGCATGCCTCCAATTTCCGTCCGGTAAAACGGGTTGCCGATACGATAAAAATCCTGGCCAAGATAAATGAACATATCGACGCCAGGCTTATACTGATCGGTGAAGGTCCTGATCATAAATCATCCCATGATTTGGCCAGGGAATACCATATGCAGGAGAAGGTGATCTATCTCGGCACTCAGGATTATATCGAAAACCTGCTGGCCTGCGCGGATCTCTTTTTACTTCCAAGCAGCGAGGAATCATTCGGGCTGGCAGCCCTGGAGGCTCTGAGTTCCAAAACGCCTGTGATCGGTACCCGTATCGGCGGCTTGCCCGAGGTTGTCGATCACAATGTAAACGGATTGCTCTATCCGGTGGGAGATATCGACGGCATGGCTTCGGGAGCGTTGGATTTACTCTCCAATGACAGTCTCTACGAGTCATTTCAACAAGAGGCTCGTCAAAAAGCAATCAGCGACTTTCACTATGAAAAGATCGTTCCCCAATACGAAAAATATTATGAACAGGTACTAAACCGTTGAATATTTGGAATTGGGTATGAAAAACATCCTGGCGATTATTCTGGGAGGGGGAAGAGGAACAAGGCTGGAACCGTTAACGCACTTGCGGGCAAAACCGGCCGTTCCCCTCGCCGGCAAATACAGGCTTATCGACATACCGGTGAGCAACTGCATAAATTCCGGCATCCACAAAATATATGTACTCACCCAGTTTAATTCCGCCTCTTTGAATCGGCATATCTCTCATACCTATCAATTCTCGCCGTTCACCGATGGGTTTGTGGAGATACTGGCAGCCCAGCAAACGCCCAAAGATTCCACCTGGTTCCAGGGAACGGCGGACGCCGTACGGCAATACCTGGAAGCGTTTTCCAATTTCAAGGTCGAGCAATTCCTGATTTTATCCGGCGATCATCTCTATCGCATGAATTATCAGGAGTTCATTCGCGAACATCAGGACAGCGATGCGGATATGAGTATTTCAGTGGTACCGGTCGCTTCAAGCCGTGCAGGCGATTTTGGCCTTCTGAAAATCAACAAGGATGGATGGATCACCGACTATCGCGAAAAACCAAAAGGTAAAGCCCTCCACGCGATGCGCGTGGATACGTCCGTCCTGGGACTGGAAACATTAAAAGCAAAAAGACTCCCTTATATCGCCTCGATGGGAATTTATGTTTTTAACCGCCAGACTCTGATCGACTTGCTGACAAAATTTTCCAACTGTACGGATTTTGGTAAAGAGATTATTCCTCAGGCCCTGGAAACTTGTCGCGTTAAAGCCTGTTTACATAAAGGCTATTGGGAGGACATTGGAACGATTAAATCATTCTATCAGGCCAATATGAATCTGGTAAAATTCCCCCACCCGGTTTTCAATTTTTACGATTCACGGGCGCCTATTTATACCCGACAGCGCTTTTTACCGCCAACCAAATGCAATCGTTCCATCATATCAAAATCCCTGATTTGTGAAGGTTGTATTATTGACAATGCTGAAATCCACAACAGTATTATCGGCATCAGAACCCAGATGCATAAAGGCTGCAAAATAGAAAAATCTTTGATACTCGGGGCTGATTATTATCAAAGCCCTGAAGAGCTCGAAGATGATTCAAAAGCGGCCAAACCGACTCTCGGTATTGGCGAAAATTGTCATATCGTTAAAGCCATTGTCGATAAGAATGTTCGAATCGGGAAAAATGTATTGCTGATCAATAAAAACAAAATTCGAAACAGCGATGAGATCATAAAAGGGGTAAGCATCAAAAGTGGAATTATTATCGTCAATAAAAACAGTATGATTCCGAATGGAACCGTTGTTTAGTGAGAAACGAGGGCGTGAAAGTAAAAACCGGTTTAATTGTTTTTCCCAATCAACGCCTTAATAATAACCGAGTATATTTCCCGCCCCCCGGCCGCGCTCGTATTTTATATCGCGAAGAGCCGGAGCCTTGATATTTATTCTAAAATAAACGCGCCGATTCGGACCAACAGGCACCCAATCGACTTGAGCTTCCCAACAATGAAGATCACGATAAAATGAAAAACGGTGATGTGAAACCACCATTTTTTCCAGATCATAATGAGCGCTATAGCTGATACGCCAGTTAGGGGTAAGCTGCACTTCTGCACCGCTGATGTCCAGATAATATCGTTTTACCGGCCGGTCCGGGTTGGATCGATTGAGATTAAAATTAAAATTCAGATTCATCTTCCAGGGTATGCTGAGATGGCGCAGGGTTTCCGATCCCTCAAACCGGTCCCGGCTTTGATATGCACTCTCCTCCAGAACCCCGGCATCCTCACGCTCCATATCCTCTTCAAACGGATCGCCTGTTTCAATGGCCGTCTCCGGGCGTTTCGTTCGTTTCGATTCTTTTCCCTGCAAGCGCAGGGAAAAATTTAACCGCAGATTTGTCAGTCGCATCCATTTTCCGGTTATCCAGTTACCCTGTTTAAAAATATATTCATCCACCTGCCTGGACAGTTCATCATCCCATCGATAAAAAGAGTGCGAAGAGCTGGCGCTCAAACTAAAATTGCGGGCCGGATTGGCGCGAATGCTTGTGCGTAAATCAGAAAGGTTGTATTGATCCGCTTCAAAATTATATCCGCTTGAAAAATCCATGGTAAAAAGATCGACTTTTTTAATCTTTTCTCCCTGCCCAAGTTTCATCTGAAATAGATTTCTGACGCTAAAATTGACTGACTTTTGGCCGCCTGACGGGGTTCCGCCAAAGCGATCCTTTTTTGTCTCACCCTCGTCAAAGGTACGATAGTATCCCCAGACCGGATCGGAAAAATCCGGTTGATAACGGAAAGAGATGGACGGCGTTAAAACATGGCGAACAGCCTCTACGCCCGGAATGGGAGGTGTAAATAATCCATATAATTTGGTGTTGGCGGCAGCATTGTAACTGAACAGATGACGAGCCGCAAAACCTTTGATCCGGCGCGATTCAATAGTACCGCTCTCCTGGTCCCGGTCATATTCCGTGGTTTCCGCAAACCAATCTTCATCTATGTTGACAGAGTGGTTATGGGACAACCAGCCGAATAATTTTGTGGGTGAGATAAAGGACAAGGCAGTATTATGTGAAACGCGAAAATCATCTTCGCGCCGGCGGCTTGTGTCCGCACTGGTTCGCTGCCAATATTCCCGACGTGTACGTTGCAGATTGGAATTATATGAAAAATAGATGGAACGATACCATTTCTCATCCCGGGAGCTCCTTCTCTGCCTTCCGCCGGACGATTTTGCCGCAAAAAGCTGCCGTTGAGCCATTCGAAAACTGAGTTGAGGAAGCGTTTCCCGAATGTCTTCTGTTTGTAGATTTTGTACCCGGGAAGCATTGAGGCTCAGGCTCAGCTTTTTTTTCGGCCAGCGTTTGCTATAGGTGGCATTCGAACGCAGCTCTTGGGTTAAACGCATGGAAAGATTGGTTGATAGATCCTTGTAAAAACTGTTATCACTGACAAAATACCCGCTGGCGGTAAATCGCGATGTCTGATCAATTTCCTGTCTGTGGTTGATGCGTAAATCCCATCTTCTCTCCTCGTAATCCGGTGCATAATAGGATTCGAAATTTTTACGGGTTATGGATCCCGATATGCTACCGGATAATTTGTAGCGGATTGCATAATTGATATCTCCATGAAACAACCATCCCGATTTTTCAAAAAAATCAACCTCCGCTTTCGCGTCGAAATAATCATTGGGAGCCCAATAATAACCCAATCCGCGAAGATATCTCCCCTCCCGTGAACTCTCTCCGTAACGCGGTATAAGAATGCCGGAATGACGGCCCCGTTTGGTGGGAAATACCGCATAGGGTAAAAAAGCGACCGGGATATGACCAATATACATCACCACGGGTTTGGCGATAACCTTGTCGTTGACCATAAGCTTCATTCGATTTGTAGAAAAGTGGTAATGCGTGTTTGTATCCAGATCACAGGTTGTGTATTCTGAATCGGTGATGTGAAAAATCTCTCCTCTGACACGTTTAATCTGATCACCGATATAATATCCGCCTTCAACTTCGGTGCGGCCGCGCACAACCCTGCCTTTTTCGGTTTTGTAATTGTACTGCATAAGATCACCGGTCATACGGGTACCGCCGTCTACAAGAACCGGCTTTTCTCTGATCTCTTGTACCCGAATTGAATCCGTGTGATCCTGGTTATAAACCCAGATGGAATCCGGTATTCCTTCTGCTGTTATCAGCGACTTGTCCCATTCTATGGTAATTTTCCCTGCCTCCAAAGTAATGTTTTTGTAATGCACCACCGCTTTACCGATGTATACGGTTTTTCGCGCCTGAACATAATTTGTGATCGCTTGCGCCTGATAAGGGACAGGTGCATCCAAATCGGATTGGCCGGACTGGTTTTCGGCAAGGGTATCGGTTTGGGTTGGAAGCGCAAATAATCCAACAACATGCAAAAAACAGCTCAAAATGAAAAGCGATTTTATGAAAACACCGGTATATTTCATTCTATTGCACCATCAACAAATATTATCGCTTTCTTTTGGGCCAAAACGTTCCGAGTCTGTCTTTAATTTTCTTTTCGATACCATTGTCTGTGGGACGGTAATAAACTCGCGAAGAAACGCTTTCAGGAAAGTATTTTTGTTCTACAAATCCCTTATAATCATGCGGATATTTGTAGCCACCGGCATAGCCGAATTCTTTCATCATTTTTGTGGGGGCATTTCGCAAATGCAGGGGAACGTCGCCGGCCTGATCCTTTTCGACATCAGCAAGAGCGCAGTCGATTGCAAGATAGGACGCATTGCTTTTAGGGGCACAAGCCAGGTAGGTCGTTGTCTGAGCCAGAACAATTCTTGCTTCCGGCATGCCGATTCGTTCCACAGCCTGAAAAGCGGATGTGGCAAACATGAGAGCGTGAGGATCGGCATTACCAATATCTTCCGAGGCCAGTATAACCAGCCGCCGGGCAATAAAAAGCGGATCTTCACCGCCCTGTAACATTCTGGCAAGCCAATAAATAGCTGCGTCCGGATCAGAACCGCGGACGCTTTTGATGAACGCTGAGATAACGTCATAGTGATATTCGCCTTTTTTGTCATACAAGAGCGTCCGCTTTTGCATCGCCTGTTCGATTTGCTCGCGGGAAATAGCAATTTGTCGTTTTCCCTGCCGGGCCTCCAACTGAACCGCAAGCTCCAGGGCATTGAGTGCATTTCGCGCATCCCCGCCGGAGAGATCGACTAAAATCTTTTCAGCTTCAGGCTTTAACTGAACGGATTGCGGTTGTAAAACAGAATCTTCTTTTAAGGCCCGCCGGACAATGCTTAAAAGATGATCCCTTTCGAGGGGATATAATTTATAAATCCGACATCTTGAAAGCAAGGCAGATATCACTTCAAAACTCGGATTCTCAGTTGTCGCCCCGATCAGCAAAACAGTTCCGTCTTCGACGCTGTGCAAAAGCGCATCCTGTTGTGATTTGTTAAAGCGGTGAATTTCATCGATAAACAGAATCGTGCGTTTTTGAAGCTTTTCCCGGTTTTCTTTAGCGACTGCCAGAATTTTTCGGATATCGGCAACACCGGACGTCACCGCGCTGATGGTATAAAACTCGGACCTGGTTTCCCGGGCGATGATACGGGCCAGGGTCGTCTTGCCCGCGCCCGGTGGTCCCCAGAGGAGCATCGATACCAGCTTGTCCTGTTCAATGGCACGACGAAGAATTTTGCCCGGCCCCAATATGTGTTCCTGTCCGACAAAATCATTCAGTGTCTGCGGACGGATGCGATCGGCAAGTGGATGATACGGTGTTGTGTTTTCAACAGTCATAAATTTTATTGCTCTTCTCTGATAGAACTATTTTCTTTCCGCTACCACAGTTGCTTTCGAACAGACGCTACTGAACGACATTGATCTCTACACCGGTAGGTGCGGATGGCGGCATTTCATCCTTAAACTTGACCATTACCATATACATGCTTTCCGAACCGCCGCCTTCATTTGCTCCCAGAATAACCTCTCCTGCCGGATAATGCTTCCGATAGCAGCGGTAATCGGCGTCAGTGGTGTTTATCGTCAAGCCGCTGTCTGTCCAGGAAGACAACCAGGAGGGAAGCGTGGTAATGCGGCTATCATAACCGACATAGACATCAGCCTCATCCTGAATAGTAAAACGAAGAAAATCGTCGCCGGTTTCCGTTTTATGATCATTTGCAGTAACGATGCGCAGAATTTGCAACAACTCCGGTGACGCGTTGACGATTATATAATTGCGATCAAAATAGACTTCATCATCGACGCGCAGCTTGTCCACATAATATCCGGGCAAGGAAATATCGGTGATGCCATATGCCGGGGCATATTGAATATATTTCTCGTATGTCAAATCATCATAATCATAATCTCCATCATGAGTGTCGCGATACACATTTAGCCGAATCGAGTCACCGTTTACATGAACCAGGAAAAAAGTGCTGGGTGCGCCGGTATCCCCCCGGCCGCGGGCATGGCCGGCATCCAGCTGCCAGACGTTATCGATTTTAATTGCACTGAAATTATGAGTATGACCACAAAAATAGGCCGCCACTCTGTATTCCGACAACAGATCCCAAAAACGGTCGCGGTTTTCTTCGTGTTCGTTTAAACTGTCATTCAAGTGCCTGCCCCGGCCATTATCCTGATCGGGTTGCGGATAAGCGGGTTCATGACCGCAAACGATAATGTGCTGCCGGGTGGTGCTGTCGAGATCGTTTTCGAGCCACTGATACAACGCATCAACAACGTCGCCATTGGTTCCCCTGTCGCTTGTACCGTCAAAGTATTGATTGAGTACAACAAAGTGCACGTTCTGATAATCAAAAGAATAGGTCGTCTCTACACAACCCGGCGGGCCGGGATTCACAATGTTGGGCAATGTATTGCCATTGGCATTGTGATTACGCAACCACAGCAGATCGCTGTCGCGTTCAATATCATGATTTCCGACAACCGGATAAAACGTATACTCGCTGCCCAAAACGGTCTCAACCGTCCAGTGTATATTCAAAACGGGATCCATGTCACCCATACAGAGCATAAAATCTCCCGGGCCTTTTGCGGCAATCTGATCACAAGCACCCTTAAAATACTCGGCGGTGTGATAGTCAGAACCCGCATAGTCCCGAATGTCTGCGGTCACGGAAAAGGAAAAGGGTTCGATAACTTGTTCAGCGATTTTGGTAAATTTCATTTCACCAAAAGAGATGGAGCGAACGCCGGTATCGATGACGCGAACATAGTCATCGCCGTCCATTTCAAATTCACCCAGCGTGAACCACGCACCACCGCCGATCTCGGGGATATACTGTACCTTTTCCACATTCGCAATACCATCGCGATGATGGATTTCATAAATTGCAGGATAGGTGGCGCGGTTACGCCCTTCGCGGTACTGCGCTTCAATACGATAAATACCCCTGCCGATATTCTCGAATGGCGGTGTATAATCC
>CAZMUU010000018.1:0-21745 GCA_964569215.1 uncultured Cytophagia bacterium
AGTATAGGCGGCAGCGATATTATGGGTTCCGACAGTGGCAAAGACTTGATCGGAAAATTCGCTTTCATTTCCGGAAAAATCATAGGCAGTAACGGCAACGTAATACGTTTCACCATCGACCAACCCGCCGACCGTATAATGGGTGACGTTTCCGACATCAATGGTATCTGTATAGGCCTGCGAAGACAATCCGTAATAAATCCGATAGCCCGCAAGATCCTGTTCTGTATTTTCATACCAAGAAATCTGTAATGAACCGGCATAAAGCTGAAAAAAACAAATCAACAAAACGATCAGCGCCACTCTTGTTTGTAAACCAAAATTTATATTCTGAAAAACCATTTACATTTTCCTCCTTCGTTACGAAAATTCGAACTCTTCCATAGTGATAAAATGAATAGCCGTTAATTTTGGTCATACACCCTCCCTCAAGCATAGATTATGCCATTATGTGACAGGTGTAGCAAAATTATAACAATTCGCCCACAACTCGATATCTTAAGTCATTGTTTTTTAATAGATAAGGTCTGGTTAAAATTTTTTATTAAATAAGTTTTTTAGTAATTATTTTATTCATTAAACAGGCGAAAAAAGGGGACATACATGCCCCATATGTGTAGAGTGGTATACAGGCGGGAATGATAAAAAAAAAGCTCTACCGCCAACGACGGTAGAGCTCCTGGCCCACAGTTCAGTTAATGGAGATCATCAGAACCGTCCCTCTAACCAGCCAGTTGATGCATCTCCCTCTTCTCAATGATTTTCTCGGTTGCTGATACGATTGCTTTCATCTCGATAGTTGAACCAGGTTTGTTGGTTTGAAAGGTTAGACCCTGTTCCGCAGCCACTTTGCGAATTTGGGCCGTGAAATCCTGGGTAATGAGGATAACGGGTAGACGCGGACGCAATTTGCGGATTATCGGCAAAATTTCAATATCGATGATACCCTGCATATCCACGTCCAGGAGTAGAATATCCACTTCCTGTTCCAGAATCTCCGTGAGCACATGTGACCCTCTTGTTACAAAACAGAGTCGGTTCATGTGGTCGCTTAACTGATCTGTTAGTAATTGCCGGGTGCGTTGATCAAACGTTGCGATGAGAATGGTTTTCTGCTTTTCCTTGGTAAATGGCTTCATCTGCAGTTGCACCTTTCGTTTGTTAAGTGGTTGCTGACCCTTTGCTTTAAAGCTAACAACTTTTATGCCATTATTTATAATGAAAAGATAAAATTCAATCATTGTTTTTATTTGGCTTGCGTGGACAAAAAAGGACAAAAATCAAAAACTCCGATAAAATTGTGACCCTAAAGCCACTCATCGTTTAGCAAAATACACAAAAAAAAAACCGCAGATGAATAGAGCTCTATTCATCTGCGGTTTTATCAATCCAGACAGTAATTTTCCCATCTAGTCGTCCGAATTTCGATTTCGCTCAAAGGTGATATCCCTTGCCTCCATCAGCCGATAGATCGTCTTGCGATTCAGACCGGCGGCATCAGCGACTTTGGTTATATTACCGTTATATTTTTTGAGCAGCTTTTCGATATAGTTTTTCTCAAATTCATCGATAATTCTCGATTTTGCTTCCTTGAAATCCAGCTCGGTATCGGCATTGACGAAAACTTTTTTCGATGAGGGTCTGTATTTTTCCGGTAGATCCTCTACTTTTATGACCGGTTTTGTTGCCAGAGCGATAAGTTGCTGTATCAGAGCCTGGAGCTCCCGCACGTTTCCGGGCCAGTCGTGTTCATGAAACATCATCATCACATCATTATCGATTTCCTCAACTTCAACCAGGCCCGTGCTTTTATAAAGTTTTAAAAAATGATAAGCGAGAATGGGAATATCTTCCTTGCGTTCGCGCAAGGGAGGAATGTTGAGCTGTATAACATTCAAACGGTAAAAAAGATCTTCGCGCATTTTGTTCTTTTTCACCAGTTCTTCAGGATCTTCATTGGTGGCACTGACAAAGCGTACATCAATAACCCGTTCCTTTACACTACCAACCCGCCTCACTGTTTTTTCCTGCAAAACACGCAATAATTTATGCTGTGTGTCAAAATTCACCTCACCGATTTCATCCAAAAAGATGGTTCCCTTGTCCGCCGCTTCAACCAATCCCTCTTTGTCCGTATTGGCACCTGTAAAAGCCCCCCTGACATGACCGAAAAGCTCAGCTTCTAAAAGGTGATCCGGAAGCGTACCAACGGCAACCGGCACAAACGAATTATTTTTTCTCGGACTGTAATAGTGTATTCCTCTGGCCAGAACTTCCTTGCCGGTTCCGGTTTCACCTGTTATTAATATGGTCGCATCAGTTTGAGAAACCCGTTTGGTTCTGTCGAATAGAGTCTTCATGTTGCTGCTGGCGCCGACAGCACCGTAGAATCCGTTATCACCGGAAAAATCCAGGGTATTGCGGAGGTAGGTGTTTTCGCGCTGAATACGTGCAAACTTGACTGCCCGCTCAATGGGTAGCAAAATATCATGATGTACTTTGACCTTTTGAATGAAATCAAAAGCCCCTTTTTTAAAGGCCTCAACGGCATTGGGAACCGTGCCATATCCGGTATAGAGTATGACCACGGCATTGGGATCTATATCCCGGGCTGCTTCCAGTAAATCGATTCCCGCTGTACCGGTCTCCATTTTTAAATCCGTTAATATGACAAGAGGATCTTCCTTTTTGATCATTTCCAGCCCCTGAGCTCTGGATGTCGCTCCGATGCATTTATAGTTAGCGCTTTTTAATAATTTCATGATCGTTTCCAGAACTTGCTTATCATCATCGATAACCAATATCTTGTTCGAATATTTTTTCGAATTACCCATTTTTCTATCCTCTCACTTTTTAGGTATCGGTAGTGTTAAGGTGACTATTGTATATTTGCCCTTATCCAGCTTTATTCTTCCATTGTGATTTGAAATAACATTATAGGTTACTGTCAGGCCCAATCCGACATGACCCTCTGATTTAGTGGTAAAAAAAGGATCAAAGGGACGATAGAGATTATCGATTTGAAACCCTGCGCCTGTATCCTTGATCTCAATAACGACATTTTCTCCATGATGATCAATACAGGCATCAACTGCAATTTTGCCGCCATCAGGCAAGGCTTCGATTGAATTCCGTAAAACATTTATCAAAGAGAGTTCAAGCGTAATTTCATTGCCCAGTATATAGGGCAAATTCTTGTCGATTCTTAAAGCATAATTTATCTTGCCACTCGTTTCCAGCAACTTGACAAGCTCAACTGATTTTTCAATAATATTTCCAATATTCACCAGGCGATAAGTATGCGGTTGTTCCTGCGTAAAGGCTTCGAAGGAATTGGTCAGAACGGAAAGAGAGTAAACCTGTTCCTGCAGAGCCTGAATTTCCTCACGCAATCGCAAAGGCTCCATCGAATTGAGATCCTCCAAAAGCAGTGCACCGATTTGATTTAGTATCGCTGCCAGAGGATTATTGAGCTGATGAGCCAATTTGGAAGCCAAAGATGAAACCGTTGCCATCTTTTGCCTGAGATCTTTTTCTTCTTCCCGATCTTTTTGCGCCTGGATATTTTTAAAAACGATCTCCACACCGTCAATAAGTTTATTGTCGGCAATCGGAGCAATCGTAATCAGGAAATAGTCACTTTTTTTTAACTCGGTTCGGAGTTTCTTTTCTTGAAAGCTGGTTTTGCCTTGCATCAATGCCCGATGGACATCCCGCTCCATCATTTTCCATAATGTTTTATGAAGCTGAGGAAAAAATATATTGTTTTTGATTTTATGAAAAGGCTTGATTTTATCCTTTACATCAGGATGATAATCAATAACCACAAATGAACTATCCAGATGAATAAACACGGTTTTTTCCATCATTTTAACCCTGCATTTCTGTATAGCGACGAGGTAATTCCACAGTGATAACAGTACCGTCCTTTACTTCGCTCATAACCCTTAAAAAGCCGTTATGACTTGTTATGATTCCCATCGCAATAGTCAATCCAAGACCGGCCCATTTTTCATCTTTGGTTGTGTAAAAGGGTTCAAATATCTTCTCGTGCCGTTCGCGTGGGATTCCTTTACCGTTATCGCTGATTCTAATACTGAATTTTTCTTTGCCTTCATTGATGTAATCTACGTTTATGTGAATCTGGCCCGTTTCACCGCATGCTTCCAGACCATTCATGATAATTTCAAAGATTGCCTTCTCTATCCTTGCTTCACAACATTCAATTAAGGGCAAATCAGGCGGGTAATTGGTCGTAATGCGAGCCGATTTATGCGGTCTTTGTATATCGGCGATTAAAATTGCCTGATGAATGATATTTTCAAGCTTAACTTTGGAAACATCGTCTCGTTTGTGATTTTTCAAATCACCGATATCATCAATGATCTCGGAAATGCGTTTTGAATGTTTTTGAATAATATCTATATGATTCTGCAGTTCATGTATGTCATTGCCCGAGCCCAGATCATTGCGTAATAATACCAGCTGATTGATTACCGGACCAAGAGCATTATTTAAATCATGCGCAATGCGACCGGCGAATTGACTGAGATAACGAACCTTGTCCACCTGACACTGGTGGAATATCGGACCCGAATTGGTGCTCTGTAAAAGAACATATTCCTGCCCGCTTCCATAACGAACGCAGGAAAGCGAAAAAGAGAGATTACCACCAGGTTCCATCTCTACAGCAAAACGACGCGGCTTCTGATCATGAAAACAGGAATCAATCTGCCGCTTTAGTCGACTCTGATCTTCCTGAAAAACGAAACTGAATAATGAACAAAGCGATAGTTGAGCATAAGAGATATTAAAATAATCCACAAAAGCCTTGTTGGCCATTACAATTTTATAAGAATCATCGACGAAAATAACCATCTGAGGCATTAGATCGATAAAAGATTCTATGGCCTTAAGAATCGATACCGGGGCCTGAGATGATTTTTCTTCCTCAATGATTGTTGCAACAGAAATAACCCGTTTGTTCCTCACAAGTGGAATGAGTTCAACCTCAACACGCTCTCCATGGATCGTAGACGAAAATTTTCCTCCACCAAACGCCGATTTCTCATCATAAAGTTGCTTGATTCGACCACCAATGCCGCTCTCATATAGTAATGGGTGATCGAAAATCGATGACTGGATAACATTGACAAAACTCTTTGCCAAACGAGTTCGATAATGGTTCACCCAGATAATTTCGCCATGTTTGTTGGTCAAAATCACTAAAGAAGAAATACGACGCAAAATCTTGCCAGTGAACAATTGTCTAATATCCATGGGATCGCGTGGACTGAGAAAAGTCTTTCGCATCAACTATTCCCCAACATTATCTGTGAAATCCCTGAAGGATGCGAAAACACAAAAGGTAGGTTGCCGGTTCAAATCAGGTTTGTATTAATCTCTTGTCAAAAATATACGACAAATGTCCCCAAAAAGCAACAAAAAATTTGAAAATTTCAATATTTTTCAAATTTTATCCTATTTGAGACATTGTTGTCCCATGCCCTCAACTATTTTTCGCTTGTTTTTTATACTTTTAACGGCTATACTTAAGTGTGAGAACAATATAAACGGGAACCGCAATATATGATGAAAAAACTATCCGGACTTTTGGGACTCGCAAAAAAGGCCGGTGCGCTTTGTATCGGCAGAAAGGCCACAGAAGAACAATTAACAAGGAAAAACGTTGCTCTATTGCTTTTTGCACGCAACAGTTCAACCACGTTACAGACAAAATTGATCAAAAAATTTTCTCCAGTCAACCATAGAAAACTCGACCTCACGACCGATGCACTCGGCAAGGTGCTGGGAAGAAAAGAGATTGCAGTTTTAGGGGTGTGCAATACCCATCTGGCCAGGGAGATTCAAAACCAATTGGATTCGCCCTTTTGACGTTTGCGTTTTAAAAGAAAAAACAAAAGCGGAAGGCCCAGACCATAACAACTGAGGAATTGCCCGAGGCCGATATAAGCAACCGTTATCCAATAAGGCATATCAGCAAGAATATGCAAATATAGAGATACGCCAAACGCATTAATCACGACCGGAGGCAATGGAGCAAGCCAGGGTTTTTTAATCTTTCGCGAATAAAAAGTCAGAATTGCTGCCAACAGAGTCAGTAAACTGCCGCCTAAAACATCGATTAATCCATAGCCACCTACAATATTGGCGGCCATGCAGCCGAAATACAATCCATAAATCGTACCCGGAAAAAGATAAGGGAGAACCGTGAGGCTTTCCGAAATTCTGACTTGAACGGGACCATAACTGAGCGGAGCCATGCCAATGGTAAGGGCAGCATAGAGCGCCCCGATCAAACCGGCCAGCGCAATATTTTTCGTTGATTTGTTCATATCACAAACTTTGTACTTAGCCGATGCCCGGTCTCCTGCTTTGGTAGGAGCCTATGCTGGTTCTTCATCGATTTGTTGAATCCGTCGCAGGTGACGGCCGCCGGCAAATTCAGATTGCAACCAGGTCTCGATGATTTTCTGGACAAGCTCCAGGGATAACATACGTTGGCCGATGGAAATTATGTTGGCATCATTGTGTTCCCTGGCCAACCGGGCCGATTTTACATTCCAACAAACCGCGCAACGTATGCCCGGAATACGATTCGCGACAATGGCTTCCCCGTTACCCGATCCTCCCAGAATAATGCCTCGCTCACACTCTTTGTGAGAAACCGCCAGAGCAGCGGGTCTGATCATCTGAGGATAATCAACCATATCCCGAGAATACGTACCAAAATCACAGACCTCGAATTTCTTTTCCAGTAAGTAGAGTTTTATCTTTTCTTTATAGTCAAAACCCGCGTGGTCTGAAGCCAGTGCTATTCTTATCATGATTTAACCTATTTCTGCCTAGATTCAGGAATATCATTTTCAATCAAAAATAATGAATTTTTTAACAAAATAAAATAAATAATCCTGTTTGTTGTAAATTTTTGAATTAATCCTTTAATTTTATTGAAAATTTTAATAAAATACCATAAAATAAAGAGAAATAAACACATTTAACGGAACCATTGATTAAAATAAAAGTATTCTAGGTATGTTGAAGAAAAATATCAAATCGATCACGGCATTGATTCTAAGCGTTATGCTGCTTTCATACCATGCCGGAGCTCAGACCGTTGACGCGGCTGTAGAGCAGGATTTTTTCGTCGCCAAAGGAATGTTCAAGGATCAACTTTATGAGTTGGCTGCAGAACAGCTGGAGGACTTTATCCAAAAATATGAACAAAGCAGATATGGCGAAGAAGCGCAATTCCTGCTCGCAGAAAGCCATTTCTATACCGGCAATTATCTGCAAGCCATCTCGGCCTATCGAACCCTGTTAACCCGCTACCCGGCAATCGGTTATCGGCCTCAGGCCAACTATCGTATCGGCGAAGCCCTCGTCCATGCCCGCCGCTTTGATGACGCCATCAAAACCCTGGAATCCTTTATCGATGACCACCCGCAAAACGACCTGCTTCCTATGGCGTATTACTGGTATGCAGAAGCGCTTTACCAGTCAGGAGAGCCCAAAGATGCGCTCTATTATTATGCCAAAGTCGTACAGGAAGATCCTCAGAACAAAATGGCGGATTATGCCCTCTTTTCAGCCGGATATATTTATGAAAACCTGAAAGAGTATGACAAAGCCCTGGAAGCATACAGCAAACTGATAGACACAAAGCCCAACAGTGAACTGGCGGAACAGGCCGGCTATCGAAAAGGATTTACCGCCTTTGCCCGGGAAGAATATGAAAATGCCATAAAATATCTCTCCTCTGCTCTGAAAAATCATCCACAGAGCGATTTGAAAAATGAGGCGCAATTTTTTATCGGAGAATCGTTTTTTAAAACAAAAGACTACCATAAAGCCATTCAAGCCTACAAAATCATTATCGGAATCCCGGATAACAAATTTGCCGATGACGCTCAATACAGTCTCGCATGGACGTATCACAACATGAACGATCATCAAAAAGCTGCAGAGGCTTTTTTACAAACCACCCGTCTTAGCAATGCCCCCTCTATCGTGGCGTCTTCCTATTTTCAGGCGGGCAGAAACTTCAAGCTTTCAGACGATATCAGAAAGGCACAACAATCTTTTTACACCGTTTTCCATGATTATAAAGACTCTCCTGATGCACCCAACGGCCTTTATGAGTATGCTTCCATACTATTCGATGAAGGTAAATATAATAATGCATTGGACCATTATGCCAAATTAATAGATGATTATCCGGATGCCGATATTGCAGCGGCGGCCTCGGTTATGGTTGGAGAGTGTTATCTGGCGATGAATGAATTCAATGAGGCGGAAACCGCCTTTCGAAACTCATTTAAAACATACGACAAAGCCGGTTCAAAGGCCAACGCCCTGTTTAAAATCGGTTGGATTCAGTTTCAAAAAAGCGAATATTCTAAAGCGTTGGAAAACCTGAATGCCGTTGTTCGTGCTTTTTCCAACCAGAGTATTGCTGCTGATGCGCTTTTCTGGAAAGGGGAAACCCTCTACAAGCTCGAGAAATACAGCGAATCTGCTGAACATTATGCTGCATTTATCGAGAACAATCCGGATCATGATCGTATAGAAGAAGCCTACTATGGCCTGGGCTATGCATCGATAAAAATTTCCGATTTTAAAACCGCCGTACAGGCTTTTTCGCATCCCTCCTCCGGAAAATCCGAAATGGCCATCGACGCCCTGTTGCGCAAGGGTGATGCTCTTTTTAACCTTAAATCGTATCAAAAAGCCATATTCGCCTATCAGGATGTTTTGACGCGGGATGCCTCGCGAAAACAGCTCGCGGAAGCAAACTATCAAATCGGACAATCCTGTTTCCGCCTGGATAAATTAAATCTCGCACGCGACTTTTTCCACAAAGTGAGTGAAAATTTTCCGAATGAAGACTTTGCTGCACCAGCGCTCTACGCAGCCGGCCGGGCTGCTTTTCGCTTGGATGAATTCGAAAAAGCCATCGAAGATTTAAAAACACTCACCGGCACGCATCCCGACAGTCCATTACGGGTGGATGCCATCTATATGATTGCAGATTGCTACTATAATCTCGGAGACTTTGGCCAGGCCGAAACCTATTACCGCACCATCATTGACCAGTATCCTGACAATGACCTCATCGACGATGCGGTAACCGGTTTACAATGGACAATGGTACAGCAGGGAAAATCGGAACAAGCTCTCGGGGTTATCGATACATTGGTCGGCACCATAAAAGACAAGGACAGAGCTGCAGATATTCTGGCCAATAAAGCCGACTTTTATGCCAATTCGCAAAAATATGAAAAAGCTATCGAACAATACCGTCATCTCATCGCTGAATACCCAAAATCCGGGGCTGCCCGGAATGCCTATTATCAAATTGCCCTGTGTTATAAAAATCTGGATAAAAACGACCAAATGCTCGATGCCCTGAAAAAGCAGTACGATCTATTCCCCGAAGCTCAAAGCACAGTTGATGCCTATACGGAAATTGCCAATTTTTACAAGAACAATCAACAATACGATCAGGCGATAGCGTCCTACAATGAAATCCTGTCCAAATTTCCAGATCATCCATATAGAGCCAAAGCCCTCTATGAGATCGGCATGATATATCTGAACAGGGAGGATTTTATTAAAGCCCAAACCTATTTGAACCGGGTACTTGAACAGGAGGCCGCCGTTCCGATTAAAAATCAGGCACTGATCGGCCTGGCCAGAACCTATATCAAGCTCAAACGCTTTCCCGGAGCAATGAATTATCTGGAAGATGTACTCAAACAGGCGGGATCGGAAACAGGTGCAGAAGCCCAGTTTTTGATGGGCAGAGCCTATGAAGGACAACAAAATTACCAGGAGGCCATCGTCTCCTATTTAAAAACAAAATATCTGTATGGGAGCGAAAAAAAATGGGTTACTCTAAGCATCTATCATGCTGCCGGCTGTAATGAAAAATTGGGCAGATATGCGGATGCGCGACGGTTGTACCAATCTATTATGAACGATTATCCAATGGAAAAGGAATTACAGGAACAATCAAAACAACGCTTGAACGCTCTGATCGGTAAATAACCAGGCTTTTATGATCTACCCGTGCCGGCAGCCGGACAACCTTGAACTCGAAAAAATAAAGTTGTTTGAGAGCCTGGAGTTTTGATCTGTAGGGTAGACAAAAAAAATACCGGACATTGAAAAATCTTATGAAAAAAACAACAATATTCATCCTCCTGATATCGGCAGTTTCTCTGGCACAAAAAGTTGAACCCCCGCCGACAAAAATCGAATTGCCCAGCGATACGACGAGCCAGGTAGATAAACAGAATCAAAAACTCAAAGCCGAAACAAATCTGCAATTACCCGATGTGGTTATCTTTGGCGAAGATAAATCCTCGCGATATGCGGGAAACAAAAAAAATATTGCACCCCGGGCTCCCGCCATCCTCACACCGGCAAAGACATCTTCCCCAGCCACGGCCTGGTTTAGCGCACCCGATAAACCACCTCTGAAGAGTGAGAACCTGCCGGATAAACCCGTAGGCTGGGCACAGCTTCTCGCCGGCAGCTATAATACGATTTTGACCGATGCCGGCGGAGCCCTGAAAACAAAAAATATAAAAACCCGTTTGAATGCATGGTACGACAAAAGCAAGGGGCAGTATGTTAACAGCGATTATACCAAAGCCGGTCTGGACGCAGGCGTTCGTTTACATCCAATGCACCACGCTTCAGTACAGGTAAACGGGTACTTTCATCATGATCAAAGCGGCGTTTATGGAGCCCCGTTGCCTGGTTTGACGCGTTTTGTCAACAAGGGTCACCTGACGACAAGGCTTAAATTGCATACGCTCAAACATAGCCGCGGAGAGATAAACGCCCAAATCGGTGCCACAAAGCTCCATAGCGATACCAGTTCAACCGAATTGGAAAAAGCTGAAGAGTATTGGTACCGCTTTTACGGAGATTTTTCAGTGCCGTGGAAGGGCATCGACTGGAGCCTAAAATCAGAATATATGCATAACCAGTACCGTACAGGGCAGGATTCCAGCGATGCGCTCTATTCAACAGGTTGGCTGGCTTTTGAATCCCTGATTCCGTTTTCATCACGATACTCCGCACTATTGGGAATACGGTTTCATCAGGTCGAATCGGATTCTTTTTCACGGGCAGATCAGATTTCTCCCTATGCCCGATTCAACGCTGCATTTAGCGACAGAGTAGGATTACTCGCTTCAATCGAGAGTGGCTATAGGGTTAAACGCTTTACGGACTGGTGGATGCAAAACCGTTTTGCTTCGGTTCATATCCCGTTGCGACCCGAGGAAATCGACTATGCAATCCAGGCCGAGGCAATTTTTGAGCTGTTCCCGTCGGTAAAATTTCATGCCGCTCTGGAACGCACAAAACTGCTACACACCTTTTACCGGGAACGAGACAAAGAGAGCGGGTTTATTGTACCCAACATAATAACCGATGTAGAGTTGACTGAAATTAAAATAGGAATTTCTGTAGATATCAGCAACAGATCGTACCTGCATCTTTTCTATATCGACTATTCCGATAATGTAAAGAGTATATCGGTTTCGCCGGTCGAAAAACACATGCCTTACCGACCCAGGTACAGAATCCCGCTATACGCTGAATTTAAACTGCCTTATGGTTTCTTTTTTTCGACAACGACCCAATTCGTCGGTAAAAGAAGAACCGCGCTCAAAGAAAAAACCGAACTGGATGAATATATACTTGTTGACGCAATGATTACCAAAGCCTTTGACCGATTTTCTCTTACCCTGTCGGCCGACAACCTGCTCGATCAAACGTATCAGCAATGGCAGGGTTATCCGGAAAACGGCATTTCGGTCTTTGGCGGTATCGTGGTAAAACTCTAAGTCCTGAGGAGAAAACAGATGAGCTTGATAACAATTCTTGTTAAAGGTGGATTTATGATGATCCCCATCGCCCTGAGTTCGATTATTGCAATCGTGATTCTTGTTGAACGCTTGCTGGTTTTACGAAAAATAAAAATCAATACAGGCTCTTTTGTATTACAAGTAAAAAATTTATTGCTGAGAAAACGCATCAATGAAGCCATTATGCTATGTAAACAAACCCCCGGGCCCATAGCAGCGATTACCAAAGCAGGATTAATTAAACGGGCTCAGGGAAGAGAAGAAATAAAAGAGGCTATCGAGTCAAAAGCCCAATCACAGGTATTTCATCTCGAACGCAACCTCGGCATCCTGGGAACCATTGCCAATATCGCTCCTCTAATGGGATTTTTGGGAACCGTCACCGGAATGATTCGGGCCTTTATGGAAATTCAGGCCAGAGGGGGAAATGTGGATGCCGGCGTGCTGGCAGGCGGTATTTGGGAAGCATTGATTACGACTGCGGCCGGATTGACCGTTGGAATCCCGGCAACCATCTTTTACAATTGGATTCAAAATAAAGTCGAACTGTATGTTCATGAAATGCAGGAAGGATCCACCGAACTGCTGGATATGCTTTTACAAGGAGACGAGGATTATGAAGATAGAGACTATGCGTAAAAGAATGGTGTCATTTTCACCCATTGGTTTAACGGATATCGTACTTTTGCTGCTTATTTTTTTCCTCCTGACCTCGTCGTTTGTCATCCAACCGGGGATCAAGGTTAAATTACCCAAAGCCGCATCGGGCCAGGTCGATGATTCAAATCAGATTTTCGTTACCATTGTCAGTGAGAACCAGGTTTACGTAAACCAAAAACAATTGGCGGTATCGGAGCTGGGCTCGTTGCTAAAGAGGTTATTACAGGAAGACCCACAAAAAGTCGTGGTCATAAGAGCGGATAAAAATCTTGCTTTACAGGTTTTGATACGCGTGGTCGACATTGCCAAGATGGCGGGGGCTGAAAAATTTATTATTGCTACAGAACCTCAAGTCTAGGGATGTAATATGCCGGATTGGACAAAAAAACTGTCGGAAATGCAACAGGCGCTCTTGTTTTCAGTTGTTTTTCATCTTTTTCTGTTTTTGATTTTCATGACACTGCAGGTGGGCATCGATTCAACGCGCACGGAATTCGCTGAAATGACTTTTCTGACTCGGGGTCAAACTCAAATTCCAAATCTTGACCAAACCCTCACCGATCTGAATAGCCGGGCTGAAGAAGCGGTATCCGAAGAACCGGCATCGCATCAAACCACGCCTTCTGTTGACGCACCCAAAAGGCGTATGCTGGAAGAGGAAGAATCCCTTATCCTGCCGAAACAGCAGGATAAACTTACTCCCTCCCGCGAGCCCCAGCCCCTTTCTTCGTCTGCCAATTACGGTCAGGACAATCGCCCGGAGCCTCAATATCCCGGCCCGGATCATAAATCCAGCCCGCAAGCGATATCTAAAAAGGATAAACCGACACCAGGGTTGGCGGAAAAAACAGATGTTGCCGATAATCAGCAGTTTTATTCGATCGAGGGAGAAGCTGCAAATCGAAAGGTAATTAAAAAAGTTATACCTTCCTATCCCCCCGGACTACAAAAAGAAGCTGTTGTTCGGGTCCGTTTTTGGGTGCTGCCCAACGGCTCCGTAGGACAAATGATTCCGATTAAAAAAGGAGATCCCCGACTCGAGGAAATCACTCTAAAGGCGCTGAAACAGTGGCGGTTTAACGAACTTTCTGCCACGGCAGAGCAAAAAAATGTAGAAGGTGTTATCACCTTTCGCTACCAGCTTCGCTAAGCCCCACTCCTATATTGAAAATTCAAACATTATCCTGTTTTAAGTTCCGTCAGCTGTTTTGCCATACGTCTGATATTCTTATCGTAGAATCGTATCTTATACTTTGCCTTCAAATCCGAAATAACACTGCTCTCCAAAGCCCGGGCTTTGTCAGAAACAAGCTGATTTTTGATCAGCTCCATAGCTCGATCTTTGGTAAAAAATTCAAATTTTTCAAAATTTTCGTTATAATAGCTTTCCATCTCTTTATCCGTCAATACAATCCGCGAATAAATCAATTCTTCCCGACATTTCTCCCCCACCAAATGATCGCGAATAGACTGGATTTCCTGCTGCACGGGTTCCTGCTTGTCCAGGCCCAATCGCAATGCCTCTTTGTACATGAGCTCCGGTGTCGCCATACGAATGCAAAAATCTTTAAACTTTACCCGGCCTTTCAACGCTGACTTTGTGTACACGGGCATGCTGTTGTACTGGCGGACAAACTCCTGCACCGTCCATCCTCCTCCCCGCCACTGGATAAAGGGCTCGGATAATATATCGGTATCGATTTGGTTTAATGAAACCTCCTTCTTGCCGAGCTCTTCTCTGTAACCACGAGAAATATCATCAAAGTATTGTTCGTCAATAGTAAGATCATATTTTTGATGCAGCCGGTGTAATATTTTCTGTATATATTCCTGTTCTTTGGTCTGTAATAGTCTTTTTCGCAATCCTGCCGCCATTTCAGACATGGGAGCGGTTTCACGTTCGCGGCTATCCAGCAATTTAATGATATGATATCCATAAATGGTTTCAACAGGTTTCGACACATTGCCCCTTTCAAGATCAAAGGCTATAGATTCGAAATCCATCCCAAACCGTCCACGGGTAAAGTAATTTTGCATGATTCCACTATCCGATGCTGTGGTAAAATCAATGGAAAAATTTGCCGCCAATGAAGCGAAGGATTCTCCGTTTTTTATCAATTCGTATAAAGAATCCGCAAGAGATTGTTCTTTGACCAAAATATGAGCAACCTTGATTTCCCTGTTCAAATCGTCATGATAAGCCTTAATTTCTTCGTCAGATACGGAAAATGAATCAGGCACCAATTTTTTAAATAATGGACCCTTGCTGTGTGTTAAACGTTTCTTCTTCTCAAACTCGAGTTTTTCTCTAACCTCCTTATTCAGATGCAGCTTCAGATCATAGCCTTCAGCCGTAAATAACATCTTCTCTACTTCTTTCTCTTCGAGAATCGCCTTGATCTGATCAGAGCTGAATAAAGTATTTTGATTGAATTTGGATGAACGAACAAATCGCTTTTCGAAAGAATCGGATCGCAATGTTTGCGGGCCGACCTCGAGCAGTTTATACGGTCCTTTCCGACCACAGGATAGTGCAATGACAAACAACAAAAAGATTAAAAAACGTAATTTCATAAAATTCTCCGTTCTGTTTCGGTCACCGATGAAAAATCAAACGTCCCCGGTTCTGAAAAATGACAAGGTTTTTTCTCTTATTATGTATTAGCGCATTATACTTGATTCTTGTCCATAATCATATTGGTTTCAATATACAAAATAATAAACAAAGAATAAATCCCAAATAGAAATGATTGCATAAGATCATAAATTTTCATATTTTTTCGGTTAATTAAATACACCAACATTGAAATCAGTTAAAAAATGCCTCTCCTTCTTGGATTAATAATTGGATTTATTGCGGCTGTACCGCTTGGGGCGCTAAATGTGTTCGCAATTTCCCAAACCCTGAAACGTGATTTCATTCACGGCTACTTGGTCGGCATTACAGCATCTCTTCTCGATATACTCTATGCCTATTTTGCTCTGGTGGGATTTGCTCATGTTCTCACAAATATCACCTATTTTATGCCGGTTATTCGAATTGTCGGCATCCTTTTACTGATAGGGATCAGTATACGCTTATGGTTTCAATCTCGCACTTTTAAAAATCCAAAACCGTCTGAGCGAATATCTATGACGGCACATAAACCTATTCTAACCGCTTTGTTCTTATACATGAGCAATCCAGTACTCCTCGCCTTCTGGATTGCAGTTGCCGGTACATTAACCGCCCATCACTGGGTGGAATCGACACGCCAAAGCGCCCTACCCTTTGCAATCGCCTGTGGCATTGGTAGTGCCGCGTGGTATTGGCTGTTGCTGCGATATGTTGCCAGATACCATCACCAATTCTCGGCAAAAACGTTCAGGCGTATCCTGAAACTCATATCGATTTTGCTCTTCGTATTTGCCCTCATTATTCTGATCACCTGAACAACAAACAGACCGCAACCGCACATGTCATTTTATTGATTAAAACCATACTCGCATATCGTCCACATCGTTACCGTCCGGTTTCCGACCCGGGCCGGCTGATAAATATTCTTATACGCTGCGCGAATCGCGAGAGCGGCACAAGAATCATTGCTGGTGGTATTTTTTGATACCACGACATCGCTAACCCGTCCGCTGTTGTCAACCTTGAGCAATAAACGGACAATGCCGCTTACCGGCGACTCTGAATATTTCGGTATGACCTGCATGACCGGAACCGGTGCCAGCGTATCGGAATGACTGGTAAGACCGGATCGTCCCAGGGGGGAATCACCCCCCCGGAAGTAGTTACTTGGATCGATAACAGCATCCTCCGGCAGCTCGGGATCTTCCGAAGCAACCGGAATTGTCGGTTTTACAGGTCTAACCGTACCACGCCGAACCATCTGCTCGGTGGCTGGAATAGACTGAACCACAATATCCAACTCTATCGGCTGAAACGAAAGTTTCGGCGTTGAGCGTCGCTTCGGCACAAGTTGAAAGAGACATATCAGACTCAGCAATGCAATGATGCAAGCGCGATAGAGTCGAAAACGGTAGTGCGATTCCCGTCTCGTTCCTTTTTCGTTTATTTGACCACTAAAATGCAAAATTTAAACCATCATATCATACATTAAATTTTATACCCTGTGCCAGGGGCAATTCCGGACTCCAATTGATGGTATTGGTTTGACGACGCATGTATCCCTTCCAGGCATCTGAGCCCGATTCTCTGCCGCCACCCGTTTCTTTTTCACCGCCAAAAGCACCGCCAATCTCAGCTCCGGATGTCCCGATGTTAACGTTGGCAATACCACAGTCCGATCCGGCATGAGAGAGAAAGGCCTCGACTTGACGAATATTATTGCTGAAAATTGCCGAAGACAATCCCTGTGGCACATCATTATGTAGTTGAATAGCATTCTCAATGTCACCTTCATATCGAATCAGATAAAGAATCGGAGCAAAGGTTTCTTCCTGAACAATATCCCAGTGATTTTCGGCCTCCACAATTGCCGGCACAACATAGCATCCCGATTCATAGCCCTGACCGGAGAGAACCTGACCGCCATAAATGAGCTTACCGCCCTGCTTTTCCAGCGTTGTTAGTGCATTGGTAAACATTTCCACCGCTGCCCGGTCGATCAGCGGACCAACATGATTATCCTGCTCGAGCGGATCCCCGATCTTCAAACCCTCATAGGCCCCGATCAACCCTTTTTTAAATCCTTCATACACATCGCTATGGACAATGACACGACGCGTTGTGGTACATCTCTGGCCGGCGGTTCCCACCGCACCAAAAACGACTGATGGCAAGGCCAGTTTGAGATCCGCATCCGGAGTGATAACGATTGCATTGTTTCCACCCAGCTCCAATATTGTTCGTCCCAGTCGTTCACCCACAACCTCAGCTGTATGCTTGCCGACACGCGTCGAACCGGTAACGGAGATAAGCGGTACACGCTTGTCCCTGATCAAATTTTCTCCAATCGTCGATCCCCGACCGATGATCAGGTTAAACAACCCCTCCGGAAGATCATTCTCCCGAATAATGTCCGCCAAAATATTCTGCACCGCGATCGCTGTCAATGGGGTTTTTGAAGAGGGCTTCCATATCAAAACATCACCACAGACCGCAGCAATCATGGCGTTCCAGGCCCATACAGCCACTGGAAAATTAAACGCGGTGATAACCCCGACAGTTCCAAGAGGATGATACTGATCATACATACGGTGGTTGACCCGTTCCGAATGCATGGTGAATCCATATAATTGTCGCGACTGGCCGACAGCAAAATCGCAAATGTCGATCATCTCCTGAACCTCGCCCCATCCTTCCTGAAGAGATTTTCCCATCTCATACGAAACCAGTTTACCCAGAGGATCCTTATACTTCCGCAACGTTAAACCGATTTGTCGAACAACCTCTCCGCGTCTGGGCGCAGGCACCATACGCCAATCAACAAATGCCTGTTGCGAACTCTTGATGATGTGATCCAGATCCTGAGAACATGCCTGATAAACGGTTGCAATCTCTTTGCCATCCACCGGTGAAGTGACCAAAAGCTTGCCTTCCTCTTTGCACTTGCCCCACTCGAGACCGGTAGAAGAACCAAAATTTTTTTCTCTGATTCCCAGCGTTTTTAAAAAATCCACAGCTGACCTCCATTTTTTATTTAACAAAGCGCCTAATCCTGTGAAAATCTCAACCTGATTTTGCAGTTGTAGAATAAAAAATTAAAAACTAAAAATCAATTCATTTCGCTCATTCCATAGAGGATGATTTTCTCTACAATTAAAAATAATCTTAAATCATTTCTCTTTAATGATCCGGGCCAATCAGATATGCATATTTTTGGGACAGAAAATTTTTTTCGTATGATTCGAACAGGGAAAACCTGATTTCGGCGGGGAAATATAAATGCCGTTTAAACCAAAATAGACGGGCAGGGTAAATCGTAGGGTCGTTTGTACCCCGGATCAGGGCTTCAGCACCAAATCGGTACCAAAAAATCAGAAATTCTGCTTGAAAAAGAGGATAACATCGTGAAACGTCTTATAAGGATGACAATCTATAGATTTCTCTTCGCAAACGGTTAACAAATCATTTTTGGCAAAAATAATATCCGCTTCTACAGCACCGCATGTATCTGAATATCCATCCCCGATATAGACAGAAACTTCATCGGTTTTGGTTTCACGTTTTACATGATATCCCTTACAGTTGGCACAGGAACCACAACCCAGCTCATAATAAGGAAAATCAACTTTTAAATAATTGCCTTCATCAAACGACAACCGGTTGGATCGCACATCCAGGCCGGAAAAACCATGGTGTTCTAGAATAGGCTTGATATAAGCATCCATTCCATCGCTGACGATGTACAGGGGAAGATCATGATTTCGGCAAAAATCGACAAAAGAAGGAAAATAAGGATCAAGCTTTTGAGTTTTGGCAAATTTTTTCAAATCATCACTTTTCATGTTGCTGACTTTGGCCTGACGACGCCACATCTCCCGGGCATCAAATTTCCCCTGGCGCCAATCTTCAACCAATTTCCACCAATGCTCGGCATTGCCGAATTTGGTAAAAACAATATTACCAACATCATTCAAAGCGACGGTACCATCAAAATCGCAAAAAATTCTATACTTTCGTTTCATTCTCGCAACTCGTCTTCTGTCCGATTTAGCGTTTTCGGTTCAGGGTCCAATTTTACTCATTCCGGATTCGGCAAAGCAACAAAACCGGATAATAAAAGAGCGCCTATCCGGTCGGAGAGGCGCTCCAGTTATGATTATGATTTCGAAAATTACTCTTCTTCAAGAACTGCCTGCGCAGCGGCCAATCGCGCAATCGGAACGCGATAAGGCGAACAGCTAACATAATTCATACCCACCCGGTGACAAAACTTGACCGAACTGGGCTCGCCGCCATGTTCGCCGCAAATCCCGACCTTGAGATCCGGACTCGTGCTGCGACCCTTTTGCGTTCCCATTTCTACCAATTGTCCGACACCGACCTGATCGAGAACCTGAAAAGGATCGTTTTTAAGAATGTTTTTATCCAGGTATATCGGTAAAAAGCTGCCGGCATCATCGCGGGAATAACCAAACGTCATCTGGGTCAGGTCATTGGTTCCAAAAGAGAAAAACTCTGCTGTTTCGGCAATCTGATCAGCAGTAAGCGCAGCTCGCGGAATCTCGATCATGGTACCGACGAGATACTCCAGCTCCTCGCCCCGTTCCTGAAAGATATCTTTGGCTGTGGTGCGAATGATTTCATCCTGCATGACGAATTCTTCCTTTGTGCCGATCAGCGGAACCATAATTTCAGGTAAGACCTTAACGCCTTCCTTCTTGACATTGAGGGCGGCTTCTATGATTGCTCTTGCCTGCATTTCGGTGATCTCGGGATAGGTATTGCCGAGCCGACATCCGCGATGGCCGAGCATAGGATTAAATTCATCCAGGTCGCTTACCTTTTGTTTGACCTCCTCCGCGGAAACGCCCATTTCCTTTGCCATCTCAGCCTGGTTTTCTTCTTCATGAGGCACAAACTCGTGCAGCGGCGGGTCTAAAAGCCGAATCGTTACGGGATATCCATCCATGGCTTTAAAAATACCTTCAAAATCCTCGCGCTGCATGGGCAGCAATTTGGCCAGGGCTTTACGGCGTCCCTGCTCATCGTTGGCCAGAATCATTTCCCGAACCGCCTTGATACGGTCTCCTTCAAAAAACATGTGTTCGGTACGGCAGAGGCCAATACCCTTTGCGCCAAAATTTCTCGCCACAGTCGAGTCATTGGGGGTATCCGCGTTGGTACGCACATGCATTTTTGTATATTTATCGCATAATTCCATTAATTGGGCAAAATGACCGGAGAGTTCAGGATCTTTGGTGCTGATTTTGCCTTCATAGATCGCACCGATCGAACCATTTAAAGAAATCCAGTCACCCTCCTTGAAGGTTTTGCCATCAACCGTAAACGAGCGATTGCGGTAATTGATTTTGATGGCGCCAACACCTGAAACGCAGCATTTACCCATTCCGCGGGCAACAACTGCAGCATGTGAAGTCATTCCGCCCCGGGCGGTAAGAATACCATTGGCGGCATTCATACCGGCCAGATCTTCAGGACTGGTTTCGATTCTAACGAGAATGACCTCTTCACCTCTTGCTTTCCACTCTTCCGCCTCATCGGCAAAGAAAACAATTCTTCCGGTTGCTGCGCCGGGAGAAGCGGGTAAGCCCTTTGCAATCATTTCGGCTGATTCAAGTGCCTCACTATCAAAAACCGGGTGCAAAAGTTCATCCAGCCGGTGGGCATCAAATTGCCTCAGCGCCGATTTTTCATCGACCTTACCTTCTTCGAGCATCTCCATGGCAATTCGCAACATGGCGGCTCCGGTGCGCTTGCCGCTTCGGGTCTGCAGCAGCCATAATTTTCCTTCCTGAATGGTAAACTCGAGATCCTGCATATCATTATAATGATCTTCAAGTTTTTGTTGAATCTCATCGAGTTCCTTGTAAACCCTGGGCATCGCCTCTTCGAGTGAAGGATACTTTGTCTTGCGCTCTTCTTCAGAAATGTCAGCAGACTGAGCCCAGCGGCGAGACCCTTCGATGGTAATCTGCTGAGGTGTCCGCACACCGGCAACCACATCTTCCCCCTGGGCATCGATGAGATATTCTCCGTTAAACAAGTCTTCTCCGGTGGCAGCATCACGGGTGAAGGCCACGCCGGTTGCAGAATGTTCACCCATATTACCATAAACCATGGCCTGTACATTTACCGCGGTTCCCCATTCGCCGGGGATACCGTTCAGCCTACGATAGACGATTGCACGCTCGTTATTCCAACTGCCGAAAACAGCAGCAATAGAGCCCCAGAGTTGTTCCCAGGGATCCTCGGGAAAGGCTTTGCCCGTCACTCTTTTTACGGCTTGTTTAAATCGGGAAACAAGCTCTTTCAAATCCTCCGTGCTCAGTTCGGTATCGTTTTCGACACCCTTTTGTTCTTTTAACGTTTCGATAATCTCTTCAAAGGGATCAATATCCTCTTTGCTTTCCGGTTTCATGCCCATAACGACATCGCCGTACATTTGTACGAAACGGCGGTAAGAATCCCATGCGAATCTGTCGTTACCGGTTTTTTGGGCCAAACCTTCGACAGCATTGTCATTCAGACCCAAATTCAACAC
>CAZMUU010000018.1:21755-22227 GCA_964569215.1 uncultured Cytophagia bacterium
ATTCAACACTGTGTCCATCATCCCCGGCATGGAAACGCGCGCTCCCGAGCGTACCGAGACCAGGCAAGGATTTTCGCGATCACCGAATTTGGTTCCCATTATCTTTTCGATGTACCTGATACCTTCTTCAATCTCGTTCTTGATCAAATCAAAAGCCTTTTCCTTCCCCTGCTCATTATATATGGTACACGCCTCAGTGGAAATCGTAAAGCCCGGGGGCACGGGAACACCGATACGATTCATCTCGGCCAGATTGGCACCCTTTCCGCCGAGTAAATTTTTCATGTCCGCACTTCCTTCAGCTTTGCCATCACCAAAGGTATAGACGTATTTTTCCATCTTTCCTCCTTTATCGTAATAATTTTCGCATTTAAAAGTTAATAATATAAACAAAACTATTTTTAAAGTCAAATTAATTCAATACTGCTGCAATGATACTATTGTATCTTACCCCCATTGTGCAATATTTCGT
>CAZMUU010000019.1:0-4454 GCA_964569215.1 uncultured Cytophagia bacterium
GGGAATAAAGCATAATCTGTGGCGTTTTAGTGATCGAGCCGATTTCATGAATGGGCGTTTGCGTTAGGCCGGCAATCTCATCCAGGCTCTCTCTTGGTTTATCCGCAGGAACGGTAAAGAGCAGTTCATAATCTTCGCCGCCGTAGAGGATGGTGTCCGTGATACTTTTACCCGTGAATGATTCAAATTCACAGCTTTGATCGAAAAGCGGCAGAGTGGATTGATCGATGCGGGCACCGGCGTTGCTCTGTTCGCAGATATGGTAAAGGTCGGCAACGAGTCCATCGCTGATGTCGATGGCTGCAGAGGCCAGATTTTTATCAGCGAGTAGCCGGGCCAACTCCAGGCGCGGAAGCGGCTGGATATGTTTCTGCACCAGGGGGTGCCATTTTTCATCAACGCATGTTTGTCTTTGCATAATAATGCGCCCGGCAGCCGACGCACCCGGCGTACCGCTGACGTAAAGCCGGTCTCCGGGTCGTGCGGTTTTTCGCAAAAGCAGCTTGTCGAGATCAGCCGTTCCCAATAGAGTGATATCGATCAAGAGCGAACTGTGCTTTGACATGTTGCCGCCGATGATAACGGTGTCGTATTGCGCGAATTGATCGCGAATTCCCTTTACGAGCCGGTCAAAGTCATTTAATGGTATGGAAGGATCAAGTCCTAATGACAGCAGGGCAAAGGTGGGTTTGCCGCCCATGGCGGCAATATCGCTGAGATTGACCGCGGCAGCCCGGCGGCCGATCTGATAGGGGGTCAGTTTTTCCCGCTTGAAATGCTCTCCCTCTATTTGAATATCGCAGGTTATTAAGAGCCCCTGATTCGAGCCGGACTGTCTGATAACAGCGGTATCGTCACCGATGCCGACCACCAGATCATTTGGCGATATGGCAGTCGCTATGATCGATTCAAGGCGACGGATCAGCTCAAATTCCCCGGTCGATGATATTGTTGATTTTGTTTTTTTCATATCCAGGCTTTAGGGATCAGTACTTTTTTTCTTCCTGCATCGCTTTTTGAAGTGCCGGCCAAAAGGGATCATCTACCGGGTGTTCCAGTGGATATTTATCCTGATGGTCAAAATAGTATTTGCCTGTTTTTGCATCGACCAGTTCCCCCACAACCGCAGCTGTTATTCCGGTATCCCTTAACCTCTGTAGCGCTTCTGACGTTTTGTGCGGCCGGCAGGCAATGACCAGCGTGCCCTCGCTGCTGCTGATATAGGGATCGATTTTATAGTGGCGGCAGATTTTGGCAATATTTTCCTGCAGCGGGATTTCTTCTTTGTGGATAACAATGCCGGTTTTGGCTGCCCGGGCAACTTCCATCAACGCACCCCAAACGCCGCATTCGGTGGCATCGTGCATGGCGGTGACACCGTTTTCCCGCAGTCCCGTTTTGACCACAATGGCGGCATCTTTAACCACCGACTGCTGCCAAAAGATTGATTGTGCTTTTTCAGCGAATTTTTTTCCAAAGGTTTTGGCAATGCTCTTTTCGCAGCAAACCGCCAGCATACCGGCGGTTTCGATGGCGGCTCCCTTGGTGATGATGAGCCGGTCGCCGGCACCGGCCATGGCCGGGGTGATATAGTTCGATCGGTGACCGGTGCTGATGATAGTGGCGGCACCGATGGTGGGAAAGTGGCAGCCCTCGTAACGGCCGGTATGGCCGGTAACCACAGCGAGACCGATCTCTTTACAGGCGTAGTGAATCTCCTGCCACAGCATTTTCAGTTCATCGCTTTGCAGTGAAAGCGGCAAATTGAGATCTATGCTGAGATACTGCGGCGGCAGGGCGGAGGTGGCGGCGTCCGAAGCGATAATGTGTATGGCAAACCATGCTGCCCGCTCCCATCCCAGAGAGGGCATGACAAAAAGTGGGTCTGTTGTCATCACCATTACCTGATCGCCGGTGAGTTCGACGACGCCGACATCGATGCCGTGCTGTGGCCCCACCAGAACCGATTGCCGCTTTTTGCCCAGCTGCGGAAGAATAACGCGGTCAAAAATATCGGCGGAGACTTTGCCGAATTTGGGTAGCTCTTTTTCCATATCTCAGCGCAGATCGGAAAGCTTTTTAATCTCTTGTAGGAATAACTTTGTGGTGATCTCTACCTTGTTTTCAGTTTGTTTCACATTAATTTTGTTGATCACATCCGTAAGCTCACGGTCGCTGGTTTTGGAAAGTTTGGCTGATGCCAGAGCACCCTTCAGGGCATCCTTGATCAATTCCGCGTTTTCCGCGCTGGCTGATGTGATGATGGAATTCACAAAGAGCTCTTTACCCATATGAAAGGAAAGATCCGCTGTTTTGATCTGCTGAATACCCTCGACGTTTTTTAATGCCCGTGCCATGTCGAGGTTTTCCAGCAAGGTAGCGGCATCGACCAGGAACCAGCCGGTTTTTGCATTCTGCAGAGCACCAAGGCGGCCGATGAGGTCCGGGTTTGGTCTTGGCTTTTCGTTCGTCTTATGAAACCAGGATTTTACCTCATTCAGGTTGCCCATGACCATGACCGAACTGTCCTGAAAACCGATGCCCAGGGTATCGTCCGTGGTAATGACATAGAGTTTTCCTTCAGCAAAGTTTTTGTCTTCACCGATTTGAAAATCCCGGGTTTTGATTTTAACAGCACCGAGATAGTCGGCCAGATTCGATTTACCGTGGGCAACGATAAAGGGGGCCATTTTTTCTTTTCCCTGATCGTGATAGGCGACATAGACCTCATTAATTTTTACCGTGGCATTTTCGAGGTTGAGGTTCATCTGTTTGATATAGGTTTGCGGATCCAGGGGATTAAATTTCATGGAATCGACAAGAGCCTTGTAGATTTCGCTTTTGCTGATCTCTTTAACATTAAGATACCCTATCATGTCCGAATTCTGAGGCATGAGGCTGATTTGCTGCTGCATGGATTCGGGGACCGGAGGGACAGCTTTTTTGCCGCAGGAGAACACAATGAGTACAGAGGTAATGATGAGCAAATATTTGACCGGTTTTAGCATCTCGATTCTCCTTAAAAGTTTTTGCGTTGAAAAATATAGGCGGATAATATAAAGATAAAAATACCGAACGCCAGCGATGTCCATAATGGCATCCAGGTGTTGATTTCCAGCCCTCTTGTAAGTCTTTGGGTTATGCTACCGAGTTCCGAGGTTTTTGGTAAAAAATAATAGAGCCCATCGATGATCCGGCCATAAATTTTGGATGACAACAGAGCATAGATATGATCCCTTTGTTTGAGCAGGGGACTAAAAAACAGAATGAGATAGGTGATCATAAGCGAGAGGGGGCCGCTTTTGCTGACAATTCCGAGCAGAGTCATGAGTGCAAAGAGGATGGCAAAGGTCAGAACGATCAGGGCCCCGCCGAGGAGAAAGCCGAAATTCCAGATGCCGGTTTTAAGCGACATGATCAGCCAGGTGCCGATCACCAGATAGAAGATGTTGAGAGCGACGATAGCGACGGCGCCGAGGTAGCGGCCGGCGAGAATTTCAAAACGGCTGACCGGTTTGCTGATAAACAGGTCGATGAATCCGGGCTGTAACAGCGTCGGAACAAGGCCGGAGGTGGCGAACAGGGCCATGAAAATCCCGACGGTAAAAAGCATAACCGCAACGAATCCCTCTACCCCGTAGATGATTTCCTGCAGATTGATAATTTGATCGGTTTGTTCGCCAAAAATAGAGATCGAGGATTGCATTCCGTCGATAATATCCAGATTGAGCGCCAGCAAAAAGAGCAGATTGATAATGGTGGAGATGATCAAAAAAGCGATAAAGGTTTTTTTTGCCAAAGATTCACGAAACGTCAGCTGTAAAATCGATAGGAATTTCAATCACTCTCTCCTTTCTTGTTCTCGATGATATCGATAAAATAGTCTTCCAGCGTGATTTTTTTAGGGATTACAGCCAGGATCATTGTTTTGCTTTGTCGAAGACGGTCGATGAGCCGGTTAAGCTGCTGGTTATCCTGTACCGACACGGTAAAGAGATCATTTTCATTTTTCAGGGGTACCTTCATATCGTCGCAGATATTCTGAATGGTATCGGTAGAGTCGAGACGAATCTGGTATTGTTCTTTAATCGAGATAAAGTCTTCGACGTTGCCCTTTTGGATCAGCTTTCCCTGTTTCAAAATAGCCACCTCATCGGACATGCGCTCGACTTCGGAAAGCAGGTGTGAATTGACAAAGATGGTAACACCCTGGTCGCGCAGCGATTTCAACAGGTCTCTGATCTGGCGCCGCCCGACCGGGTCGATACCGTCTGTGGGTTCATCGAGAAAGATGAGCTCCGGTTCATTGAGCAGAGCGTGGGCAAGTCCCAGTCGTTGCATCATGCCTTTGGAATATTTTCTGATTTTGACGTTTTCCCAGCGGTGCAGCTTTACGGTTTTAAGCAATTCCGGAATCTGTTTCTTGAGTTGAGTCGGGCCCAGTCCGGCCATTT
>CAZMUU010000019.1:4464-10768 GCA_964569215.1 uncultured Cytophagia bacterium
CTAAATCTGCCGGGCCGACAATAATTCGGGATAGCGGTGGTTTTCAGCCAGATATCCTATTTTTTTATGTACTGAAACTCGGTTTATGGATTGGTCGAGAAGTTTGGCATGTCCCGAGGTTGGATGTACAATGCCGATGAGCACCTTGATCAGAGTGGTTTTTCCGGCGCCATTGGGACCCAGCAGGCTGAAAATTTTGCCCTTTTCGACCTGAAGGGAGAAATTTTGCAAGGCTTTTATTTTGCCGCGGGAGTAGAACTTGCTCAACTCGAAGGTTTCGACTGCATACATGTATAGGTTCCTGTTTTTTATCTTTTATTGTAGTTACGTAAACGTATCGTTTTTGTTTCTCATGAAATGCTTATGCAGGCAGAGCGGGTATTGAGGTCAAGCTTCAAAACAGCCGTTAAAGTCACAAATTAAAAAATTATCTTAATAAACACAACAGAGAATGCAGAGCGATGTCGGCCCCGGGCGTGTTTTGTTAACTTTATGATTTGGGCGTGGAAAACAGTTACAATCAGACCCTGGAAGGCCTGAAATAGTCTTGAACCCCCGGGTATACCTTTTACTTTTCCAATGGCTGATCCAAAAGGCCCGGGCGCTCTTTGGAGTCCGAATGCTTCCGGATTCGATTGGAGCTATCGAGATATGGTATTTTTTTACAGGTAGGCGATATTCTACCCGGCTTTATATCAACGACGCGATGCAGAGCATTTTAAAAAAGAATTCGTGCGTCAATTAAGATCATGCACCGCAGGGTCGGGAGCCGACTGTAATGCGGGAATTTTTAATAAAACTTTGCTGCCCGCTCAAAAAGCAGCTTTTTTTCTTGCATTATTGTCGTAAATTGATTAATTATTGAAAAAGGAGATCGTATCGTGCCGATTATCACTGTTGAAAAACCGCTCAAGGATAAACTGGGAGATGAGGCAGTGGATAGTTTGGTCCGTCTCATTAACCAAACCCAGTCCGATCAAAAAGCAGAAGTGGTGGAATTGGTCGGAGAAAAATTCGAACACCGTCTCGGCGAAGAAATAGGTAAAGTCAGTCTTGTCATTTCTGAAACTGAAAAGCGGTTGGACAACCGCGTCACAGAAGAAATCGGCAACGTCAGAGTAGAAGCAGCGAGGAATCACGCCAGTCTGATCAAATGGATGTTCATCTTCTGGGTGGGTCAGGTAGCAGCGTTATTGGGGATTTTGTTCGCCTTTTTCAAATAGCCGCCTGTTTTCTGCGTTTTTTATCTTCCAGCCACATCAATCAATATTCGGATTGTTTTTTGCAAAATTCTGTAAAGCGAAATCCTGCCGCTACTCATCAAGACGGATTCTTATTCATCCTTTTAAGCTTTCGCCCAGACAGGGAATAATAAATGAAAAGACAAAAGCGCTCGCGGAGCCTGCCGGGCATCACCCGCCCTCCAATCTCTCTCAATGGCCCGGCCGTTTTTGTTCATCGTTCTGTTCTGCATGATTCTATTTTGAGGACCCCAGCTTTAAGATTGGAGCGGGAGTAGCCTGAACGGACCTAAATGTCAATCATATGTAACCTGGCAGGTCTTACTATTTCTATTCAATCAAGATCAATTTTTTGGTCAATATTGATTTTTCTGTTTCCAGCTGATAGAAATAAACGCCACTGGCCAGCCCCCTGGCGTTAAAGGTAATCCGATATTGGCCGGCGTTTTGCTTTTGTTTTACCAGTGTGGCGATCCTATTGCCGAGAATGTCATAGATCGTTAACGTGACGTTTGTCTGTTCCGGTAACCTGTAGGCAATAACGGTATTGCTGTTAAAGGGATTCGGATAGTTTTGTTCCAAAATGCATGTCAGCGGCACCACGCCGATATTTCTCGTCAATACGCCGACAGTGTGTGCAGAGCCATCCGTATCCACCTGCTCCAGCTTGTAGGTGTAGGAGCCTGCCTGCAGATTTTTATGCTCATATTCATAGCGCTGGGGTGTCTGTGTTGTTCCTTTGCCCTCTATAAAGGCGATCTGTCGACCGTTTCTGTGCAGCCGAAATCCATAATTGTTGGATTCCGATTCGGTTTTCCATTGCAGATGAACGCCATTTTTCACCACTCTGGCGTCAAAGGAGGAGAGCTCGACCGGATAGGGGGTACCGATACTTTCCGACACGGCATGGGCGATAAAGGCGCCGCGGGAACGCAAAACCATGCGGCCGTGACTGTCGATCACTATATCTTCCATTTCCTGGCGGGTACCGCCGGCCTGACGCTGTCTGACGTCGTGTTTGAATTTCAGCGTTTTACGGCCGTTTGGGGTTTCTTCATAACCGGTAACCACCACCGCGTGTCCGCGCCAGCCGTCTCCGTCTTCCCAGAAATACATCACTTCGACATCCTCTCCGGCTTCTATTTGCGCAACCAGCCAATCCCATGTCGGATAGGGGCCGGCGGGTTGATTCTGGTTATGCGCAGCGGTTTCACCGCTGCCGGAGCTGATATTATCGAGGGCGACAGCGGACTGGAACTTGACATTGATGGGCAAACCGTGTGCTTGGATAAAATCGAGTTTACCGCGGATAAAATCTTCGATTAAAACGCCCTGGTTGCGGCCGCGGTTCATATGTCCGCTCAGCTCGTCGAGCATGTCGCGCAGTGTCAGGCCGGTGCTGATTTCTTCATAGGTATCATCGAGCCATTTCATGCTGTTTGCAGCTGATGCCGGTCCGCAGGCATTTTTGTCGCCTGCATAGATATCGGTATCCGGATTGATGGCATCATCGAGGTCGATATTGGGTACACTGCAACCGCGGTAATTCAGGCTGGAAACCGTATCCCCTGGCGGGAATTCAGTATAAAAACCAAAACTTTCCATTGCAGGTGCTTCGCCTGCCGTCATAACACCGTCATAGGCATCGACGCCCAGGGTGTCGACCGCGAGAAGGGGAAGATAATCTCCACTTTCGGGCTGGGATGGTAACGCAGTATCGGTTTTGCTGAAGTAAAGGAATAATCCCCCGACCTGATCGCCGGGTTCAAAGCCAAAGGGGGTTAGATCGAACCGAACCGAGATGCTCTGTTCCCCGCTTTGCCGGCTATCGTCCGGTAAATATAGATTACGCACAATCCAGGGTGTCAAAGATGCATTCGAACTGTGGACGGCGCGGATATTCAGATAGGCGTCGTCTTCTTCAGGCGTATAAGTATAGGTGAACAATCCAACGGTGGAATAATAGACCGGCGGATCCATATTCAATAGATGCAATTGCTCCAGTGTAATCGTGCCTTGCATGGTTTCGGCAACAGAGATTGAAACCAGTCCGCAGCAGAGGGTGGCTAAACAGAGTATTGATGCTATGAGCTTCATTCACGGCTCCTTTCAAAACATTGAGATCATATCTTTGCTGGCCCACCGGTATGCGGACAGCGATTTCACACATATGATCTTTTCAAAGCGAATTGGTATATGGTTATTATTCAAACGTACGGCATTGAACGATTATACTGAAAATTAATATTTCTAAATCTGTATTGCAAGCATCAAATTCGTTTTGTTGACATTTTACAAGCTTGTCAGTATCATACCGCTCAATCCACATATTAATCCGGCAATGCTCAGGTATGAGGTCTTTTCTTTCAGAACAAAAAAACTGAAAAGTAAAAATGAAAAGATACATGTACCCACACTTAGCGGGAACACCAGCGAAACCATTTGTACGGGCTCGAGATAATCCATGCTTTTAAAAAGCGATATACTTGCTGGAAATCCGATCAAGGCGGTTATCAGTGCCATTAAAAGTTCCTTTTTGCGGGGATAGCGATTCTTGATAATGCAGAATCCCGGATAAGCCAAAAAGACCCCGGTGGTTAACAGTGGAACCCGAAGGCGGGCATCGTCCGTCCAGTTTTGCCAGTGACTCGGCAGAGTGGCCATGATCTGATGTATCGCCAGAACAGTAAATGCCAGCAAACCAAAAAGATAACCGCGGCGCCGGTTTTCCAGCTGTTCATCCGGCTGATCGCTGGATTGTGTGATTCCCAGTATCACCAGGCTGAAGAGCACCAAACTCATTCCCGCCATTTTCAACCCGGTTACGGGTTCCTGAAAGATGAAAACACCTGCGAAATAAGGGGCGATCAGGGCCGACTGGCCTATCGTCCAGACGATACCATTGTGACCGGTCTGCATACCCTTTTGCATGGCTATGAGTCCGAGAGAGGATAAAAATCCTGATACTATGAGAACGCCGGCTACCGCGTATAAGCGGTCATACGGTTGTGCAGATAAAAGCTGATAATCAGGTACCAGACTCCAGGCCATGAGAAGAGCAAGTAGAGTGGAGAGACCCATAACAGCGGTGAAATCCATAGATTTTTTAGCGATAGTGCTAAAGGCGACTCCCATGGCTGCCCATAAAATGCCGGTTGTGATAATGAGAAAAATACCCTGTAAAGCCATGATCGCAGAGACTCCAGAATTAAGGGAAATCGAAACTCCCGTTCGGGACGTGATATTATTTTTGGGGAAGGGGTGTTGTCTTTTGACCGCTGAAAACAGAACACAAAAGACAAAACCGGACAGCAAAAAGCGGCTGTCCGGTTTTAATCTGTGTCCAGGACTATTTTATTTTAGCAGGATCATTTTTTTTGTTTTAACATAGTTTCCTGCCGTGAGTTTGTAGTAATAAACCCCGCTGGGCAGATAATCGGCCTGATAATTGATGCTGTATTCCCCTGCCGCCTGAGTGTCATTGACCAGAGTGGTTATTTTGCGTCCGATCATGTCATATATTTCCACTCTTACCTCTGCCGCATTCTTGAGGTGATAACGAATCGTGGTGGATGCATTGAATGGATTGGGATAATTTTGCAGCAGATCGAATTTTTCTGCAAAGGTTTTATCGCGTTTAACCTTTTCCACGGTTGTCGGTATCGCTTCGCGCAGCAGACCATTAATTCGTATAACGCCTTCACCTAGCAGGGTCAGATCGATCTCTACAGGAGCAATTCTCGATCTGACAATCCAGTTACCTTCAGCAATCCAGATGCTTTCCGGCATTTCGGCGAGGGGTGTAAAGGCATAGGGGGGCAGGGGTGAAACAATGCCAAGAGCGATGGTCTGAACAAACTTTTTGCAGTCAAAGGTACCCAGTTCAGTGGTGATGGTTTCATCGGCCACTCTTTTCTTTACTGCCTGCAATCGAAAGGTGAGCGGAAAAGGCAGGCCGGGTAAGGTCATGGTGGTATCTCGCTGAAATATAATATTTTCCTGGTCGAGGGGAGCCTGATAATCGAACATTGGATACCATTTTTCCAGGGTCTTTAGAAACGCCATCAGATCAAAGTCTCCGAGAGCGGAGTCGAGCTTTGCACCCGAGAATTGTTCCATGATAGATTCGATATAGGCTAAATCCAGATACTGGCTGGCGACAGACCCTTCGAAATGATAGTATAAGGTATCGCGGTAGGCCTGTACATCCAGTGTCGCTTTCGGACCAACCTTGATCAATAAAACGTGTGCCGTTTTACCCTCTACATCGCTGACTGCGGCATAAAGATCGCGCTCATAAATAGTGGAATCAGCGATTGGGGTTCCCATCGAGTCGAGCGGAACGATTTTATAGGTCGTGGTGGCACCGATTTCCGGGTGGAAATAATCGATTGCCTGTTGAGCAAAACCGCCGGCCGACAGGAGAAAAATAAAAACGATTGTAACCCATTTATTCATGTTATGCCTCCTCGTAGATCCTTGTATAAAAAGAGTATAAACGTAACAAAGATGATTTATAGAATTATACTCGTAAAAGATACATTTTGTTGCATTCCAATGCAAGTTTATTTTAATATACGCGTGTTTTGAACCGTAAAACGTGATATGACTCAAGATTTGCTGAATTGTTGGATGGTTTGTGCCGCCATCTCCGCCCATTGCCACAATCTTTGCGGTTCATAACGAACGGTGCTGATATCTTTCATCACCACTTCAACATTGCATCCGCGGCTATGTTCCAGAATTTGCAGCAACTCCTTTTCGGCCTGAGCGAGGTCCCATGTTTTCGCCGCCAGTACCGCCGGATTGGGTTTGAGCGACAACACATAGTCTCTGTGAACCTGTTCTGCGCTTTTGCGAACATCCGCCCAGGGGCTGATGGATATTTTCCTCAGGTTTGGAATCTCATGCAAGAGGTCGATTTTATTGTGCAGCGGCTCGCAACACCCATAATAGTTGAGGCCAAAGTTTTCAAGCCAGCGAATTTCATACTGCAAAGCAAACTCTTTGTGCATTTGTGGTGACACATCTGAATAAATTTGCGCGGTTGAGCATCCCCATTG
>CAZMUU010000019.1:10778-22224 GCA_964569215.1 uncultured Cytophagia bacterium
TCCCCATTGATCCTGTGAACGAACATGAAGCGGATCGTAATCTTTTTGCGGCAGATCGTCAGAATACGCGAGGGCGCCGGAGCCGACGCGATAATTGCCCTCGGCATAGGAGAGCAGATTCAGCTGCTGCCATTGCCGCAACCGTTCAATATGAGCGTTGACATAGCGCTCGATCGCGCGATGCACCAGTTCCGGACGTACGAGCAAATCGACCATGGCTTCCTCCACCCCCCAGTAGCGGATGAGATAATCCCAGGGTGCGGTCCACACATGCGTGATGCCCTGCTTTTTTACCGGCAGTATGTCTCCAAACAACTCCTGATAATGCAGAAAGCGTCTTTCGCTCTCTTCGGCGTCATGGGTGATTTTCGGAATGCCGATTTTTTCCAGGTCCGTCTCATCGTTGATCTGCGGTTTAAAATCGCGCGACAGAATGTTGCTTTCCCTGTCTTCCTTTCTGAAATCGATCTCCTCTTCAATGCCGAATCCGCTGTCTGTGATGGCCAACGGAGAGTAGAACAGATTTTCCACAACCATGTCCGCCCGCATGTGTTTCCAGCAATAGAGGGTTTGACGGAAATGCTGTTCCGCCTGCCGGCTAAGCGGCTCAGCGCACTTTAGTACCAATTCATCGTCCACATTCATTTCATGCCAGGGGATTTCATTGATCCACAGCATGGGTCTGCACGGTTCCAGGTCATTGAGTCGCCGCCAGAGCTCACGGATCTGTTTTTGTACCGAACGTTCAGCAACATCCCTGACCTCTTCAGCCAACCGGCGCAGCAATGCTTTTTCTTTTTTGTTTGTTTTATTCATCAATAACGCACACCTTACCCTGATCTATTCTAATTGGATGGTTGCAAAAGATAGTGCCCGGGATTTTGCCGAACCAGGTCTTGCAGCCATTCCCGGGGATAGCCCCTTTGCACCTCTCCGCTTTCATCATCAACATAGCCGTCGTTGTATTTGGTGATGAGAAATTCGGCCAGCTCCCTCCAACGTGAAACCACCTGTTCGGCATGCGAAACGGAAAAATCGGTCAGATATCGTTCAAGGAGATCGGGATTCTCTTTCGCCAGGTGGGCGGCGGTTTTTTCGATAGCCGGTTGCAGGCCGATCAGATGCGACTCGATATCGTCCTGAACGGCTTTGATGTCTTCAATCATATCGTTATACCGGATATTGGCAAAATTGGCGACAAAGTTAAATACCCACCATGCTGATTTCCAGCTAAACTGTTTCATGGTGCCCGTTGTATAGGAAGGCGGCAGCCTGTCGATACCGCAATAAAGCGGCACATAACAGGTTGAATAGGTGTCATCGACGCCGTACCAGTAGACTCCACCGATTGCATTCGGCAACCATGCTCTCGATTGTGACACAAAGGAGAATCCGGTATGAAATGTCGATACCGGCCGTTCCCAGGCATATTTGACGCTGTCCACCTGCCATACCAGCGGCCGGCAGCGGTTAGGCGTGCCGAAAGGCCCGGAAGGTATCCCTCTTCTCATATCATAATCGGAACCTTCGTAATGATCGCGCATGAGATCAAATACATCTTCAAGCCCAAGTTTTTTGTCCGCTTGAATAAAGAGAGGGTAGGATTTTTCAGCAAGGCCGCGGTGGATTTTATCGCTAAATTCTTTTGACGGTGCGGCGCGCCGGAACAGGCTCCAGACACGGGTGTCGGAAAAGCGGCGGGTTTCTGCTGTGGACGGACTATAGGCATCGCAAAAGCGAAACGGAACAGCGGCATCCGGATCGTAATATCCTTTTTCGATTGCGAACGAAATGACATCTTTGCTGTACAGGCAGTTCTTCGGATCATCCAGCGGAAATTCTCCGATGCGGGATTGATTGGCATGGCAGGATATCATTCCATCCGGAACTCTTCGCGCCACCCAGACGGCGCCGGTGTTGTTTTCGCCTTTGCCGATCATCTCCAGAATCCAGGCTTCCTCTGTATCGGCGATGGAAAAGGATTCGCCGGTTGACCCATAACCATAATCGCGTACCAGGTCCGTCATCACCTCGATCGCTTGCCTGGCGGTTTTTGTCCGCTGCAGGGCCAGCTGCATCAGGTTCCAGTAGTGCAGCAATCCATTCGGATCGCGCAATTCCTCGCGGCCGCCAAACGTGGTTTCACCGATCGCCAGCTGTACCTCGTTCATCAGTCCGACAACCGCATAGGTTTGCGCAACCTGGGGGATTTTACCGCGCACCTTTCCGGAAAAATGGCTGATCTCGAGAGAATCTCCGGGTTCATGGGTCGCTGCGGCTGTGTATCTCAAATGCGGATGAAAGCGGCCGTCGCAGGTATAGGTGATCATCACCGATCCATCCCTGGATGCGCCTTTGCTGACCAACAGGCTGGTACAGGCGTTTAGCGATGTTCCGAACAGCATTGTGAGCATGACAAAGAGAGTTGTAACATAATACATCTATAGCCTCCTGAATGATATTAGATGATCGTCCATCTGATCGTGAACAGATCTTCGGACTGGTGTTCTGCCTGCATGCGGTTTTCGAGTTTGCGAATGAGATCATCGCGTTGGGCATAGACTTCATCTTCGGTCTCAAAAAGACGCTGTCGCAGTTTTCGTTTGTGATTCTGCAGCTGTTGCAGCTCGATGCGGCATTTATGCAAAACCGGGGTATCCGGGGCCTGTCTGGATTGACGCAGCAGCGTTTCAATCTCACTGCGGTTACGGGTAAGATCGTTTTCCGCCGTGGATATGGTTTCTTCAGCCCATGTATCCAGTTTTTCACAGGCTTGCAGGAAATATTGCATATTGAGCGCAGCGGACTGGTCGAGAATTTGGTTTGTTTTTTCTTCTGCCGTCTTTTTTATTTTTTTCCGTACCTCATCGGGCAGCTCCCTGAGGGGGGACGCGGCGGCACGGCAGTAAAACATCGAGCGGCAGGTTTCATCATCAAGGATTTTTCCTTTATCAGAAAAGGCGACGAAGAGAATATAATCTTCATCTTCAAATGAATGGATACGCACTGACCGAAGAGCGAGCCAGCCCGATTGGCCTTTAAGGGACTGAATGGCGGATATCTTTTTCGGATGATTGGAAATATCAAAATAGAGTTTTGCCGCCGGTGTTTTTCTCGCTTTGGCAGCTGTGAGAACATATTCTCCCAGGGGATGAGAAAGTCTGTACAGGAATTCACCTTTGGGGGACTTTTTTTTTGAAATGAGCTGGTAGCATCCGGTTTTAACGCTTTCAAGCGGTGATTTTGCCAGGTCGAACTGCAGGGCCTGGTCGTTAAATCGGGCGATATCGGCGAGAATAAACTTGCTCGTTTCCCAAAACCACCAGGAAAACCGATCCAGCTGTTCCTGCGTTTCGTCGAGTTTAATGCGAAGGCGTTCGTGTACATCCTGATCAAAATGCTCCAATAGAATCTTTCGGGTTTGTTCCATTCTGTCATCGATAGAGGGCTCCAGCTCGGCGCGCAATCCGGCAAACGCCTCCTCGATTTCCTCGTGCGTGCGGCATTGCTGATAGATTTGAATAATGCGATGTTCAAACTGGACGCCGGATTCCAGTTTTCCCAACACCTCATCCGAGGCACCGAAGATGCCGTCAAAGAGATTGAATTTCCGGCTCAGGAGTTCATAAACCCGGCAATCGGTTTCATTGCGCTCATTGAGAAAATTGATTACCACGACATCGAATTTTTGGCCATAGCGATGACAGCGGCCGATGCGCTGTTCTACGCGCTGCGGATTCCAGGGAAGATCGTAATTGATGATCAGGGAGCAGAACTGCAGGTTGATCCCCTCTGCAGCGGCCTCCGTGGCGATCATAATATCGGCATGTTCTTGAAAATGCTCAATCAGGGCGGTGCGTATATCGATTTCCTTCGAGCCGGTGATTCGGCCGCTGTTTTGATTGCTTTGCAGCCAGCTCTGGTAAATTTGCATTGCCTCTTTGCTGTCGTTGCTGCCGTTAAAACAGACGAGTCGTTTATCCGTCCGCTCGGAGAGGTACTGATAAAGAAAGTGTTGTGTTCGTCTCGATTCGGTAAAAATAATGGCTTTGGACGGTGCCCCCATTTTTTCGAGCTCCTGAAAGCCGATCTGCAGGGCTTTTAGAAGAGTGTCGGATTTGGTGTCTGACTTGATCTGCCGGGCTCTGGGAATAAGATTTTGCAAAATCTCCAGTTCCGCCTTTAGAAGCTCCTGATCTATGGGGTCTGAATTTTGTACAGCCTTTTCGTCGGCAAATTCTTCGAGGAGGTCATCCTCTATTTCTTCCTCTCCTGTAATGGTTTCTAAAAATTTCTCCCTGTTATTTTCATTGTTGTCGAGATGCAGCAGCCGCTGCTGCATGGCCTGCAAAGTTCCTGAAATAGCATAATAGGAAGAAGCGAGTAATTTTCGTGCGATCATAATCAGGAGATGTATATGTGCGAGCGGTAGTGACAAGTTCCCTTCCGAGCGGATAAACTCTGAAATGTCTTCATAGAGGGCGTGTTCGCTGTCGTTAGGCTGGTAGGAGAGGGTTATAGGTTTGCGTTCGGTAAAACGAATATATTCCGATACCTGATTGCGCAGGGTGCGGGTGGTAACGGTTTGCAGGCGTCGGCTGAGACGGTTCAGATTGCTCTGATTGCCGGTAAACCGGTTGCGAAAAACGTCGATATCGCCGAAGAGGTGTTCGTCGATAATCGATCCCAGGCCATAGAGTTCGAGAAGCGAATTCTGCAGAGGGGTGGCGGTAAGGAGCAGCTTTTTTTTGTTCTCCAGGGCCCATTTGATCTCTTTTGCCATTTTGTTGGTGGATTTGTAAACATTGCGCAGCTGATGCGCTTCATCGATAACAGCGAGATCCCAGAGTATCGTTCTCAGTTTTGTGGCGTAGCGGCTGGCAAAATGGATCGATGCGATGATGATACTGTCACTGTCAAAGGGATTGGGGCGGCCTTCCCGAATAGCCTGCTCGTAGGTTTTGCTGTCCAGAACAATGCTGGGAAGGTGAAATTTTTCATACAGCTCGATGCTCCACTGTTTTCTCAATGAAGCGGGACAGATGATAACCATTTTGCGCTTGCGTTCAGCCCAGTATTGACACAAAAGAATGCCCGCTTCAATGGTTTTTCCCAGTCCGACTTCATCCGCCAGGATAATTCCCTGAGAGAGCGGAGAGCGCAGGGCAAACAGTGCGGCTTCGATTTGGTGAGGATTCAGATCGACGCAGGCGTCGAACAGGGATTGCGAGATTTTTTGCACGCTTGAGCCGCTGTGATGACGGGTCAGTTCATGACTGAAATATTTGGCATGGTAAACGGTGGACATGGGATTTGCTTCTCTCAATGGTACAATTTTGCAAGTTAGCAAAAATTTTATAATTTCCAAAAAATATTTCTTTTGTTACAGCCGTAAATGATCAACCAGAGAAAAGCACTCCATATCAATCCCCATAACATGCCGTTATAGCCGCTTTTGTCGAGCAGGAAAGATTGCCACAAGGAAGAGTGAAACAGACCGGCCCATTGTTGCAGAATAGCGTTCGGATCAGCGCTGAAAAAGGCTTCGATGTGCAGGGCGCGAAAGAAAATGCGCATCACCACCTGCATGAAATAGGCGAGCAGGGCGTTTATTCCCAGTACTTTTAGGGGCCAGGCCCAGCGATGCCGGCCTCTGACATCCTCAATATAGTAGATGAGGAGAAGAGTCAACGCCGCGATTCCGGAGGCGAACAGGGCGTAGGAGGCGGTGACATCGGGTTTATTAAAGCAAAGTGAATAGGTTTGGGTGATAATACCGATTTTATGAATACTATAGCCGGCCAGACTCAGGCCGATACCGGTGAGAAAAAATGAACGCATGATTTTACCGCGATCAGCAGTGCTGATCATATCGCCCAGTATCACCCCGGCTATGGTCATGGCGCCATAGGAGATGGAGACCCAGGGAAGACAGTGGATGGTAAGCGGCCTTGCCATGCTACCGTTGAGGTTGCTGATGCGAAAAAAGGGTTCAGTCGTATCGCCGAAGTGGAGCCACCAGTGTGTCGTGTGCGACAGCAAAGTGTGAACGGCCAAAATGCCGATGAGGGCGATCCAGCGTCCCCGCTGGGTCAGACGCAGGGATAACGCCCCCATGAGATAAGCGATGCCGATGGTCTGCAGAATACCCCACCACCAGGATAATCCCAAAATGAGGCTGATATAGAGAATGCCGGCGAGGATGAGGTGAAGGGTTCTGCGGAAGACGCGGTGCCACCAGAGCTTGCCGTGACGTGACCGGCTGAGCGGAATAACCAGGCCGACGATAAAGACAAAAAAAGGCGCCACCAGATCCGTAAGGGTACAGCCGATATCTTTGCGCCTGGCCTCGGGCATCTCTTCGATAGCTTTTGCTGAATACCCCTGGTCGAGTTTTCGTTCGACAAAGCGTTCCCAGGCCATGTCTGCGTGATTCCAGGTCGAGACCGGCAGGCTGTCGAACCAGGAGGCTTTTTGCGGCAGATCGCGATAGCCTCCGGCGGCAACCGCAATCACAAAAATCATGAGAAATATGGTCAATCCCCGAAAGGTGTCGATGGACCCTATGCGTTTTTGGGAATCGAGCATGGCAATTGCATTAGATATCGGTTTCCGTTTCTTTGAATTTAATGTTCAGGTTTTCCAGTTCGAGCAGTACCGGTTCATAGATTTCCGGTTCGATCGGAATCTGCACGCCTGTCAGATTGATTTGTTGCTGGACAACGAGTTTAGCGGCGATTGCGGCCGGTAGACTGACCGTTCTGGCCATGGCGCTGTCGCCTTTGGGAATACCGAAATCGATCAAAAGTGAACAAACGGCTTTGGGACTATGCTCGGGATAATGAATGATAAAATCGTGTTGCAGAACGATCATATCGCGCTCGCCTTCCTTATAGGCCATCTTTTGCAGCATTCGGTTGGCCAGAATATCGAGAGCAGAGGGCGGCTGCGCCGGCGCTTTTTCGTCGCTAAAGAGGCCAAGCCACTCGAGGCGATTGAGCGCCTTGCTGCTGCTCTCTACCTGCAGATAGCGGGCAACGTTTGTCTTCAAATCGCGGTCTGCCGGAGCGTCGATCAACGATGCGGTGACCTCGGCAAAGGTTTTGCCCTCAAACTCGGGTCGTTGTGTGTCATTGAGGTATCCCAACCGTGAGATCAGATAAAGGCTTTCGCACCATCCGGGATTGCGAAAGGTACCGCGGAAAACCGTTTGTGAATTTGCCAGGCCATATAAATCGCGGTAGATCATTGAATCCCGATTGGGATAGACCTCCAGCTCGCCGAGTCCCTCAACGTGTTTCGGCCAGTGATGCTTGAAGAGGTCTTTGCCCTGTATTATAACCTCTTTTCCATCTTTGAGAAAATGGGCCGGATTTCTGCCGGCCATAACGACGCCGCGGGGACTCCATGAAAATTTATAGCCAAAGGGATTGTCGTTCGCTTCGGGTGCCGGCAGACCACCGCAGCAGGATTCAAAGGAAACGACAGTACCGCCGCCATTCTGGGCATGATGGATGATTTTCATGGCCGACATGTGATCGATACCCGGATCCAGGCCGATTTCATTGAGAAACAAGAGGTTTTTCGCTTTTGCTTTGTTGTCCAGCAAACTCATTGCCGGGCTGACATAGGACGTGGTGATGAGGTGAGCATTGTGTTGCAGGCAAATTTCCGCCACCTTTACATGATAGGTATAGGGAACCAGACTGATGACCAGATCCGACTGACTGATGAGGTCGTTGAGTTTTTCACTGTCATCGATGTTTAACGGTTCGACAGTTCCATCGGGGTGACCCTGCACCAGCGCTTCAGCTTTGCTCACGGTCCGGCTGGCAACGAGCAATTGAATTTCCGGCTCATCGAGCAGATAACGTACCAGAGGTCTGGCAACCAATCCCGCACCCAGGACGAGTACTTTTTTCATAAGACAATCTCCTCTGTACAGATGTAAGGGGTTAAAGATATCTTTTTAAATAGTCATAATTTGGCGTTAACCGGCCCTTGTACAGAATTAAGGCGTTTTTCAGGTCGTTGTTCAGGTCGCACGATTTAAACGGTTTGCTGAAATCGCAGTTGACAATATCATAAATATAGGGAAAAAGCGCATTGCTGAATTCAATGGAAGCATCCCGGGGCAATTCTGCAGGCAGATTGTCAACAGCAATATTGACAATGCCCTCTCCCTCTGTTCCATCCTGAATGGTATCTGTTTTGGGGTTGTAGATAAACGCAGGGTGATCCGGCTCTGTCGTTTTTTCAGTGATTTCAATCGCGCCGTTGATATCACAGCCGATATCCGCTATCAACAGGAGCCTGGAGGCATCTGCGTTTTGCTGTAGAAAAGACTTTGTGACCAATCGGGGATAACGTTCATCCCAATAAATACCGTTGACCAGCAGCGTTATATGGGGTAAATAATGTTCGAAGACACTGTAATAGCGTTTGGGATAACAGTAATAATCATGCAATGAAAAATCAACGTCGACATCGATGGGCCGGACCAGGTCTTTTTCTTTAAAGATGACCTTGTAAAAAAGCGTCTCGTTATTGTATTGTAATCCCGGCAGCTCTTTTGGTTTTATCTCTTTGTGCGGCAAGAGGTCAAAAATTTCCTGGGCGCCCCTGGAAACATTGCCATAACCGGCAAAACCGACCACAAAGGGATGGCTAAAATCGGGAAGCTGATCTGCGGTTATTTTTTCTCCCAGATCGCTGATCGCGGCTTTGACCTCTGCCAGGTCGTGGTATTCATAAGCCGGTTTTATCGTCGAAAAAAACGTTTCGTACCTCAGGGCCTCGAGGCGTTTTCCCAGAACGTGAAAGGCATCGATCATACCGGCAAGTCCGGCAAAACGGCCAAAAAAGACCTTTCTCCTTCCTTCGTGATTGCGAATGCTCTCATAATCGATCAGCGAACAGTTGAGCTTGATCAATCTCCGCAACATCGGCATATTGGACTCTTGCCCTTTGATGGTGTGCGAAAAGAAGAGATAGGTTTTGTCCTTGAGCAAAAAATCCGGAGGGATTTCCTTGACGGCGAGGATGATGGGACAGTCATTCAAATCCTCTTCGATTCGTGCACCGACTTTTGCATATTCCTCATCAGAAAAGGCGCGTCTGTCAAAGGGCTGCAGGACGGTTTGGATGGAATAGTGGCGAAATAGCTGTTCTACATGAAAAGGAGTGAGTGGAACGCGGCGTTCCCAGATATTTTTATCTTCCCGACGAATACCAATCAAGCCAGCCATGATTATCCTTTCAAGATGACTGAACCCGCAGGTGGTCACTTTATTAGTGCACCTAACCTATAAAAAAATGTCCTGAATGTCAATCAAAATTTGTTTTTCAGTATTTTTTTACACAGATCGATACATTCTTGCGGTGTTCCGGCATGGTGGAGCAGGTTTTTCTCTGTAAAATCGGAAAAGGGAGTGCCGAGTTGAAAGTTGAGAGCAATAACATGGCGGTTGTTTTTAAGGGCCAGGGCGATTTCTGAAAGCGTACCGGCTGATCCCGGGCAGGCGATGACGACATCACTGGAAAGGACATTGATCAAGTTGCGCGCATCCGCCATGTTGGTGGCGATGGCGATGTCGATATAGGGATTGGCCTTTGTTTTATCTGCGCCGGGAAGAATGCCGATCGTTAGTCCGTTTTTCTCCTTTGCGCCTTTGGCACTGGCCAGCATCACCCCGGCATTACGACCGCCGTTCAATAAAATCCATCCCTGAACGGCAATGCGTTGTCCCAGCTCGTAGGCTTGGGCCAATACGCTTTCATTCGCTGCCGCCCCGCCCATAACACCGATAACGGATTGTTTTGACATAACTGTATTTCCCCTGGATGATTATACTTGTTCTTTATGGTTGGTTGACGGATTCTTTTTTTTCACGGCAAGCTGGCCGCAGGCAGCGTCGATGTCGTCGCCTTTGCTCCAGCGTATGTACATGGGGACCCCGATATCCATTGCCTCTTTGTAGAAACGATCCACCTGTTCCACTGAGGGACGTCTGTATTTTCCCGCGGTTTCGTTGTAGGGAATGATATTGAGTTTGCAGCGCATTCCTTTTAGCAGCTGTTTTAATGCTGCAATGTCTTCGGGTTGGTCGTTAAACCCCTGGATCAAAACGTATTCAATGGTAACGGGTTCTCTCATCTTGCGGCTATACGCTCTCATCGCTTCGGCGAGTTCAACCAGGGGGAAGCGTTTGCTGACCGGCATGATCTTTTCTCTTTTCGCCTGAATGGCGGCATTGAGAGAAACCGCCAGGCGAAAGCGCTGTTCTTCTTTTGTAAAGCGATAAATCGCCGGAACAATGCCGGCGGTGGAAATCACGATTCGCCGCGCGCCAACGGCCAGGCCTTCGTTGTGATTGATCAGGGTTGCGGCTTTGATGGCGTTGTCATAATTGTTCAAAGGCTCGCCCATCCCCATAAAAACGATATTGGTGAGCTCTCGCTGCAGGTCCCGTTCAACCTGAATCACCTGGTCGACGATTTCACCGGCACTCAGATTGCGTTGAAACCCCAGACGGCCGGTGGCGCAAAAGCTGCAGTTGAGGGCGCATCCCGCCTGTGACGAGATGCAGAGCGTGTGACGTCCCTGTTCGTAAATGTAAACGCTTTCGATATAATAACCGTCTTTTAGCTGAAAAAGATATTTCGTCGCGACCGTCTCTTTTGAGGATTGGCGGTTGATGCATTGTAGATGACCGATCTCTGCGATCAGATCGAGCTTTTGCCGTAACGACATGGACAAATTGGTCATTTCATCAAAGGTTTCGGCTTTTTTTTGATAGAGCCACCGAAACAGCTGCCGCCCCCGAAACGGTTTTTCGCCGTGATCGGTCAAGAACGATTCCAGCTCGTCGGGTAAAAGTCCGGTTAAATTGATTTTTTCAGGCATGGACAAGTTGAATTTGATCCGGTAAATAAAGTGTCATTTCAATGGACAATTTATGAATTCGACCTGTTATATTCAACAAGTATTGCGCATGGCTGATTGATTGCAAGGGGAAACGGTTTGATAGAACTTTTTCATACAAAGATTTTTCTTTATAGTGTTTGCAGGCCTGTATTTATGAGTTTAACGCAGTTGTCCTTTTTTTGTTTTGATGATGTTTTCTTTGAATGGGGGCTTGCAAAATTTGCATTCAGGACAAGTAAAATCAGAAATCCAGTGCTATCATTAACATTTGGGACCGCTCCGGCTACCCCGCACCAATCTCGCCGGCAGGGGGCGGAAAATAAAATCGTTCAGGGCAGCATCAATAATTCAAATGACAAGGCTAGTGACAGAGATTGGTGCGGGGTGATCCTCCGCGGGCTCCACGAGCTCTTTCGTTTTTCTATTTATGGTGCCCAACCTTCCGGACAGGCGAGTGGTCCCTTAAAAATTCACGGCCATCAAAGGCGAAAGGATCTCGCTCCGCAGAATATTGGGAAA
>CAZMUU010000020.1:0-14311 GCA_964569215.1 uncultured Cytophagia bacterium
TGCAAGGTGACATAAAATCGTTCTGTTGAAAGCAATGGCACTTATTTTGCAAAGAATAAAATAAATATAGAAAATATGAACAGCAATTCAAACCATGATTATGAATTTTGGATTCGGCTCTGCGAGAACAGAAGAATTAACGGGGATAAACAGGAGGAACGTATGAACCTGGGTTTGGGAAGATTGAGGGGCAGATATCTGTTCGTCATGTCAATTTTGTTAATATTCCTGCAAAACATCCATGCACAGGAAAGCGTTGTACTGGTGGATGATCCGCTGACCAACTATTCCACAGTCGGAGATCAAAGAGGAGGTACATTTACCAGTAGCGGCTGGAAAACCACATATTATCTGAACCGAATCGCCTATCAGCTCGATCATCCCGTGGCTGCAGGCAAGATAACCTTTGATGTCAAAGGACTGGATCCGTCTACCACGGATTGGGATTACGCCCAGGATCACATATGGCACACCATTTTCGGTATGTGGGACTCGGACTGGGAAGAGAATGGTACATCCTCCAAAAACAATCCCTATCTCTGCCAGTTATGGCTTGCCCGTCCGGAGAGCAGCAGACCGATGAGCCTTCATTCAGCACTGCGCCTGAATGTCGACGCCACAGTCCTGGGAACGGTCGAAGATCCGAATGCCTGGCAGGTGGAATCGGAGGACCCGCATCAATGGGATGCCAATACCACCTACCATAATGAACTTATTTGGGGCAATGGCACCATGCAGTGGTTTCTGAATGGTGACCTCATCGCGGAAATTGATTACAGCACCACCGGAAAGGCCTATTTTCCGCAATCACCTGTCGTATACCTCGGCCGGGCATCCGATTACTATCCATCCTTTTCGTGGTTTCACACACCGAAAAATATTACCTATTCCAATTTCCGCCTTGTCGAATATATCGATAATACACCTCCCCACGTGGTCAGTCACAGCCCGGTGCATAACGAAACGAACGTGGATCCGGTTGGTGATATATATGTGGAATTCAGCGAACCGGTCGACAGGTCGACAATATCCGCAGGGATGACAATTACACCTCATATTGATGGGCAAATTGCCTGGAGTGGATATCGCCTCTATTTTTATCCGGATGCCCATTTCGAGACCAATACAACCTATCAGGTCAGCCTAAGCAGTACGATCCAGGACTATGCCGGGAATGGACTTGATCAACCGGTTCAATTTTCATTCCAGACCCGGTCCGAATTGATTCCCACGCAGGTTGCAGAATATGATCTCTTTGAAATCACGCTTGTTGATCCCAACGTCACGGGAAACAAGTATACCGATGTCTGGCTTCGCGGAACGTTTCAGGGCCCGACCCGAACCATAGAAATCGATGGGTTCTGGGACGGAGGAAACCGCTGGAAAGTGCGTATGGCACCGGTGGAAGAGGGCAACTGGAGCTATACCATCACCTCAAGCCGACCCGCTCTGGAAACGTCGGGATCGTTTCTCTGCACCGCATCGGACCACCAGGGATTTATTGTGCAAAACCCGGATCATCCATATACCCTCATGCGGGAAGATGGCACGCCCTGGCTTTGGAAGGGAGATACCTCATGGCGCGGCATGCTGCTGACCATCCCCTATGAAACCAGATGGAAGGATTATATCGATCACAGAGTAGCTCATGGATTTAATGCCGTACAATTCCAGGTTGTGAGTTATATCCGCGGAGACAACTTTTGGCGCAATGAAGGCGGGCTCGCTTTTGACCTGACCAATGGCAGCAAAAATTATGATCTTCTCAATCCCTATTATTACCAGTGGATTGACCGCAGAATCGAATATGCCCTCTCAAAGGGAGTCATCCCTATTCCCTTTTTTACCTGGGCACAGGAAATCGCCAAATATCAGCCGTATCAATTCGAACGATATCTCAAATACCTCGTCGCCCGATATGCTGCGTATAATGTCATTTGGTCCCTTTCGGGTGAATATGACGAAGCCTATCAACTGGGATTAACCTCTTCGGACTGGGTCTCTTACGGTCAAACGCTGAAATCAAGTGACCCCTATGACCATGTTGTAACCTTACATGCCACCGGCCAATCCAGCTCCAGAGAATTCGGCCACAGCAATTGGCTAGATGTCATCATGCAGCAAATCAAACCGGCATGGCATAACGCTCTTTTAGGAGACCGGGTGTTTAATAAACCGGTTGTTAACGGTGAATACGGTTATGCAGGCAAGGTGGAAGACGATTGGGTCCGGATCGGCGGCTGGGGTATTTTCACCGCCGGAGGATTTTTTACAGCAGGATTTTTCACCACTTATGCGCCGGATAAAGGCGGTTGGGATCTTTTTGGAAATTACCAACAGCAGCTTGAACTGCAAATTCTTTTTAATTTCATAGAGAGAACCAAATGGTGGGAAATGACTCCCCGCGATGACATGGTAACCAACGGTCACTGTTTTACCAAATTGGGCGAAGAATACGTTGTTTATGCCCAGTTTGGCGGTCCAACGTCGATTAATTTAACCGATGTCAGCGGCTCTCTGCCGATGCAATGGCTCAACCCCCGTGATGGTACCTATTCCGAACCGGTTGACGTAGAGGGCGGTAGCTGGGTAAATCTTTCTCCCCCCATTTCAGGCGACTGGGTTCTCCACATTGGTGAAGGCGCAAACCCGGATTCACTGCCGCCCAACTCGCCAAGAAACCTGTCGATGACAGGCAACACCATGACCTCAATCAGCATGAGCTGGGAAGCACCGCTTCCGGCTGAGGATGGTGACACCGCTGCGTCCTATCTCCTCTTTCGGGATAACCAGCTGCTCGCCGAAATTACCGAAACACAATATACGGATGAACAATTAATGTCCGACCAATCCTATACCTATACACTTTTTGCTGTAGATGATCGGCAAAACACAAGTATTGATTCCGCTGAGGCGGTTTTTACCACCAAAGCCGACACGGAACCACCGGTAATCACAGAGGCATACATGGAGAGTGCAGACCGCCTGGTTCTTCAATTCAATGAGCCCCTTGATTCTCTGTCAGCGACAAATATAAACAATTACGCTATTTCTCCTCAAACAGATATCAACAGCATCTCCATTCAAGGTGGATATTCCAAAGTGATATTGTCTACAGCATTGCATCAAACTGATATCAGCTACGAATGTACGGTCAACAATGTCAAGGATCAGGCGAAAAACCCCAATACCATTGCAGCAAACACGGTCGTAACCTATCAGTATATTCACGAGCTCATGATCAGCAATCTGAGCAAAACCGGCTATCAGCTCGATACGCTGCAAGTGGGCAAGGAATATTATATCGACAGGAGTTATGAGATCACTTTTATCCCCCAGGGTCTGGAGGAAAACCTGTTTATCAAGACAGCCAATGCGGACAAGCAATCCACCCAAAACCCCTTTCTCAGCTTTGATGTCAACAAACATGTTTGGGTGTATGTGGCACATGATGATGACAACCCGCTACCCAACTGGCTGCAGCAAGGCTGGACGGATACGCAAACAAGTTTGGTAACCAATGATGAGGGTAAAACTCTGCGGCTATACAAAAAAGAGTTTCCTATCGGAACCATAGAATTGGGAGGGAATCAAGGCTCATCGAGCAGCAGCATGTACATCGTCGTTATTGAAGCGATAGACACGACGCCGCCGGCCAAGCCGAGCGGGGTGATTATCGTTGCCTCCTGACAGCGGACACTAAACGACAGGATTATTTTGTTGCCGCGAATAGGCTACCTTTGCCGGCGAGCCCATGGCGATAGAATAGGCGGGAAGATCCCTGGTAACGATAGATCCGGCGGCGACCACACAGCCGGTGCCGATGGTTACCCCGTCCAGAACCATGACGCCGGCTCCGAGCCAGACGTCGTCCTCTATTATAACCCCGCCTTTGCTTTCATAACCCTGGCGCATAATGGGAATGTCGGTACGGTCGAAACAATGCTTTATGCCGCCGATGTAGCAATTCGCAGCCAGCAAAACATGTTTTCCGAATTTTATTTTTGTTGTCGTTCCCAAACGGCAATTGGCACCGATATTGCAAAAATCGCCCAGCTCAATGGTGCCATTGCGCGTATTGAGCACGGTACCCCGTCCGAGGAGCACCTCGTTTCCGAGTTTAATCCCGCTCGCATCATCCCCCTGTGCGGTCAGACCACAATATTCGGAAATTACGCATCGCCTGCCAATTTTTATTTTATAGCCATGACGTATGGTTATTGCACGATCGAATATTGTGCCCTTGCCGACGCCGCCGAAAAGCGCTGGATAAAAAACCTTGCGAAAAAAATGACCCAGAATGCCCGGCAGAACACCAAAAAACAGAACAATTACTTCATATTTGATCAAATGCCGGAGCTTATAATTGCCGACAACAATGTCCTGATATTTTTGAAGCGGTGATTTTTTTCTTCGCATTACATCTTCGAAACCGCTGTAATAGTTGACTATACCTTCGACATCCCCGTCGTCGACCTGTCGGCTTTTTTCTTCACTTTTCAGCTTTTCGTCCATTCCCCTGGATGCGTAATAGATTCCACCAACAATACCGGCCAGTAAGGCTTTTGCGCGCATCAGCAGAGCCACGGATAATCCCATGGCACCGGTCATACCGAATCGCTGAAAAGTAAAAACATAGGCGCCCTCAGCCAGCCCAATGCCGCCGATAGATATCGGTATCATGGTAATTACCAGCACGATAGGAGTAATTGTCAAGGCCTCGAGTAACGTTATATCCGCGTCAAAGGCGAGTGAGCTGACAAACACATTTAAAACAGCCAAAATATAAAACAATAAGGAATTGGCCATAGCGAAAAACAGGGTCCGTCTTTTAGAGCGAAATGCCATGGTTGCCGCTTGAAAGGCATTCAGTTTTCGAATCATTTTATTCAACAACGGTAATTTTATCATGCTGATCTTATCGATCAGTTTCTTGTTAAAAAAGAACAGTAAAAGAACAAAATAACCTGCAACACTGATCACCAAAAGCACGGTTAGACGCACATCCCACAACCGATAAATTGCAAAGGCAAAGGCGAGCAAAGCCATAAGAAGCAATGCCGTTAATCCGGTAAATCGTTCAATAAAAACCGAGCTGAACGACTGCGCATTCTTTCCGGTCTGTTTACCCAGAGCATAAGCCCGAACAACATCGCCGCCGACGTTTGTCGGTAATACCGTATTATAAAAGTAACCCACGACATACAACCAGAATAAACGCAATAGAGAAACGTGGATATCCTGCGCTCTCAAAATAATCTGCCATTTCCAGGCACTGACGGCAATCAACAGCGGGGTAAAGGATATCGACAGAAGGACAAATTCCCATTTGGCCTGGAGTAAATTATTGAACAGAGCCTCAATTCCAACGCGATTGAGGACCACCGCGATTAATGCAATGCTGATTAAACAACGAAGATAAAACAGCGGGCCACGTTTTTTTTGTTTCATCTCATCCATTGAGAATCGGCTTTTATATGATTTTAAACTGATTCAGATACTGAGCGCTGGCTTTTGCTTTTGCCTTTTCGCTTGCTACGGCGGGTAACATCTGCTGCCGGATTTCCCGACGTTGACCATATATCTGAATAATTTTAGAGGCAAAGGTTTCAACCGTTAAATCCTTGAACTCGATCAGATTCTTTTCGAGATTCAGGGTACGCATATAACCCCGGTTTTTTGGATAGGTGACAATGCCGACCGGTACAACGCCCATGCTGGAGGAGAGAATAAGCGAATGGGTTCGCATACCGACAAAAAGGTCTAGGCGTTTTAAAAGCGAACATATCTCCCGGTAAGAATATCGGATATTGGAAATCATGCGAATCCGCTCCTGATTCCTGATTTTGTTCACGACTTGTGTTGCTATGGACATGTCCATATGTTGAGTTTCTACAAAAACAACATTAACATCAAGGTCGTCGATAACTTTATCAACAGTTTGGGCAAATACATCGATCAATCTTTCTCTACCATATTTTTCTCCGCTCTCCCGCACAAAAGCATCGATATAACTGTTGACATTAAAACCTATCGTGGAATGATCAAGGAAATCGAGCTTTTCTTTTCGCCGAATCGCCTCAAACCGCTGGTCGGATACAGGCTCGGCATTCAGTGCACAATCCGCTCCCTGATAAATCTGAGGATGATCGATTTTCAAGGAGTGTAAAAGCTCTTTGGATTCCTTGTCGCGCAGGATAACAACATCGGAATTTTGAATAACACGCCGAAGACAATTTTGTCCATTTTTACGCTTAACCGGTCCCAGGCTACAATTATAGAGAATGACGGGAATATTCCGCTTTTTGGCCATAGGTAGAACATAGGAAAGGGTCCATAGATAGTTAAACAGAGGATTGTACAATTTGCGATCAAAAAGAATTGCATCCGTGACCAGGATTAAATCTGCTTTCAGGCAAGAGGTTATTACCGGCAATCCCAATATTTTCAAGCTCAGATTCCAGGGCAGCAGGGATATCGGTTTGACATTAAAGCCGGAATATTCCCGATTGACAAAGGCGGTATTGATGGTAGGTATCGTAAATACGGCCCCGGGAAAAAGGGCAGCAACATCTTCCAATAGTCCGCCTAAAATCGCAGCGTCTCCGGCGTTTCGGCCGCTGAAATTACCGAGAATATTAATCCTCTTGATTTCATTTGATTCATTCATTTAACAAACCATTCTCTTTATACCACTGTGCTGTTTTGGCAATTCCCTCTTTCATGCTCACGCTGGGTTTGAAACCCAATTCTTCCCCGGCTTTTTTGATGCTAAAAGCCCGATCTTTTGTAAAAATATCCACCCGTCTTCTGAATATGGGAGGTTGAATTCGCAATGGAATACATATTTTTTCACAAATCCATGCGGCGCCGTACAAAGGCCATACCGGCGGTTTAAACCGCGGCGGGGGAACATCGAGCACCTCTGCAATCGTGGCCGCAAATCCGGCCAGCGTTGTATAATCTTTTCCGCCGATAATATAAACCTCGCCGATGCTGTTTGGATTTTCCGCAGCCAGGCGAAATCCTTCAACCGTATCGGTAACATAGGTAAGATGGTAAAGAACATCACCCCCACCGAAAAGAATAAATCTTCCTTTTTGAACCATTTTGTACATTTTCAGCATTCTGGTATCGCCCGGACCGTAAATTCCGATGGGGCGAACAATGGTAACCGGTAAACCCCGCTCTGTAAAATAATGCAGAGCCAGCTGTTCTCCTTCCAGCTTGCTTTTTTGATAAATATCGCCCGGGTTAAAGGGAGAAAATTCATCACCCGGAGGATCGGTAACATGTCCGTGTACCCCGCCGGTACTGCAATGCAGAAACCGTTTAATGTTATGAGTTAAAGAGGCCTTGAGAAGGTTCTCCGTGCCGCATACATTGACATCGTAATAAACTGAATCCGGAAAACCGGCCTGTCGATAGAGGGCAGCGAGATGATAGACAACGTCAACACCTTTTACAGCCGCGTTGACCTGGTCGGCGTCGAGTAAATCACCAAACACCAGCTCGACAGGTAAATTTTTAAAGCGCTTAATTTGACTGCTGGGTCGTACAAATGCGCGCACCGAGTGACCATTTTTTAACAAATTGTCAACGAGATAACCACCGGTAAAGCCCGAAGCGCCAGTGACCAAAGCTTTCATCATTAACCCTTTTTGTTGTTATACGATTGCAGGCTCCTTCAGGGAACCAGATACCGGAAACAAAAAAAAACGTAATACATTCACGCTGATGCAAACCCGACATCGGCCCGCCATTCAGGCCCTGCAGAGCCGTCGTTTTCCTGCCGGCCGGACTTGCAGGTTCTATTTAACCGCAATCACAACAGCCGCGTGTCCGAATTGTCTTCGAATAAAAACAGGAAGAACATTATACACGGGCACAAAGATATGATTAAATATCCAGGACAAAAATCCCTTCCTCGGTGTTCGGGTGGCATCGATATAATCCAAAAAGACCTTGGTTTCATTAAAATTGGAAAACAACTCTTTTAATTGCTTTTTGGTATAGAGCCGGGTGATCGGCGAATCTTCATGACTAAACTCAAAATTTACATGACCGAGTTTGGTCAGAATAATTTTCCAGGAATACTTGTAGTAAAGGGTAACGATCATTTCACCACCCGGTTTTAGCACTCGTTTGGCCTCACTGATCGCCCGTTGGGTACTTTGTGTCTGGTGTAAAACGCCAAAAGAAACCACAATGTCAAAGGTGTTATCTTCGAATGGCAGATCTTCTGCATTCGCATGGCGCAAATCAACATCCACCTGATTGTGTTCCACATTCTTTTTGGCCAGTTTCAGAGCATTTTCCGATAGATCAATGGAATTAACCTTCATACCCGCTTTTGCCCAGGCGACCGATTCCCAGCCGGCACCACAACCGATTTCCAAAAGATGACCACCCGGATATTTTGCCGACTCCGACTCGATAAGGCGGTAACGATGCGCATAGTTTTTGCGTATATACTTGCTGACCTGATCGAAAAATTTTGCCGTGCCGATTTCTGACGGATCACCGGTCCAGAATTGTGTGGTATTGACATTTTCAGTCCAATATCGCTGGACTTGTTCTAAAGTCTTTTTATCGCTTCCTTTCCACAAGTAGCTGCCAATGGAATCTGTCATTTATTTCCTCCGATTTATATAATATGCCATACTTTTTATTCGATAATGTCGTAAATACGTTTTGTCACTTCAACTTCTTGCTGCCGTTTTGTATCACTCCATCCAAGTTCCTCTGCCATTAAATCCGCGCATAGCGACAAAGGTTTTGAACCCGGTGCTCCTTTGCACCCGAGGTCTGTCCGTCTCAGAGCCACATCCGATAATGTTTTCGCCATTTCGTTGCGAACGGCATACAAGACTTGTGCCTTAAGGATCGATTGATCCCCGGTAACCGGCGTTGTCGGGGAAGCATCGGGGTCGATCAAAGATAAAATGTTTTCGAATTCCGAACCATAGCTGTGTATGAGGTGTAACAAGAGTGAGCGATTAAACCGCTCCTGATAATTTTCAAGTTGTGTTGTGACAAAGTGATGATAATCGTCAATGTCACCACCCCAAACCGGAACATCTGCTGTTTTCGAGGCGGTGACGGAATCGCCCAGTTTTGTCTGCACCAAATCAATCGCCTTCTCAGCCACTCCTCTTGCCGTGGTATATTTTACACTTTGCAGCGAGATCAAACCGGGCAAACCATCCTCTTTTTGATGATCGATCAGTTGAAAATGCTTCAACAATTGAACATCGCCGCTTTCTTCGTTTACGCCGGCCATGGGTAACAAGCCGCCATAATAAAACGCAATATCGCTCTTGCGGATGTTCGCCTTTGGCATTGCGCTCTGTACTTCACCTAAAAAATGATCTATATCTTTTTGCGTTACGCGATAATCAGCGGGGTCTCCATAATAGGGTTTGTGATCGGTTCCGATCAATGTTATTCCCTGCCAGGGAACAACGAACAGTAAGCGGGAGCCCTTGCTGATCAAAGCATCTCTGTCCCTGAACGTTTTGGTGCTAAACACACCAAAGGCATACTCTTTACTCAAACTGCGATTCAACACCAGATTCAGCGCTGTAGACCAGGCTGGAGACTTGATTCCCCCCGCGGTTTGTTCCAGCAAGGGGGTTAATCCCGGCCCGGCACAATTGAGTGTCATTTTGGCGTTAATTCGCAGCGCTTTACCGCTCAACTTGTCTACGGCGCCAACAGCTTTAACCCGGCCATTTTCGATCATAAAGTCCAGTGCTTCAACATGGTTGGCAAGATCCGCCCCCCGCCTTGCTGCTGAATGTAAAAAAGAGAGAACAAGGCGCTCGGAACTATACATTTGTGCGTCGTGCCAGAGAATGCCGCCATTGTATCCGTCTTTTTCGATATAGGGAATGATGTCGAAAAGCTGTTCACGATTTAACAGCTTGCCCGCGGGTATTTGTTTCGCCTTGTCGACATTGCGATTTCGGTCAAAACTGATCAGGTCGTTCATCAACATTCCGATTCTCATGGCTTCCGGGCCTTTGGCCAGATGGCCCCTGGTGGGCATGGCACAAGGCAGCGGAAAAACCAGATGCGGTGCGATTTTGCTCAAAATACGCCGTTCCTGAATCGACTCGCGCATCCGCTTGAAATCAAAATGCTGCAGATAGCGCAAGCCGCCATGCACGATTTTCAAACTATTGAACGAGGTGCCCGACGCAAAATCATTTTTCTCAATGAGTGCGACGGAAAGACCCCGAAGAGAGGCATCCCAGGCAGCCGTGGCGCCATAGATGCCGCCGCCTATTATTAACAGGTCATAATTTTTGTTTTCTAACGTTTCAATAGCTCTGATCATTTTATAGTGTTTCTCATTATTCGACATATTCCCGATACCACATCTGAAAAATCATGAGAGCCCAAAGGCGGTGACTGTGATTTTCTATACCATCGATATGTTCCGTCATCAATTGTTCCACGGTTTGGTAATCAAAAAAACCGGTTTTTTGTATCATCGAGGGCGACAACACATCCTGCATAAGCGGCCGCAATTCGTTTTTCATCCAATGTTTTATAGGCGTACTGAATCCCTCTTTGCCCCGATTTAAAATCGACGCAGGTAACACATCGCGAAAAGCATATTTTAAAAGGTATTTGCTGGTTTTACCCAAGCGTAAGTGAGCCGGGATTGTTGCTGCAAATTCAACGAAGCGATGGTCGAGGAAAGGGACGCGCGCTTCGAGCGAATTGGCCATGCTCATGCGGTCCACCTTGACCAGAATATCATCCACCAAATACGTGTGTATATCAACAAACTCTTGTTGATCCAGCGGAATCCGGGATGTTGATCTGGTAAATTTTTCTTCAATAAAATCATACGGGTTTTCGTTACGGATCGATTCCCGGAACGACCTTGAATAGAGCTGATCTTTTTCTGCCTGCTGTAAAAAGATCATCCAGCGGACATGTTGTAAATGATCGGGTAACATCAAACCCTCAGCGAATCGTCGTGACCGGTTGATTAGACCTTTTTTCTTGTCCGTAGGCGGCAGCCGGCGAATCGCTGGTTCGATCATTTTTTTTCGCAACCATTGCGGTAGCTTATGATAGGTACCTGCCATCCTGGCGGCAACATAAGTATCGTAACCCGCTAATAGTTCATCGCCGCCGTCACCGGAGAGCACCACCGTCACATGTTTTCTTGCCATTTGAGAGACAAGAAAAGTCGGAAATACCGAAAAATCTCCGAACGGCTCATCCAAAATCCGCACCAGTCTTTCGGTAAGAGATAATATATCCGGCGTTATGAATTCTTCATAATGCTCGGTATTAAAATGATCGGCAATCGTGCGTGCATAGGGCAACTCGTTATACGTAGGATCACCAAAGCCAATAGAAAATGTCTTGACGGATTGACTCGCCCGACACATCAAGGCAACAATCGTACTCGAATCCAGGCCACCACTCAAAAATGCGCCCAGCGGCACATCGCTCATCAATCGAATCTTAACAGCATCCTGCAGCAAAGCCACCATCTCTTCCGCCAGATCATCCCGGTTATTGCTTGAGGCGCTGTATTGAAATGACCAATAAGACCGGATTTGGCTATGTCCCTTTTCGTAAACGAGATAATGAGCTGGTGGCAGCTTTTGAATTTCTGTGAAAATTGTACGATGACCTGGAATGTACTCAAATGTAAGAAAATTATCAAGTGCTTTTCTATCAATCTGACGCGAAACACCGGGGTTCTGCAAAATTGATTTTATTTCAGAAGCGAAAACAATACCATTCGGTTGCTCCGAATAATACAACGGCTTGATGCCGATGCGATCCCTGACCAGCAACAATCGTTGTTTGGGTTCATCCCAAATGGCAAAGACAAACATTCCATTGAGCTTTGCAGCGCAGTCGAGTCCATACTCCTCATAGGCATGGATGATCACTTCGGTATCGGTTTGGCTTTTAAATCGATGCCCTTTTGCCTGCAATTCTCTGCCGAGCTGTTGATGATTGTAAATCTCGCCATTGAAAACAATCACGCAGCTTTTGTCTTCATTGTAAATGGGCTGGGCACCTGTCAATAAATCGATGATCGCCAATCGTTGCATAGCCAATCCGGCCTGCTGTTTTGAAAATATACCGCGGTCATCCGGTCCCCGGTGCTGAATCACCTCACACATTCGATGCAAAAGGGCCTTTTCAACCGATTTACCGCGCTCTTTATAGACTATTCCGCAAATGCCGCACATTCAGTTCTTCTCCACGACAGATTGTTCAACAATCCAATTCAATTTTTGCAAATAGTCTTCGTAACTAAACCGTTCCCGCGCGAGACTCTTCGCTCGCTGCGCCAACTGATTCGCCTTTTCGGGGTGATCCAAAACCCATTCGATGGCCTGTGCAAAAGAGATCGGCTCTATATCGCTCAACACTGCCACCGTTTCATCAAAAATCTGGGTGTGGGTAATGTGGTCGGTGGCCACAATTGGTTTTTCAGAGCGCAGATAGGAATAAATTTTTAAAGGAGAATTGGTTCCGCTCAAACGCGGAGATACCAGAACATCAGCCATATCCACAACCGATGGTATCGATTCCGGAGCCATAAATCCGGTAAATGTTACCTTTTGATCGATGTTTAGCGATTTTGCCTTTTGCCGGTAGTTATTAACCTGTTCGCGACTCCCTCCCACCAGGAGAAAATGCACATCCTCCCGACCTTTTTTTTGCATCACGGAGAGGCTTTCCAACAGAAGATCTATTCCCTGGTAGGGTTCCAGGGTGCCATAATAGAGAACGAGTCGCCGGGAGGGAATATTATAGCGCTGCCGCAGCTCCGTAGCAATATCCCTGTTGCTTCCAAAGATCAGACGGTTATCTGCTACATTCTCTATCAAAACACTGGTTTTGTCGGGAAACCCGGATTCCACGTATCTCTGCAGTTCAGGACAAATCGTAATTACCGCCTGCGAGTTATGAATTGTATGTTTTTCCAGGTTGTTGAAAAGACGCACTAAAAATCCAAGCTGAGTATATTTGAAATTTTTCAGTTGTTGCGGCAGGCTGGAGTGCATATCATAAAGGTGCGGCACGCCGTATTTTTTCGCCAGTGGCACCCCCCAGAAACAAGCTTCTTCATGAGTGTGCAGCAAATCATATTGCTTCCGTTTCAGCATTTTGCGGCTCAGGAGGTAAAGATAAAAATCGAGCAACAATTTTGTTTTAGAAGGGCCGATTTTTATCTTTTTGACGAACGGTATCTTGCCGATGCGGTATATCTTTAAATTCTCGATATCAACATTTTGCCCGATATGGTAGGTCAGCAGGTCGACAGAATGTCCGAGCAGAGACAATCCCTTTAGCCGGTGCAGGACGCTAAAGGGGGTGCCGCGCGGAGAGAAAAAAGGTTGTGGTGCCACCATTAAAATTGAAAGTTGTTTATTCACATCGGGAATTGAAAATTGTTGATCCATTATCCGCTTTCTTTTGTGTTGAAAATCAGTGATTGGAAAAACGAATCGGCTTGATTTGATTTCGTGGCCTGGTTATTCAGCGCCATAGCCGGTCAAAACGACGAGAAAGGTACGAAGAAGAATTTTAAAATCCAAGCTTAAAGACCAATTGTCAATATATTGCATATCCATCTTCATCCACTGAGTGAAGCTGATTTTGTTTCTTCCGCTGACTTGCCAAATGCAGGTGATTCCGGGTTTTAGGCTAAGACGTCTTCGTTGCCAGATTTCATAGTTTTCGACCTCTGAAGGCAAAGGGGGGCGGGGTCCTACGATACTCATATCTCCGTTGAAGGTATTGAAAAATTGCGGCAACTCGTCAATACTGGTTCTGCGCAGGAAATGTCCCAACGGCGTAATGCGGGGATCTCTTTTCATCTTGAAAACCGGGCCATCCATTTCATTGTTTTCCAGCAATTCGTCTTTTTTCTGCTCTGCTCCGGTAACCATGGAACGAAATTTATACAAGGTAAATTTTCTTCCCTTGAGACCAACTCTTGTCTGCTTGAAGAAAACCGGCCCCTTGGAAGTCAATTTGATCAAAACAGCCACTAAAAGCATAAGCGGCGCAAAAAGAATCAGGGCCACCAGTGATATAACGATATCAATAAATCTTTTGATAAACAATTGCCAGGGCTTGGCATGAAATGTTTCGAATTCCAGTAACGGAAACCCGTTAAAATCGGTCTGGTGCGTATGAGCGATATGTAAGTTATACAAATCAAGCGACAAGGCGGTCGGGATTCCCACCTCTTCGCACGATAGTATCGCTTCTTCGATTCTTTCCAGCCACAATCTCGGAACCACAAAGATAACCC
>CAZMUU010000020.1:14321-22100 GCA_964569215.1 uncultured Cytophagia bacterium
ATAACCCGGTCGATCACAAGGTGATTCACTAAAAAGCGGATATCCTGAATGCGTCCGATGTCCGGGTATCCTTCCACTTTCTTACCATACATCCCGTGCTCATCATCGATCAAACCGGCAATTCGCAATCCCCAGTTGGAGTGCATTCGCACGGCCTGAATAAACTCACGCGCTCTCGCTCCGGTTCCGACGATAAGGAGATTTTCCTGATTATATCCCTTTGAATGAATAAGATCAAGCAGGATCAGAACGATACGTTTTTGCAACAGCAGCAGTAAAAACGCTGTGATGGTATACACCGAGAAAAACAATCGACTCGCGAGTTCCAGTTTCATCAAAAAGATCAGACTTCCGGATGCGACCGCAGCCCAAACGCTGGAAACAAAGAGCAGCCAGGCCATTTTGTGAAACGAAAGTGTTCGATAACCGATATAAATGCCGTTTACCGACATCATCATGATCCAAATCAGGGGAAACCCGATTAACATGGGCCAGTAATTAGAGGCAAAATAGACAAATCCTCCGATTGTCGGGCCGATAGCATACGCCTTGACATTGAGAGAGGCTACCGTACGGATGATTTCATCGATATAATAGGCACAGGGAAAGGCAACAAGACCGGTAGCCCAATCAATGCCTTTCATGATATGGCCAAGGAATTTTTCTCGTTCAGATAACATAATATATCAAGTAACCGTCTATTGTCGTCTGGTTATATACCAATTTACAAACTTTTCAATACCGGCTTTAATGAGGGTTTGCGGATTATAATTTATCTCTTTTTGAGCTTTACGGATATCGGCATAGGTAATGGGGACATCGCCGGGCTGATTTGGCTGATAATCCAGGATCGCACTTTTACCCAGAGCCTTTTCAATCAATTTTATCAGAGATAGCAAATCTATGGTTTTTGATTCACCCAAATTATAAAGTCGATATCCATTGCAATGCGCCATAGAAGCTTCTATACCCTGAATGATATCATCGATATAGGTATAGTCGCGTTTACTTTTTCCCGTCCCGTAGACGGGGATGGCTTTTCCTTCATCGATGAATTTGGTAAACTTGTGTATGGCCATGTCCGGACGCTGTCGGGGGCCATAAACGGTAAAAAAACGCAAATTGGTTGTCGATATTTTATAAAGATGTGTATAGGTATAACATAACAGCTCGGCCGCCTTTTTGGTTGCCGCATAGGGAGAAATCGGATTGTCAACAAAATCATCTTCGGAAAAAGGTACTTTTTTATTGGCGCCGTACACAGAAGAAGAGGAGGCACAGATAAATTTGTCGACGTCAAAACGACGGCAGCATTCCAAAAGATTTAATGTGCCTTCAACATTGACTTTTTGATAGAGGAATGGTTGTTGAATAGATGGGCGTACGCCGGCCCGGGCCGCCAGATGTACAATCATATCATATGATCGTTGTGAAAACATATCCTGCAAAAGGGTAAAATCTAAAATATCCCCTTCATATAACCTAAAAGCGGAGTGATGTAAAACCGATTCAATATTACTCCGTTTGATCGTTGGATCGTAATAGGTGTTAAAATTATCGAGGCAATCGACACGATATTCTTTCTTGAGCAGGTCCTCGATCAAATGAGACCCTATAAAACCGGCCCCACCTGTCACCAGTACATTCATTGCGTCCTCTGCAGTTTAATAATGATAATAGCTGTATTGATTTCTAATCAGTGTGGAATCAGAGCCGTTATAAATAACACCAACCAACTTGGTTGGAATGGAATTCATCATTTCAAGCTTTTCTTTGGCCATTTTTTTATTGGTGATGTCGGCCATAATCACCATTGCAATAGCGTCAACCTGGGTGCTCAACACAGCAGCATCTGTAGCTGCTTCCAGTGGCGGGGTGTCGAAGATAATAAAATCAAATTTGCGTTTGGTCTCCTCAATAAACCGGCGCATCTGCAGGGAACCCAAAAGTTCCGAAGGATTCGGCATCATGGCGCCACAGCTTACAATAGAGAGATTCGGAACCGTTGTTTTTTGAACGATATCCGCCAGAATAGCATTATTGGTAAGATAATTGGTCAATCCCGGTTGTTTGGATACTTTAAAGGTATTGTGCAGAACGCCACGTCTCAGATCCGAATCCACGATCAGCGTATTTGATTTTTGCTGCGCCAGGATGATACCCAGATTACAGACCGTAAAGGATTTACCCTCCTCGGGACCGATACTGTTGATGACGAGATTATGAATCCGCTCGGATTTTTTTGAAAACAGCAATTGAGTTCTCAGAGCGCGATAAGCTTCGCCGATAGGAGTCGGCGAATAATCATGGGTCACCAATTGCCGGTCAATTTGTTTAACCTTTTCGAAATCCTGATAATCCTGTATGTTTTCGAAATTGATTCTGGGAATATTGCCGATCACCTTGAGATCGAGTTCCCGTTCGACCTCCTGTATCGATCGAAATCGTTTATCGAGGAAATCAAGAGCGATAGAGATAAGCGCCCCCAGAAAAAATCCAAGGGCTCCGCCCATCAGCACTTTTTGCTTTTTACTGGGATTTATCGGATTTTTAGGTGGTACCGCCGGATCGAGGATTTCAATGTCCCCGCTTTCGGCCGCATCAGCGACTTTAAGTTTTTGGATTTCTGCCAGATAATCGTTATAAAGCCGTTGATTAATCGCTTTGCGGTTTTGCAATTCCTGCAAGCGCGATTCTTCCTCCGGGAATTTTTGCAGTTTCTCTTCGATTTGCTTTTTCTGAGCCCTGTATTCGCTTTCATTTTTTGTCAGGGTGTTGAGAAAGGTGGTGGCAAACGTAATAATTTCATTCTGGGTCTTGTTGATTTCTGTTTTGGTCTCAACCACAGCGGGATAATCGGAAGAGTATTTTTCGATCATATCATCATATTGAATGAGGAGATCACGAAGGCGTTCGCGATAGATGCCGAGGTTGGGATCATCCCGCATCTCCTGAAAATTTGCCAACTGGTTGACAATATAACGGCGGTACTGAAAAGGGTCTTCCACCTGGTCTTCGCGTTCGAGACGATCGAGCAGGTCGGCCAGCTTTGATCGTATCCTGGGCAACCGGGTAAGTTCGGTTTCAATATCCAAAAGTTTGGTGGCCAGGGCGCTTTTTTCAGCCTCAATGGAGATGGGATAGCGGTAGTGAAATGTGCGTAACTCGGCTTCTGTTTGCCGCATATTGGCTTCAGCCGCTTCGAGCTGTACCTGCAAAGTGCGCAATTTGGCGATTTCATCTCGATTCATCAATTTTAACGTTTCTCTGACATAGGCTTGAGCAATGCGATTCAGATCATCAGCCAATTTTTGTGGATCCCGCCCGGTTTTAATCAACCGCATGGTACGACCGGTTTTTCGGTTCACAATGACATCGAGATTTCGAATCCCCTGCATGGCTCTTGAAAACGGCTGTATTTTAAACTCGACATAATTGGCACGGGTAACGAAATGAGGATGGAGCCGAAAGGAAAAGCCGTTGGCAGTGCGCAGTTTTTGTACAGCATCCCAAACATGGGTGCTGTCCAGAATAATATAGTCCTGGTTTACTTTTTGTTCAAGGAGATAATGGCCTCTTTCGGTAGATTGGACTTTGTAATCACCGGGAACGGGGTTTTCAGTGGTGTGAAATTCCTGAAAAATATTATCCCGTTCACTTCCGAGAGAACTCTGTTTTACGTCCAGCGCCAATCCCAGCCGTGCTACCACCCGTTTGGTAAAATTTTCCGTTGCCATCTCGATCTGACGGCTGCGACTCAGGATCTGACCGCTCTGGTTGTCAAATTCCTTTGTTTTAAGAAATACCTCTGCCTGATAGATAGGAATCTGATTTCTGATTTGTGAATAAAAAAAAGCGGCAAACGCCAGGGTCAAAAACGCCAAAAGCCATTTACGCTTCCACAAGCCGCGCAGATACTTGCCATAATCAAAATTTACCGCTTCTTCTTGCTCAAAAGCAGGATGTAATACATTATAATCTTCCATGATTACTGGGTATTACGATAATTTAAAAAGGTAATGTAAAAAGTTATGATTGACATTCCGAATTGAAAATAGCGCAGAATCGTATCCATGGTCAAACGGTTGACTCGCGGTGCAATAATTTCATCACCGGACTGTATGCCAAGTTCAGCCAGTGAACTGGCGCGGTAAAAAGCATTCCAAAAATCCTTGTATAGTATGCGGTCATCGCGAACAATATAAATATCTTCAATTCGGGTAATCCCATTCAGACCGCCCACTTGTTCCAGCATTTCCCAAAAAGATATGCGCAAATTAAATCTGTGTAAACCCGATTCATTAAATCCGCCGCGTAAATAGAGTTTGACCAAAGGCTCAACCACGACATGTGGATCTTTTGCAAAGGGTTTAAGCTTTGTTTCCAGGACCCGCGCAATTTCATCTGCAGTAAGCCCCACCACATGTACTCTGCCGATGGAAAAGAGATTAATATCACCAAACCCATCGATAATATACTCTTTATCGTGAAATGTACCGATAAATTTATCCTCACCGGCAGGAAAAAATCCATCGTAAACATAAAGATGTAAGGCATCCCCGGCGGTGAGCTGGGTTTCGCGTTGAGTCGTGTCCGCTTTAAATACAGTTTGTGCCCGGCTGTTGCTAAAAAGCCCTGCACTGAAAAGAAAAAGCAGGGCCCAGAAAAATAGTATACGACCGATGTCTTGTACAAACCTTCTCATCTGCAACTCCATATTTTTTCGATGTCAACGAGATCGATAGTAACGATATCGTTTTGCTTTGCTGCCGAGTCCTAATCTTTTCATAAGAGAGGAAAGTGCGAATAAAGAGATTTTAGCATATCCGAAACGCGGTGAATTTAAAGAGCGTTTAATTGCCCAGGCGCCGTTGTTCGGATTCTCTACGACCAGCTTTTTAATCTTTTCACTCAATGGCAATTCCGCATCCGACATACCGGCCGCCAGGGGGGATAATCGATGAGAACGATGCGGCTCTTTAGAAACGGGTCTGGATTTTTGCTCCCGGTTTCTTTGTTCGAGAACGCGGTTTACCACATCTGAAGAGAGAACCGTATCCGAATTACTCTGATGAGAGAGAGTTGAGGTTAAATCCAGACCTCTGCTGAGATCAAAATCATGAATGGCCTCTTCCAAAGAATCGGAACAGGTAAGAATTTTATTGAACTCGAGCATTTCGAAAACCTCGGTTACTTCAGGCAACATATGGATAATGATCAGGTCACCACCCTTTTCACGCAAGCCGCGAATTTCGCTGACAAAAACACCCCAGCCGGCACTGCTGACATACTGGACTGCACTCAGATCGATGACAAATTGCGACATCCCCTGCTTCATCAAATCAAATATCCTTTGTTGAAGCTCAGGCGAGGTTTGCGTGTCTACATAGCCGCGAATACCGAGCAATACGATATCACGCATGGCACCGACTTTATTATAGGAAATCTCAATACCTTCCATAGTCAAAAATATTCCATCATAATTATTCTGATGACTCAGACATCACCCTGGTCTCAAGCCCGGTTCAAGATGCATTGCCTAAGGCAGGCTATAGGTATGGAATAAAGCAAAGTCAGTGCCAAAAAGTTGAAGGGTCTTTTTGAACGGTGCAATGGGGATAAAAAAAATAAAGGTTTTGTTTTTGTTGAGTTTAAAGCCCAAAAAATTTTCAACCCTCTGAAAACGGCGGATCGGAGAACCGGGCCGGCTGTGCAATAACGAAACAAGATGTTGCACAGTAAAACAAAAAGATTTAGATCATTTTTTGGTACAATTTCACATATTTGTCAGCCGAGGCTTTCCACGAAAAATTTTGTTTCATCGCACGTTTTACGAGTTTCTGCCAGGATTTTTTGTCCGAGAATTCTTCCAAAGCGCGTTGAATCGCTTGTAAAAAAGCCTTGCCGCTATATTCCGTGAAAATAAAGCCGTTCCCCTGATTTCTGTTTTCTGTATAATCGGTAATGGTATCTGCCAAACCACCCACATTGTGCACAACCGGAATCGTTCCATATTTCAGACTAAACATTTGATTCAAGCCACAGGGCTCATAGCGGGAAGGCATGAGAAAAATATCACTTCCGGCTTCGATAAGATGGGCCATGCGGTCATCAAAGCGCAAATGTATGGAAACTTTATCCGGATATTTTTTTTGCAGTGCTTGCAGCATTTTATGATAACGAGGGTCACCGACGCCAAGAACAACGAACTGGAGATCGAGTTTAAAGAGGTCTTCCCTGATCTCGTCAAGCAAATCAAATCCCTTTTGGGAATCCAGGCGTGAGATCATGCCCACTACCGGCATCTCCGGTTTATATTCCAGCTTGCTTTCCTGCAAAAGAGTCTTTTTACATTCTGATTTGCCCTCCAGGTCGGAGGGTGAATAAAAAGCAGGCAGAAAGCTATCTTTTTCAGGATTCCATATGGTTTCATCTACGCCGTTCAATATACCATGTAGGTCTTTTTTCCTCGCTTTTAGAAATTCATTCAACCCGGCACCCAATTCTTCGTTCGACTGAATCTCGTCTGCATAGGTTGGGCTTACCGTACTTATGGAATCAGCATGTAAAATACCGAGTTTCAGAAAATTGATATTGCCATAGAATTCCATATCGCTTCCCGGCTCGCCAAACTCTTTTGCAAGTCCGATTTTTGGCAAGACGGTCGGCGGAAAATTTCCCTGATAGGCCATATTGTGTATGGAAAGCAATGTTGCAGTGTTGGCGAAAAAAGAATCTTCCCCGTAGTCGTTTTTTAACAACCAGGGGACCAAAGCGGTTTGCCAGTCATTGCAGTGTATAACGTTCGGTTCCCAATGCAAGATTTTAATCGTCTCCAGAACGGCACGGCAAAACAGAGCAAAGCGCTCTGCGTTGTTTGCAAAATCCTTGCCTGTCTTCGGATCGACATAAAGCCCTTTTTTATCAAAAAGCGTTTTATAATTGAGAAAATAAATTTGTACTTTGGAATCCGGCAAAAATGCTGATTTCGCTGAGGTAATATACTCTTTATTACCCATTTTGACGGCAATTTTTTTCAGACGAATGACGTCGCGCAAAATATACTTGCGATCACTGATCACGCCGTATTTTGGCATCATAACCCGTACATCATGACCTTCTTCATAAAGCGCACGGGGGAGTGCACTGGCGACATCTGCCAGCCCTCCGGTTTTGGCAAACGGCTCTACTTCTGAAGAGAGGAAAAGAATACGTAACTTGTTTTTCATAGAAACAAAGAACCCGAATATGACCTGCTATTAATTTGTATAAATTAATGAAAAAAGGGTAGAAAAGCAATAAAAAAAGGGTGATAACAATTTATCACCCTTTTTGATTTCCCTGGCCCGGATTAAAAACGCGTCAAATAGTATTCAGCATTGGAGACATATTCGCTATCCGGATAATTCTCGATAAGCTTTCTGAATTCACTCCTCGCTTTTTCGACATTGCCCAGCTTCAGATGACATAAACCCAGCTTTAACTGGCTGTCATCGAGCTTGTTTGAATTCTTATATTCAAATACCCGTTCGAATTCAATAATGGCCTGGTTATGGTTAGCAAGCCCGTAATAGCACTCGCCTTTCCAGTATTGACAATTATCCAATAAAGAATTCCCCCGGCCGGACCTAAGCAGTTCATCAAAAATTCTTAACGCCTGGCGGTACTGTCTGTTATTATAATAGGAAAGAGCCAGATCATAGCGTTCTTTAAACGTTCCACTGGTCGCGACTGTTCTGGCAGATTCCGATTCCGCAAGCACCTCTCCCGGTTCAGGGG
>CAZMUU010000021.1:0-21849 GCA_964569215.1 uncultured Cytophagia bacterium
GCTTTATGCCCATTTATGAGTATAGCTGTCACAACTGCGGACATTTATTTGAGAAACTGGTTTCTGCCGATATCCGGTCAATCACTTGTGAACGCTGCGATTCCTCTGATGTGGAAAAAGTCATATCCGTGGTGGGAGGGATATTTAGCGGCGGTCACAAAAAAGAGTGCCCGGCGGAATCCTGCTGCAGGGAGAGAGGATTGAATTGTGGTAACGGTGATTGTTCTCTGGATTAATACTCAGATAAAAGGATGGGGGTACCGAATTATCTGAGGGCTGCCATTGCTGCTGCCTTGTAATAGCGGCCGACGGGAAGTTCTTTCCCGGCGATTTCGATACCACTGCCGGAAAAAGAAATTACTTTATCGATATTAATGATAAATGACTTGTGTATTCTCAAAAAGCGGCAAGCCGGCAAGCTTGCCCCCAGAGACTTTAAAGAGGTTTTGCTGATGACCGTTCGGCGATTCATGTGAATCTGTACATAATCCTTCATACTTTCGATATAATAGATATCCTTTATTAACAGCCGCAATACTTTTCGATCTGCTTTAACCATCAGGATTTCTTTGTCCTCCTGTCCGGATTTTCCCGTCAGCTCGGGCAGATTTTGATCTGTCTGCTTTAATTTATAATATTTATCCAATGCCTGCAGCAGGCGTTCAAAGGCTATCGGTTTGAGCAAATAATCGACCACATCGAGTTCAAAGGCGTCCAATGCATAATCTCTGTATGCGGTTACAAAAATAACTTTTGGTGGCTTTGTCAGGGAACGCAAAAGCTCGATGCCGCTGAGCTCCGGCATATCGATGTCGAGGAACAAAAGATCGATAGTGGATTTTTGTAAAAGGTGAAATGCCTTGACTGCATCTTCACAGGTGTCTGTGATTTCAAAATCTTCGAGTCTCTCCAATAATGTGCTTAATGCACTGATGGCCAGCGGTTCATCGTCTACGATCATGCAACGGGTAATCATCTTCCCCATCCTTATTTTACGGGAAATTTTAGCGTAACGGTATATAATTCTTTTGTTTGCGAAATATCGAGCTGATAGTTCTTGTCAAAGAGTAAATCAAGCTGTCTGATAACGCTCTCCTGTCCTATTCCTCCGGAATTATATTTGTCTTCCGGTAGGGAAAAGTTATTTTGCATGTAGAACCGGGCGTGTTTTTTCTCGAGTCCAATCACAATGTTGATTTTGATGCGTCCGCGCTTTTTTCCCGCTCCGTGTTTGAATGCATTTTCAACAAACGGTAACAAGATCATCGGCGGCACCCTTGCATTCGATGTTTGTGGAGAATCAAACTTGACCTCCAGCCTGTTGCCGTAGCGAAGCTTTTGTAATTCGATATAGTTTTCGAGAAAGCGTATTTCTTTGCTTAGGGGAAGGCGCTCCGATTTGCAGTCATACAAAATATAGTCGAGCATATCGGAGAGTTTGAGAACGGCAGCAGGAGCCTGATCTGATTTACTCAGCGCCAGTGCGTAGATACTGTTGAGGGTGTTGAATAAAAAGTGTGGATTGAGTTGTGTGCGCAACATGCGCAATTCCGCCTTTATTTTTTCCTGTAACAGTTTTTGGGCCTTGTTTTGCTCAGATGACCAGTATAACAAGATACGAATCGATGTTGCCACGAGAATAATAAACAAAAGACCAATTACGACAACCAGTATGTCGATGGTGGTATAATCCATTGGAGTTATGGATATTGACAGGATTTGATTCAATAGAAATTGATAGATAATCAGTGCGGTCAGCCATACGAAGACGATCAGGGCGTATAAGGTAAAGAGAAGGAATAAGGGTATGGATCGTTTTTCGCGGTTGAAAATATAGCGGGGTAAAAGGAAATAGAGGAGGAAATAGGCTGCAGCTATCGTTGGTGGCATCAGCCATGCTACGAATATGGCTGTTTGTCTATAGGCTTGCTGATGATGGCCGAAAAAGTAAACAAAAAAAAGAAACGCGATCAACCAGAAGGCGATATGTGCGAGCACAAGTTGGTGCTTGATAAGCAACCGGCCTGAAAAAATGTTTTTTATCGAAAAATTTTTCTTTACATTCATTGTCATAGAAAAAGATACTATTCTTTGCATATAATGTCACGTAAAATCGTCGTAATTAAACGCTATGATGATAAAAACACAATTCTTGTCGACAAACGGCATTTATCGCCGAATAAAGGGTTTGTCGCTTTATCATTTGAACGGTTGCCGATTCTTTCTGATTTTATGCTCCTTCAGTGTTAGATTATTACAGCAACCTAAACTGTAAAATAAAATCTGAAAGGAGCTCGTTATGCATGCAAATCATCCTCCACAAATTTCTTTTTTTGAAGCAATGGGTGTTTGGACCTGGATTATGGTCCCCCTTGCCCTCATCACGCTCTATTTTATCATCAAGCGCACAGTCGACGTTCTGCACGACAGCGGAAAAATGGTCTCTGAACTTTATCGGGAGCTGCATACCATACTTTTTTGGGGCAGTCTTACCGCTGTTTTTGGGCTGTTGGGACAAATTATGGGACTGTGGAATGCCATTTTTACCATCATCAGAGCTGCGGATATCAACCCTCAGATCGTAATGATGGGATTTCGCATCTCTTTTTATCCCACCATTTTTGGTTTGATTACACTCGTTATAGCCGCCATCGCCTGGTATATACTCACCGTCGTTTTGCGAAGACGCAAGGGAGCAGATGCCTGAGCGGCTTTTAAGAGTTATCCGTACTTTATGCGCTGCTTATTTTGTAAGGCAAAATTGGTTTTGTTAAAAAAAGGTCATTCCTGTATCACGCTATGCGGGGGTGGCCTTTTTGTTAAAGTGGGGGTAGTTTTGGTTATAAATAACGGAAAATTGTAAAAGTTGGTGGACAGGGGCAGGAATTCTTCAGAAATAGTTACTAAAGATCAACGATTTCTAAAAAAAATCTTGTTTTGTGAATGAATAAATATTATAATGAGTCGAAAATTTTCTTTTGCTCTATGAGATAGGCATTCAACAATCGGGAATATGACGGTAATGCCGGCGCAGCAATATGATGAAATTTTCCCGGCGGTTAAATTGTTTATGTTATTGGAGCATTAAAACGAAACATACAGAATCTAAGGAGAACAATAATGAAACGAAATTTATTATTTTCAACTGTTTTTTTACTGTTTTTTGTGTTTACAGTTCAGCTTCGGGCCGATGTTAAAAAAGAATCACTTACTCAATTGGAGTTCAAGGGTACCTTGGGAATGATGATGAAAGTTATGGGTGCCAGCAAACCGACCTGGACGGTTGAATATTATAAAGGCGACATGTTTAAGACAGAAACCCTGAACAAAAAGGAAAAACCTCTTCATGCTCAAATCATCGATCTCGGCAATGAGATGATTTATTCTATCGATCATGAAAATGAGCAATATACGGTGATGACCTTTGATGAATGGCGTCAGCTTTTAGAGAGCCAGATGCAGCAGGCTGAGGAAGAGAGCAAAGAGCAGGATGTTGAGGAAAGCGATACCAACGTTGAATGGCAATTCGATGTCGATGTTAAGAAACCGGGTGAAACGGAAACCGTTGCCGGTAAAAAATCCGAAAAAGCGGTGATTACGCTGAACCTAAAGGCAACGGCAACCGAAAAAGAAAGTGAAGAGGGCCCGGAAAAGAGTTCGGAGGGGGAATTGATCGTTACCTCTACACATTGGCTGGCCAAAGACCTCGATGGGAGAGAAGAGATCAATGCGTTCCAGAAAAAACTGAGCGAAAAGCTTGGATTTGAACCCTCCGAAGGCGGTATGCGTGAAGTTTTTGGCAGAATTGCGCAGAGTCACCCGCAACTTGCTGAGGCAATGAAAAAGTTGCAGGAAGAGAGTGCAAAACTGGAAGGCGTATCGATGAAATCTCACACGTTATATGCGACAAAGGGTTCCGAGATGAGCAAAGAGGAAGAGAAAGAAGAAGAGAATAAAATACCCACCTCTGTGGGTGGATTTATGAAAGGCCTTGGGAAAAAAGTGGCGGAGAGCGCCAAGTCGGATGATAATGAAAAGGTTATCATGGAATCGACAAGCGAAACCACTGCATACGCCGTAACGACTATCGATGCAGCGGAATTCGACGTACCGGATTCCTATAAAAAGAATTAGGTTGAAATACTAGAGCCGGGGCACTTTTTTATTCCGGCTCTAGCATTCAATAGCACATTCAGTCCCGGGGTGGAGGTTGGTGCAAATTGTTATTTTACTATCCCATTATTTTCTTGTTTATGTTGCTTCCGCAATTCAACGCTTCTCCAAATGATGAGGATATCTTTACCGTAGCAAAGCGAGCAGTTCGTCCTTCAGGGTCACCTGTTTACAGTGATGTGTGTTTTTCCAGCCGGTGGCCGCGTCCGCTTGATTCTGAGGATCCGCATCATACGTTTCGGGATGCATCCGCTTTTCACGCAACACGTTTGGATTGGGTATACAGCCTCGATTCGACCTGGTTTGCGGAATGTAAACAGCGCGGTTACTCTGTCGGAGGAACTCTGAATTCTATATTATTTGATTTTCCGGGCGCATCGACGCGGCAAGCCGGACGCATATTAAACCTCAGGGGTGAACCGGTTACGGCACCCTGGATGCAGTCATGGCAGGCGTGGTGGGGATGTGTGAACAGTCCGCAATACCGTCGGACTTTTTTAGAGCATGCAAAACGGATGGTTGATTATGGTGTGGATTACATTCATATGGATGATCCCGGTGTGAATCATGCAGCTGTTGAATGGGGGGGATGTTATTGCCGTTATTGCCGTGAGGAAGCTGAACGGCTGCAAATGGATTTGGAGACCGAGATGCTTGCGTTTCAGAAAGGTTCTGTCGAAAGATTTTACGGAGATATTCGTCGGGAGCTAAACACATGGGCCGGCAGGCGAATCTCCTTTTCTTGTAATAATTTTGAGGGTAAATGGCATTGGCCCTATACGCTGTTTGATTTCGGTATGGCCGAGTGCGATCACCCTTCACCTCGGTATTTCGTGCATGTCATGCGGAATTTGCAGGAACATGGACGGGCCCAGATATTTACCTACAGAAGTGAAGAAGTAAAACGCACTCGTCAGGTTATCGCACTGTCCTATGCATGCGGTATGCATCTTCTCGTCCCCTATGATGTTTATCTGCGTTCTACAGCCACAGGAGCGGAGCGCTATTTTGGCAGGCCGGAGAATTATGCCGACCTTTATGGATTTATACGCGCAGTGTCTACCTATCTGGATGGATATGAAGATGCAGCTATCGCGGGATCCGGCTTGTCAGAAGATCGTTATGATCAAAATCCGGTGGATATTCTACAAAGTAGAGCATATTATGCGTTTACCAGAGTACGACCAAATGAACAAGAGTCAGCTGCCGTTATACATATTGTGCACTGGGGCGATAAAACGGAGAATGTAACGATCAAGTTGTGGAAAGATTATTTCTACGGAGAGCAGCCTGTCAGGGCCAGACTGCTTTTACCGCGTGCTTATGATCGAAAGTTGCACGAATCGGCTGAAGCGCAAAAGGATTATAGCGCCTTGGTGCGGCGTTTGGATATCAAAGGATATGACCACCGGGATTGTATCGAGTACACTTTGCCAGCCATAGATGCCTGGGCCTTATTGATCGTTGAGCCAAAATGAAGGTTGTGTCCGGGACTGAGAGCTGAATATTCTCCCTATTTCATCAGAGTCATCTTTATACTTTTCTGAAAATTATTTATAACCAGTCTGCAGAAATAGATGCCGCTGGGTACAGGAGTTCCCATATCGTTGACACCGTTCCATTCGATGCGATAACTGCCGCCTGAAAGGGGTTCGGAGCGCAGGGTTTTAATTTTTTCCCCTTTAAGATTATAGATCACGATTGAGGCAAAACCAGGTTCTTTGAGTGAAAATTCTATTGTGGTCGATGGATTAAAGGGGTTGGGATAATTTTGCCTGAGCTCATAATCATCCGGCACGGCATAGTCTGCCCGTATAGCCTGATGAAAGGTTAATTCACCGGCAAAATTGATGTCCGCCAGTTTATAGTAATAGGTTTCCCCCGGTTCCACATCATAGTCGATGAATTCATAAGTGTGTTCCGAATCGCTGTCTCCGGCTCCCTGAATAATTTGAATCGTGATTCTTTCATACCGGCCATTGAGCTCGTCGGAACGATAGATATAATAGCCATAATTTTCGGTTTCCGACCGCGTTGTCCATTGTAATGCGATTGCATTGTTTAACACTGTGGCCGTAAAGGAACTCAGTTCCACCGGATAGGGCTCCATTAAGGTTACATCAGTGCTCATGGGGTTATCATAAAATGCTGCCATTTCCCCGGCAGTAGTCACTGGTTGATTTGCCGGCATAAAGAAACGCGTATAGCCGATTTCGTAGAGACCGGTAATCGGCGACGATGCGTTTTCAAATGAAACACCGATATCTCCCCAGGATTCATAGTTCGGTGCATTGTCTCCGGTTTCAGGCATGCCGTCTCCGGAGTTATGGCTACTGTTATCATCATGGTAATAGAGGCTCTGGGTTGTTCCCAGGTCAGGGAGATTTACCAGTTGAATGATGCTTCCTGGTGTACCCGTTACCATGCTCCAAACGGATGTACCCGGTGCGGGAAGGGAGGTGTCCACCGCATCGTTGATCCCATCGATGGTGGCCCCTGTAACGGCATTATTGGTGCCGTAAAATGTCATGGCACCGGCGTTGCTGTTCAAATCCAGAGATTGACGTAAATAGTGAATTCCGTAATCGGCGAGGATATGTCCATAACTTCCACCGGTAATGGAGAAACGATCATAGTATTTCTCAGTTATATCCTTTTCCGCTGCCTGATCGAAGAGAGAAAAGGATATGTCAACCTGGCGAAGTACCCGAACGGTACCGTCTTTGATCTGAACATTGTTGAGGGTCATATCTTCCTCGGTGAAGGTATAACTGTACGTATTGTATTGGCCGCTGGAGCGAATTTTTTCGCGATCAATAATATCAATACCATTGCCTCCTCCGGCGGCTGTGATCAGGAGATCATTAAGCGTTCCATCGCTGTTCAACCCCAGCTGATAATAGGAAGATGTGATTTGATTTGTGGTATTATTATAGGATAGGAGATCATCCGCAACATAGGTCAGGGTAGATGAGCGATATAGATAGACCCAGGCAGAGCGGGAAGGATCAATACTATCGGTAATTTTTATTTCATAACGGTTATATCCCTGAGAACTGATATCGGTAATCCAGCCGGCAACCGTGCTGGAATCACCTGCATCCCGTGCCATAAATGTAAGTTCATCGTAATCATCCAGGATTTGATCGGTTTCTGCAAAATAGTGTTCCTGATCATCCACATCATCGAATTGAAATGGTATCTGTGTCCAGCTGTTGGTGGATTTGTCAAAAGCATAAAGAAAAAGCTGATCGAACGGCACGCCGTTGAAAATTGGAAATTGATCCGCCGTCATGGTTATCGCTTCAATATCTCTGTCCAGGTTGTCAAACTGTGCAGCCGCCTGATAGGTATATAAAATTGAAAACAAAACAAGGCATATAAATATGAATGGATATTTTTTCATCTCAAATCTCCGCTATGGTTTATAGCTGTTCACAGGTCATAGTGCAATTATAATACCAAAGAGAGTCTCTTTTTGTCGGAACTTTTGGGGAATGGCTCCATTTAACATTTTCATCAGAGTTATTTTATCTGATTTGGACAGCATTAATGTTTTGTTTTAATATGCTGTTTTTAATAATTTTAAAAGGATTTTTCCGGCGGAAGGTGTTTTTTACGGCAGCGGTTTAATTCGCTGTTATGTTAAAGCCTGGGGTAACAGACGGGTGATATGCTTATGGAGGATATACAAATTCAGCAACGTGTCGCTTATTAGGGACAATTTGATTTTACCTGTGTCATGGTTGTCTCTGTGTGACTTTGCTTGTATTCCGCCATTCAAATCCTTATCTTATAAAGGTAGCAACTGGATAACGATACTATGCAATCATTATTTCGAATCGAAAATCATAAAGATAGCGTTCAGGCGTTTATGCGTCATTACGGTATTCAGCCGCAGAGTGCCGGGATCCAATTTTTGAGCGAGATATTACGTCATTTTTCCGGTTTTCCGTATGAAAACATCAGCAAGATCATTAAAGTCAATCAATTTTTTCGTTCTGAAGAACGGATCCGAAAACCGGAAGAAGTTTTCGAAGATCATTTACAATATGGATTGGGGGGCACTTGTTTTTCCCTGACCTGGTTTTTACAGTCTATTCTTATGCATCATGGTTTTCACTGTTATCCGGTTATTGCCCACATGCGCAATCGGCCCAATGAACACTGCGCCCTGGTGGTACAAATGGGACGCACCGCTTATCTGGTGGATCCGGGTTATCTATTGCACAAACCCTTCAGGATGGATCCTGATCAGCCGCGTCTTTATCGTACGGAACATACCGGCGTTGAGATGTTTTTTGATCGCCGGACGGAACAATATCATCTCTATACATTTAATCGGCAGGAAAAAAAATGGCGCTATTGTTTCAGGAATCAAGCCGTCACGGATGAGGTCTTAAAAACCTATTGGCTGGATTCTTTTTACCGGCATACCATGCATGGTATTTGTCTGACCAGAGTCGATAATGACCAGATGATTTATCTGCACAATGATTATCTGCAAATCTCCACTATCCGGGGAAAATACAAGGAACGCATTAGAGCGGGGCTGGCTTGCAGAATTAAAGAGCTATTTGGCATTGACCCACAATGGGTTGAACAAGCTTTGGAGAAATTACCGCAAAATTTGGCGCTGGAAAAACAGTGGGGATTGTATACGTCGAAAAAGGAAAAAGAGAATGAAACCGGCTGATCCTCTACCCGTAAAACTCGTTTTGGGGGTTTTATACAGCGATGAGTCCTTGCGGGACGAGGCGTTCTCCTGCCTGGAAGAGAGGTACGGTAAAACGGATTACAAGAGTAAAATGTTTAATTTTGATATTACCGATTATTATGTTCCGGAGATGGGCAGTCCCATCTACCGTCAGTTTATTTCGTTTTATCGTTTGATTCATCCGAAGGAACTCCCTGCGATCAAGCTCGAGTGTAATGAGATCGAAAAAAATATTTCTTTAAACGGAGACCGCAAGGTAAACCTCGATCCCGGCTATATGGATTACGACAAGTTTGTTCTGGCATCAGCAAAATATAATGGTCACAAAGTCTATCTCGATCACGGCATTTATGCCGATGTTACCTACCAGTTCACCCGCGGGCAATATGTGCCTATGGATTTTGCTTTTCCCGATTTCAAGACATCGCGGTATTCAGAACTGTTCCTGCACATCCGTGCCAAATATAAAGGTCAGATGCGCAAGCGAATGCGGTAGAGGGGAGTGTTATATAAGAAGAATTGATTATCTCATTATATTGAAATCCGTGCAAGAATATTAATGATTTTTCTCTCTGTTCCCGCTCTTGCTTTTCATTGTGGTGAGGTTTTTTGTTGACCTGTTTTGCCGGTTAGCTCAATAAATGTATAGATGCCATATTTTCAACTTGTAAGAATGATGATTTTGATTATTTGGGGCAGCAGTGAAAATAAATATATCTTCAGCGATCTCGGTGATTTTGAATCGTTAAGAACTCCCAAAAAAATGATACTATGAATACTTTACAGCTACGGGTGCCCGGAAGCGGTAAAGTTAATGGTTTAGAGTACCATTGCCATGGGATTTTCGATTCTTTTTTTCAGATCTCTCATAAACAGAGCAGCGGCGGCACCATCGATAACCCTATGATCTGAAGAGAGCGTTAGTTTCATGCGTAGACCGATGGTAATTTGGTCCTCTTCGATTACCGGCACCTTTTTCACTGTCCCGACAGCCAGAATGGCTGCTTCGGGTGGATTGATGATGGCGCTGAACTCTTCAATGTTGTACATACCGAGATTGCTGACCGTAAAGGTTGCTTTGGTGTATTCTTCGGGGACCAGTTTGCGTTCTTTGGCGCGTTTGATCATAGACCTGATTTCTTTCGATATATCTCCGATGCTTTTCTGATCGCAGTTTCGCACAACCGGCGTGATGAGACCTTCGTCCAGCGCTACGGCGATACCTATATCGACGCGGTCGTGCTGGAGAATATGATCGTCGGCAAATGATGCGTTAATGTTTTTGTGTTTTTTCAGTGCCAGGCTTACCGCTTTGATGATAATGTCATTGAAACTGATTTTGATATCGGATTGTGATTCGTTCAATGCTTTGCGGAATTCCGCTGCTTTTTGCATATCCACCTCTGCGGTGAGATAGAAATGCGGTACCGTGGTCTTGCTCAGGGTCATACGTCTGGCGATAATATCTCTCATGGTTGTGAGGTTTACTTTGACCGGCTCTTTTTCAGCGGTTTCACTGCTCTGGACTTTGTCGAGGAAATTGATGACGTCGCGGCGGATGATTCGGCCTCCGGTGCCGCTGCCCTGAAGGCTGCGCAAATTCACGCCTTTTTCTCCGGCAAGCTTTTTGGCAAGGGGAGAGGCTTTGAGGCGGGTACCGTCGGAGGCTGTTTTCACATCCGTTTTTACGGGAACAGAAACAGTTGTTGGCGATGACGGGACGACGGCGGGCTTGGGTTTCGGAGCGTTGCTCTCTGTTTCGGTTTTTTTTGTTTCTCTTGTTTTTTCCGGTTCCGGTTTTGAATGCTCTTTATTGGCCTCGAGTATATCAGAAATATCTTCATCCTCCTCGCCGATTACCGCGATTAAACCGCCGACTTTGACTTTGCCTCCCTCCGGAACCACGATTTTTTTCAGAACCCCTTCATCAAATGCTTCCAGTTCCATAGTGGCTTTGTCGCTCTCGGCCTCGGCAACGACTTGGCCGGCTTCTATTGCTTCGCCTTCTTTTTTTAGCCATTTGATTATCGTTCCTTCTTCCATGGTATCGCTGAGTTTGGGCATTGTCATTTTTATAGCCATAATATTTTCCTTGAACTTCTTTTTGTCCGATTAATTGATGAGTCTAGTCGATATACAATGCTCTTTTTGCAGCACTTACAACTTTGCCGGCGCTGGGTATGACCTCTTTTTCCAAATTATGTGCATAGGGCATGGGAAGGTCTTCGCCGCTAATGCGTTCAACCGGGGCGTCGAGATAATCAAAAGCCATTTTGTTGATCCGAAAGGCGATTTCGGCACCAACACCGGCATAGGGCCATCCTTCTTCGACGACGACACAGCGGTTGGTTTTTTCGATAGAGGTGATGATCATCTGCTCATCCAGGGGTTTGAGCGTTCTCGGATCGATCACTTCTGCATCAATTCCCTCTTTTTCAAGCAGAGAAGCCGCCTCCATACAAACGTGCAACATTTTGTTCCACCCGATCAGAGTGATATCTTTGCCCTCGCGTTTGATCTCACCGGTTCCGACGGGGATGATATATTCGGTATCCGGCACTTCGCCTTTCATCCCATACATCGCTTCGCTTTCGATAAATATGACCGGGTTATCGTCCCGGATAGCGGCCTTGAGCATGCCTTTACCGTCCCTTGGAGTACTGGGCGACATGACGATCAAACCGGGAACGTTGCAGAACCAGGGATCGAGACACTGGGAGTGTTGTGCGCCGAGCATATGTGCCGCCCCGCCCGGTCCGCGAAAGACGATAGGTACTTTTATCTGTCCGCCGGACATGTACCGCAGTTTGGCGGCGTTGTTGAATATTTGATCAAGGGCGAGTATGGAAAAATTAAAGGTCATAAATTCAATAATCGGCCGTAATCCTGTCATTGCAGCACCGATGCCGACGCCGGCAAAGCCGAGCTCGGCGATGGGTGTATCGATCACCCTTTTGGTGCCAAAGCGTTCCATCAGTCCCTGGCTAACCTTATATGCGCCCTGGTAGTATCCGACTTCCTCTCCCATCAGAAAGATATTTTCATCTTGTTGCATTTCTTCAGCCATTGCCTGGTTCAACGCTTCTCTAAACGTCATTTCTGCCATTTTTTATTCTCTCAGTTAGGTTGATTTTATACTTAAGCATATACATCTTCAAACCGGGATTCGAGCTCCGGCTCTGTGCTTTTTTCTGCAAAATCCACCGAATCGAGAACGATTTTTTTCGTCTCGCTTTCGATCTCTTTTATATCCTCTTTGGTCAGAACCTTATCCTTGAGGAGTTTTTTGTGGAACCGTTTTAGGGGATCCTTTAATTTTTGTTCTTCAACTTCTTCTTTGGTGCGATAGTGAGAGTGAACCGGGTCCGACATCGAGTGGCCGCGAAAGCGATAGGTTCGGGCCTCGATCAGCGTCGGCTCGTTTTCCTTGCGCGCTCTATTGATAGCCTTTTCCATAACATCATAGACGGCCAAAACGTCCATTCCGTCTACCGTGTCTCTGGCCATATCATAGGAACAGGCTTTTTGTGACAGGTCCCATACTGCCGAGGCCCGTTCCAGCGGTGTTCCCATGCCGTATCGATTGTTTTCGATAAGATAAATGACCGGCAATTTCCATAATTTTGCCAGATTCAGCGATTCGTGAAATGCACCCTGATGAACAGCGCCTTCACCAAAAGAAACGACAACAACGCCGTCCTCTTCGCGGTATTTAATGGCAAATCCCACGCCTGTGGCGAGAGGGATTTGTCCGGCCACGATTCCGTGACCGCCCAGATAGCGTTTTTCGACATCAAACAGATGCATCGATCCGCCTTTTCCTCTGGAGATGCCGGTTCCCTTTCCATAGAGTTCCGCCATAATGGCTTTGGGATCGGAACCCTTGACCAAAATGTGACCGTGATCGCGATAAGCGGAAATCAGGTAATCCTCCGGTCGCATTGCAGCCACGGTGCCCACTCCTGTTGCTTCCTGTCCGATATAGAGATGGCAGAATCCGCCTATTTTTTGCATACCATACATTTGTGCAGCCCGTTCTTCGAATCTGCGAATGAGCAACATCATGCGGTACATCCAAACAAGTTTTTCTTTTTTCATAATGGGTTCCTGATTTTGTGTTTGTCTGCTATTAACACTGTTTTGATAAAAACAATCAAGACTGCAAGGATAAATTTTTATTACGGGTCGTTGTGATTCCCGACGCCTATTCCCCGGCGGCGTTTATTAATTTGTTTCTATTTATCTTATATGATGCATAAACCCGCGTTTTGATTCAATGGGATGTTTTATAATATAGAAACCGGATCGACGTCTATTTGAACGTCGATTTTGCTTTTTTTATTCTTTCGTATGTGGTCAAGTGTTTGCATCAAAATATATTTTGTCTCTACGGCATTGGCATCTATACTCTTTGCTGTAGATAACAAAATTTGCCAGCGAAAATTCCCCTGGATTTTAGAAAGTGGAGCGGGGGTAGGGCCCAACAGGCGAAATTCTTTTCTTCCTTTTAGCTGTGCAGCTAAAAGTTGTGCTTGTGTTTGAATTTCTTCTTCTGACGGACCCCGGAAGAGCAACCGGATAAAGCGACTGAAAGGAGGGTAGAGAAGCTGTTTGCGCTCGAGCATTTCATGTTTATAAAAGCTGATATAATCATGGGATTTAGCATAAATAAGACTGGGATGTTCGGGTGAATAGGTCTGGATGACCACAAGACCCTGTTTGTGTTTTCTCCCGGCTCTGCCGGCGACCTGGGTCAGCAACTGAAAGGCGTGTTCACCGGCGCGGAAATCAGGCAAGAGTAGTTCGGTATCCGCAGAAATTACACCGACGAGTGTCACGTTGGGGAAATCCAATCCCTTTGCGACCATCTGCGTTCCCAGCAGGATTTGATATTCCTTTTGAGCGAATTTTTTTAAAATTTTGTCATGAGCGTGTTTGCCCTTGGTGGTATCCATGTCCATCCGGATGGATTTAATCCCCGGGAAAAGGAGGTTCAGTTCCTCTTCCACCCGTTGGGTACCTATACCTTTCATAATAATATCTTCACTTTGGCATTGCGGACAAGTAGACGGTGCTTTTCGCGCATAGCCGCAGTGATGGCATTTCAGTAAATTGACGGGAATATGATAGGTCAGCGTAATATCACAATTTTCACAGCGGGCATCATATCCGCATTTTTTGCATTTCAAAATGGTTGCAAAACCGCGCCGGTTTTGCAGCAGAATGACTTGTTCGCCGCGGGATAATTTTTCTTCCATGAGTTGGCGTAATGTTCTTGAAAAAATAGTCGGATCGTGCCGGCCAAGTGTGCGAGGTTCACGACGCATATCCACAATCTTTACCTTAGGCATGGAGAGCTCTTCAACCCGCTCCGGGAGCTGGAGGAGGTGAAATTTTCCGATATCTGCATTATAACGCGATTCAATAGAGGGTGTAGCAGAACCGAGAATCACAATGGCATTGCTCAACCGGGCACGGATAATGGCCACCTCCCGGGCGTGATACCGGGGTTCTATATCCGATTGCTTGTACGAGCTGTCGTGCTCTTCATCGACAACGATGAGACCGATTTTTTTTAACGGCGCAAATATTGCCGATCTGGGGCCGATAACAATTTGGTGGTCTCCGCCCCATGTTCTGCGCCATGCATCATAGCGTTCGCCGGGCGACATGCGGCTGTGAAAGACCGCCACACTATCGCCAAAATGGGAACGGAAGCGTCGTACCATCTGCGGCGTCAGGGCGATTTCCGGTACCAGTACGATGGCTGTTTTACCTTGAGCCAGAGCCCGGTAAATGGATTCGATGTATACCTGTGTCTTGCCGCTTCCGGTTACGCCGTGCAACAACTGGGTTGAGAATTGATTTGAATCCAGTTTTTCATAAATGGCATTCAGGGCGTTGTTTTGTGCCGGATTTAATGTAATCTGCGGGGGAGGCTCTGCTTCAAGTTCAAAATAATAATCGCGAAAAACCGTCTTTTTGAAAATGGTGACGAGATTTTTTTCCTCGAGTTGCTGGATGGTTGACGTTGTGGTTTGTGCCAGCCTGGCCAGCTCTGTACGGTTGATTTCTTTTGTTGCCTTATGCAGTATCTCCATACAATGCACTTGTTTGGGAGCATTGCTGCGATTTTTTGTAATCCACTCTGTTACTTCCGGAGAAGATACCTTTGTATGGATTCGAACAAAATAGTCAATTTTTTTTCCTACCCGCACTCGGGGAAGCGCAAGCTCTTGCCTGATCCAGTTCTTGCCGGCCATTGATTGCAGGCTGGTATAAAGTGAAGAGCGATTGCTCTGGCGAAGTAATTTTTTTATGCTCACCGGATTTTCCTGCATCAGGATTTGCAGTATTTTAAATTGCCGGGGTGCATTGTTTAATGTCGCCATGAGCTCCTGAGGGTTTTTATGAATGAGGCGAACCACGCGTTCGGAATTCAAGTGTATACCTGCAGGCAAAACCGCTTTGAGTACCTGTCCCCAGCTGCAAAGATAATATTCTGATATCCATTTCGTCAGTTTCAGTACCTGGGGGGTAAAAAGTGGCACCGGATCGAGTACTTGTTCAAGCGCTTTTATTTTTTTTTCAGCTATCCCCGGTGTCGAGACAATATCCACAACAAACCCGGTCATTTTGCGTGGTCCAAATGGTGCCAGAACGCGAATACCGGCAGCAATGTCATTGCTAAAATGGTGGGGTATTGAATAGGTGAAAGAATGGGATACCGGAACCGGAAAAACCACCTGAGCGTATTTTTTTAATTTTGAGTTCACGTCAAAAAAAGTAGAAAATTTTTACAGGTTTTGCAAACTAAAAATCCAGCTATTGCATTTAAATTCCTTGTTATTTACCCTATTTTTAGTAAATTTTAAAAATATTTTCCACAATCAATGCGGGGCCGGTAAGCCGCTTGCTTGTGACAGGAACCATGGCTCTGTTACCAGTGTATAATGAGGTATATGTTTACAGAGGGTATGAAATACGAATAGATTTGATCACAGGAGATACTATGAAAAACCGGATGCCGGTATTCGTTATTGCAGTGTTGCTCGTCGTTAATTGTGCAAAAGAAGAAACCATGTTATCCAAGGAACAGGCTGAAGCGTTATTGGAAAAAGTGGATCGCTTGTCTCTGGAACAGGTCGAACAAAATGAAGTTGCCGTTCTGGTCACCAATTATGGTAAAATGGTATTCGAATTTTTTCCACAAAAGGCTCCACAGCACTGCGCTTCTTTTAAACGGCTGGTCAGGGCGGGATATTTTAATGGGGTAACCTTTCACCGGATTATCAAGGGTTTTATGATACAGGGAGGCGATTTGAATACGCGCCTGGATTCCACGATACAGGGAAAAATCGATGCCCCCGGTTTTACGCTTCCGGCCGAATTTAATGATATTCCTCATGACAAGGGAATCCTATCCATGGCCAGGGCGATGGATCCCAACAGCGCAGGGAGTCAGTTTTTCATCTGTTTGAGCAGAGAACAGACCAGCCGTCTTGATGGTAAATATACGGTTTTCGGCAGATTGATCGATGGCATGCCGGTGCTCGAGCAGATCGGTAATGTCGAAACCAAAATGTCTCCGTGGGGCGAAAAAGCCGCGCCGGTAAATCCGGTTGTTTTGGAGAAGGCCTATATGGCAAAACGGTAAGGAAATATGAAAAAAATTATTTTTTTGAGTGCAATCGTTACCTTTGTAGCGATTTTACCGGCCCAAACGATTTCTCAAATCGATAAATATTGGATATTTTTTACAGATAAAGTTTCTTTGAACAGACTTTCAAAGACGCAGCGCTATGATTTGATTACTGAACGCGCTCGTTTCAGGCGCCTCAGGGTTTCTGATGCTCAACATCTTGTTGACTATACAGACCTTCCCCTGGATCAGGCATGGATCGATTCGCTCAAAAAGAGCAGCATTACAATTGTTCACCGGAGCAAGTGGTTCAACGCGGTCAGCGCCTATCTGAATGGCTCGCAGCGCGATCTCTTGAGGCAAAAACCATATATAGAGAGAATTGAACCGGTAAGGGTTTTTCGCCGCTTCCCGGTCAAAGACAACCCGTTGCTCAAATCTCCGCCACTGGGTGATTTTCTTGATGATATTGATCCCCGTTATGGATATTCATATAAGCAAAACGCACTTTCACAGGTACCGCAGGTGCATGAATTGGGATTTAGCGGCCAGGATGTGCTCATTGGTGTATTCGATAGTGGTTTCAGGCTGAATCATGAGGCGTTTGCCGATATCAATGTCATGGCAGCATATGATTTTGTCCATCAGGATGATAATGTCGATTATGATCCGGCCCAGGATATTGCTTCTCAAATTTCTCATGGCACCAAGGTGCTTTCAATTGTTGCCGGTTACCGGCTCAATAAACTGATCGGCCCGGCCTATAGCAGCAGCTATCTACTCGCCAAAACCGAGGATGTGAGTTCTGAAACACGAATAGAGGAAGATTTTTGGATTGCTGCAGCGGAATGGGCGGACAGCCTTGGTGCGGATATTATTACATCGAGTGTGGGGTATAACGACTGGTATTCCTATTCGGACATGGACGGAAACACAGCCCTCATTACGCGCGCCGCAGATCTTGCGGTCAAAAAAGGGATTATCGTGGTAACTTCTGCCGGCAACGAGCGCCAGGATCCGTGGAAATATATCATCGCCCCTGCGGACGGAGATAGCGTCATTGCGGTTGGAGCGGTTGATCAGAACAGCGACATTGCCTATTTCAGTTCCAGCGGTCCAACAGCTGACGGGCGCATCAAACCCGATGTGGTCGCCATGGGAGTGCAGGATTATAGCGTTAATGTTCCGCTTGACACCACAAGCATCAGCGACCGCTATACCTATATAAGCGGGACGTCTGCGTCGGCTCCGATCATAGCCGGAATTTGCGCCCTGATTTTGTGCGCTCATCCGGAATTATCGCCGATACAGGTGCGAGAAGCCCTCGTTCGCACGGCAACCCAGGCTGATCAACCCGATAATGATTATGGCTACGGTATTGTACAGGCTCTGAAGGCGGTCTATTATCATGGTGATCCTATGGGGGTTCCGTCGCGTACCGATTTGATCGGCGGGTTTCCAAATCCCGTTATCCGGGGTCGCGATCAGGTTTTCACCCTTTTACTGGATGTTCAATCCACCCTCCGTGTGACATTGAATATTTATAATATTTTGGGTCAGCGTGTAAGGGCGTTATTTGATGGTATGCTGGAGCCGGGCGGTAGCCAACCGGTTCGCTGGGACTTGTACGATGGGTCTGGTTATCCTGTAGCTGCCGGAATTTACGTTATAAAAATCGAGATCGGGGGCAAAACCATTATTCAAAAGATAACCGTTTTATAAATAATGCCGGGCTCTGCAGCTCTTGTGCAGATGCAGCTGGAATCCTGCAAATAATAGTGGTCATCAAATACGGAGAGACGAATTTGTTTTTTTGGCGAAAGCGGCAACCCATTGTTTTGGCATTGGGGGGAGGAGGCGCCCGTGGGTTTGCACACATTGGCGTGTTACGGGTTTTGGAGGAAGAGGGAATCGAAATTTCCCGTGTTGTCGGCACCAGTATGGGAGCCATCGTTGGTGCCGTCTATGCGCAATTGGGGGAGGCAAAAGCGACAGAGGAGCGATTTTTAAAATTAATGCAGGATGAGGCATTCAGGACGAGCGGATTGCCGGTCGCCGGCAAAAAAAAGATATCCGAGTCCTGGCTTGACCATTTTGCACACAATATACGCGAAAGCATTGCTATGAATATTGCCGCGCACAAGCGGTCTGTGTTGTCTGAAGAGCGACTATTTGCTCCATTGAATTACCTTCTTCGCGATCAACTGGTACAGAGAACCAAAATTCCGTTTGCTGCGGTTGCGACGGATTTGAAAACCGGCGAAGAAGTTATTTTGGACCAGGGCGGGATTATAGAAGCAGTTGCCGCCAGTGCTTCGTTGCCGGGATTTTTACCCCCCAGAGAAATTAACGGCAGGTTGCTGATAGACGGGGCGGCGACATCGCCGGTACCAATACGGGCGGCAAAACGTCTGCAAAGCGGTAAAGTCATCGCTGTGGATGTTTCACAAAATCTACCCGAAAACCCCGAATTGGATAGCGTTATCGACGTTGTTTTTCGCAGTTTTTCTATAACGTCGTGCCATTATCACGATGAATTGGTCAAAGAAGCGGATTTGTTGATTCGACCACCGGTGGGGGATTATCACTGGTCGGAATTCCGCAAAATGAAGTGGTTTATACATAAAGGAGAGTACACAGCCAAAGAGCAGTTGAGAGCAATACGCAACCTTTAGGCGTTATTTTCCCGCAACCACGCGGTTTCGGCCTTTTTGTTTGGCTTCGTAGAGGGCCTTGTCTGCTTTACTGAGTATTTCTTCGAGATCGCTGTTGTTTTCCGGATAACTGGCCACACCGACGGAAATGGTAATTTCTTTCCCCGCTTTTTTTTCGCCCATGAACCGGCTCGATTCCGTGGTTTTACGCAGCTTTTCGCCTACATGGATGGCCTGCTTTAGGCTGATTTCCGGCAGAATAACGACAAATTCTTCTCCTCCATATCGGCATAGAATATCCGCCTTGCGAAGATTTGATTCGAAAACACGGGCCATTTTTCTCAACACATCATCACCCACCAAATGCCCCATCGTATCGTTAAATCTTTTAAAATGATCGATATCGATCATCAAGATCGACAAGGTGCGCTTGTACCGTTTTGCTCGGCCCAATTCACGGCTATAGCGCTGGTTAAAATATCTTCTGTTGAAAATGCCGGTCAATTCATCGGTAAAGGCGAGTTCTCTTGCTTTTTTATAAATGATCGCCTTATCCAGCATAACAGCGATTTGTGTCACGATTTGTCTGATCGTTTCGATTTCCTGAGAGGAAAAAGCCTGTTTTTCCAGTCTTTTAAGGCAAATAACACCCAGTATCCTGCTGGATCTGGATATAGCGGGTATCGCCAATATAGAACTACACTGGCCGTTTAACACGGAAGGTATATTGCTTTTTTCTTCATTTCCGGTGATGTAAATGATCTCTTTTTTCAGGATGAGTTTTTGTATATACACATTGTTTAGATCGATCGGAGCGGTTTTTTCACGCAGAGCGTCTTTACCGACGGAGGAGAGAATTCGAAACACATTTTTTGCTTCTGTCTTTAAAAGCAGTGCAAAGCCATCGATATTAAAATGTGCCAGAAAAAAGTGGCGGACGGATTCAACAAACTCACTCCATTCATAAGCATTATTCAGGACATAGGAGACTTGAACGAGGAGTTCCAATTCTTTAATCCTGTCCTGGAGTTTTCTGTTGAGGGCATCGATATTGGCGTTCACGTTAACAGCGCCGGTACTTTTTTCATTTTTTCCTTTTTCCTCGATTTCAGCATACCGTTCCACAATCATGTCCTTTAGTGAGTGTTAAAGGTGTTTAAATCCTTTATAGCAATTATCGTACCCGATTTCAGCGGATTCGGTTCTGGCGATGCAAAGAGGCTTGAAAAAATATGCAATTCCCGGGGAGCCTGAAATATTATATATAACTAATTAATTTTATTGTTCCAATTACAAATGCCGGCTCTGATCCGCTTGATTGTTTTGCTTTAAAAAAGAGGTTAAAATGTCCAAACACGTATCCCAGGTCTGTTTCGAAGAGATACGGATTACAAAATTGTAAAACTTTATTTTCTTCGGATGATCAAATCCGATGCGCAAATCAGCGTGGCTCAGGCACAGGATCAATATATTTTCATATTGGAATGTTCTGCTCAGGTCAATGGTAACCTGATAGTTTTGCTGGAAAATTTCGCTTTTAATTTTGGAATTAATCTGTTGCGAAAAATTGAGAATTCCATTTTCGGACTCTATCAGGTTGAAACCGCTTTCGAATCGACCGGTTAAAGAGCGATTTGTGGGATTGAACAGGGTGATATCGGCATTTGGAAATGCCTGCCGAAAACGATCGATTTTACGGATCGTACTTTGAATACCGCTTTGATCACCCGGAAGGCAAATCAGTATATTTGCTGCTTGCTTTAAGACATTGTGAATCGAAACTTTTTGTCGCTTTGACAGCAGACCATAGATGATATTGAAATAAAAGAGTGTAATATTTTGGATGAACCGTTTGATCATTTTACAGATTCAATTTTTATTACTGTAATCATTAAACAAGATGGTGGAAAACTATAATTTGAAAATATAATTAAATGGTTTTATAAATTCAACTAGTTTTTGAATCTCAGGTCGAGCTGCAATGACAGCGCTGATAGCGACGAGCTTTCAATTTTATCATAACCGCTACCGATTGTGTCGCTGTGGTCATAGAAGGTGTTTTCGAATTTTAGCGTGAAGAGAAAATTTTTTTTCCAGGATAAACGGATTCGGGTGTAAAATCGAATTCCGCGTCCGTATAGTAATTTAATGCACATTGTGCCGGGAAGGTCTCTTTCGAATTGATAAAATCTGTTTTCATAATCAAGGGCATCGAATGCAGTGAATTGGAACCAGATGGAATAATGGGTGGATTTTAGTTGCATTGCCTGGGTTAACAGAAATCCGGGCTTGAGCTTTTCGGTTGTGTTCAGTGTCCAGTGATTCCGGCCGCTATAATGATACTCGAATCTGGAACGGAGATTTATATTTCTTTTCGGGAATATATCCAGTTGCAGCCGGCATTGGATTTTCCGCTGGTGCAGCATTTTCTTCTCTTGATTACCCCATTGATCGGCATACTGGTCAAACAGCTCTTCTTCTTTAAAACCGGCTCTGGCGGTTAAATGCACTGTTTTCATCTTTTTTTGTAGACAAGTCTGCCAGTTTGCTCTATATCTCGGCATCGGGATTCGAACTGTCGGCATCGGCTGCCTGAAAAAATCCGACCAGAGAGAAAATATGGTGCCTCTTTGAGGTGACCACTTGAATCCCCAGTATATTCC
>CAZMUU010000022.1:0-21730 GCA_964569215.1 uncultured Cytophagia bacterium
ATGTTGAAGATGATGATCGTTTTAAAGCGGAATTTATCGTTACTGCTCAGATTTTTTCCAAAGATTCCCTGCAGTCGATGAAAAAATGGAAAAGTGTCAATTATGCAGACAGTTTGGACGAGATCAATATTTATCAGCGGCTTTATTTTATTAATAATTTCGTCCTTGAAACCGGAAAGTACGATGTAAAAATAGATGTAGAGGATGTCAATTCTAACCACTTTTCAAAGCACACATTTCCTGTCGAAATAAACGGTTTTACAACCGGGAAGCTTCGGATCAGCGACATTGAAATGAGTTCCAGGATTTCACGTGACACGACAAAAAGTGTTTTTACAAAAAATAATTTCAAGGTTATGCCGCATCCGACCGGAATGTACGGATTGAGTATTCCAATATTGTACATGTATTCGGAAATCTATAATCTCAGTGAGGACCCGGATACGGATGAGGATAAATTTAGGGTTGCTTATAAAATTTATGACGCCGATGGCCAGGTGGTCAAAAAAGCCGGCCCTCTGGATAAATACAAAGCAGGAACGTCGGCAGTTGAAGTAAATGGTATTAATGTTGCAACCCTGGTTTCGGGTCCTTATAAGATCGTCCTGGAAGTTGAAGACCCCGTAGACGGGCAAAAGGCTGTTACCGCCAGACGATTTTTTGTCTACCGCGAAGACGATTTTAAAGAGGGCGGTGTAAAATTCCAAAAAACGGAACAGGTGGCTCAAAAAGGCAGTCCCGGCCTCGATGCAGACCGTTATGATTCGATGGACGAGGATGAAATTGATGATGAGTTTGATTATACGAGATATATGAATTCAAAGGAAGAACGCAAGACCTACAAAAAGCTCAATCTGGAAGGGAAGCGCAAGTTTATCAAAGAGTTTTGGGCCAGTCGCGATCAAACACCGGGTACTCCTGTTAACGAATTTAAACGTGATTATCTGACCCGGGCCAATTACGCAAATCAAAAGTTCAAGGGCACGTTCAGAGATGGCTGGAAGACTGACCGGGGTCGAGTTTTATTGCTTTACGGCTTTCCCGACGAAGTGGACCGCCATCCCTTCTCCGCAGATACCAAGGCATACGAGATATGGTATTATTATTCTGTAGAGGGAGGTGTGGAATTTTACTTTGTCGATCGCCGCGACCTTGGCGATCTGGAACTGGTGCATTCCACTGCACGCGGTGAGCTCTATGATCCTGATTGGACAAGATATTTGGAGCAAAACTAGCATTTTGAGTCTAAATTTTATGCCCTTTCTCCATTTGACAAGCGGAAAAAGGGCATTTTTCCCCCTTAATGGCACATCTTTTGAATATATTTTCCCCAGCGGACGGACGTTTTTAGCATATAATTGTCTTTATTGCACTTATTGATGTTCAGTAACAACCTTTACAACTATTTTGTGGGGCGTTTAGACTCCACTGTGTCTTTTATTCTACAGTTTATGATCCCATGACCCGTAAACGACAAATAACATGGATTTGGTTTATCTTCTTGGCGGTGATTTTTTCTTCACTTGCCCGGGCAACCGTTCATATTCGCCTGGCAGAAGTAAGAAATGATCTCAGCGTAAATGGCAAGCTCCATGCCGATCTGCAAGTTCGGAGCGCAGCGGACGAGCCTAAATTTCTAAATTCATTAACCGCGGATATTTATATAGATTCCGGTTTTTTGACCGATTCGCCGACCCCGGCAATAAACTGGCAAATCAGTCCGGAAATTGGATATATGCGTGCGGTTGTAAATAACACCCGGTATTACCGCATCATCATCGCCAATATTGGTGCATACGACGAAAATGTCTTGAGTGGAAGCACTGGACTCAAGAATGGCTTTTTAATCGACTCACAATGGAAAACGCTGGTCACTCTGGAATTTATTATCCGGGAAACCGGACAGACCCTTATTGATTTTGATTCCCTGACCACACAAATCGCATTGTTTGAAACCGGTAATAGCGGCACAACTCTGACGGCCGGCGAGGAAAATGTGATCGCTGAAGCGAAAAACGTTATCCTGACACCAGTCCCTACGGATAGCGCTCAAATCAGAATGAGAATATGCAGAAACGACTCGGTGAAATATGGCATCGTGAGCGCTGCGCTCGAAATGAAGACGAGTGACGGTTTTTCGCCTCATCGTCTCAAGAGTTTGCGTTGTGAAATCTTTTTTGAGGGAGAGGGCTTGACAACTCTTCCCCTGGAGCGACAATCCATCCATCTCGATAGCCTTGTCTACAAAACAACAGTCAATCAGACTTTTAATCGTTTTCATCTTTCTGCTGAACACAGACCAAACCCTGACTCCGGAAACGGGCTGATGATAGATGATCAATGGATTCGTCTGGCTACACTTTGCTGGGAAATTTCGGACTTTGGTCGTGTCGGATTTTTTGTTGAAAAATCTACGCTTTATGCGGATTATTATCGAGAGTCTGCCTCACCAACCGGGATGGCTGTTGCCTGGTTATTGGATGATGTGGTTCCCGAACGGCTTGAACTTCGGCCCGGGAGCGGAAAACTGTTATTCGTTCGTCTCCTCAAGCGCAATGAAAACAATCCGGATAAAAAACTTGTTCTGGATTTGCAGCTAAAGAGTCCGGAACCGGCATCGCTCCGGCTGCAATCTTTTTTGTGTTCGCTCTTGTATCAGCCTAGAGGGTCCGAGACCTCTATACATCCGGATTTGCTCTGGTCTGTGGATTCTCAACCTTCCTATAAAACCAGTTTTAATTTTGTTGAAAATCGTTATTTTATTGAGGTCTGCAAAGATCAAAATGAAGTTGACGTTTTTTGGACAATAGAAGAGGATTGGAGAACATTGCTGCGGATGCAGTGGGAGGATTTGAAGCGTATAACGTTATCTATGCCTGAGGGTGCTGTGCAGGCAACCTATCGCGCAAGCGGAAAAGACGACGATACCCCATTATCGGGGAGCTGGATCATCAGAAATGAAGGCTCCACCAGCTCAGAGTATTCCATCGACCTGGCTGATTTTTATGCATCGGAGAAAAATAAAAACGTTTATCTTCATTGGACCACTCTTGGAGAATCCGACAACAGTGGGTTTTATATATTCCGATCTGAACACAAGGACGGAATTTTCAAACAGGTAAATAAGGCAATTATTCCGGGTGAAATGAATTCTGTAAAAAAGAAAGAATACAGCTATAAAGATGTGCCGCCTGAATTGAACAAACCCTATTACTACAAACTGGCAAATGTCAATGTTTATGGTGACCTGACATATCACGGGCCGGTCGAACCTATCGAAAGTAAAATACCCCACGCTTTTGTTCTGGAGCAGAATCATCCAAATCCGTTTAATGCAGGCACGACTATACCCTTCACCATTTATAAAGCCGGCCATGTAAGAATGATTATATATAACATTAGGGGACAACAGGTCAACATGCTTTGTGACAAAAAGCTCGAGGCGGGTAAATATACACTTCACTGGGACGGCCGGGACCAGCGGGGAATTGCCGTACCCTCCGGGACCTATTTTTATACGATGCGGTTAGATGGTAATATTGAAGAAAGACGAATGCAGCTCATCAAATAAAATAGTATCGCAAAGGCATTTGGAATATTTTATGTTTTTATCATATGGTAAAGAAAAACGAAACATCAAACTGCCCGAAGAAATTAAATGGCAGCGTTTGACATTACGAGAACGGTCACAAAGAGTTGATGAAAGGGTCGTTATTCAGAATGCTATTAAAACGGCTAAAGCCTCTATCGATAATCTTAAAACAACGCCTGCCAACGTGCTTTTTATTGTTCCGGATCATACCAGACGCTGTAAAATAAAATCGATTCTTCCCTCCGTTTTATCGCTTTTCCCCTCAGCTGAAACCAAGGTCACGATTCTCATCGCGAATGGCACTCACGAATTACAGTCCGCTGTCGCCGTAACGGCGTTGTTGGGTGAAAATATTGTTGAAAAATATAAGGTTATTCAACATGATTGCCATGACGATGGCAGTCTTCGCTATGTCGGTGAAACAAGGGCTGGTACGCCGATATGGTTAAACCGGTTGCTGCTGGAGGCGGATTTTATTATGACCATAAACGGTATTCTGTTCCACTATTTTGCCGGTTTCGGCGGAGGGGCTAAAATGCTTTTGCCCGGTTCCGCAGGCTATGAAACCATTCGGATAAACCACAGCTATACGATCGACAGAACAACCGGTCAGTTCCATAATGGTTGCTATGACGGTAATTTGGATACCAATCCCGTACAACAGGATCTGATACAGGTTCTGGATTTCCTGCCTCCGGTATTGTCGTTTCAGGTTGTACTCGACAGCAGCGGGATGATATGTTATGCCGATAGCGGACCTGTTCTGAAGGTTCAAAATAAACTTTGTTCAAGGGTTAAAGAGCTTTACAGTATACCAATTCGGGAGCGGGCGGATATCGTTGTCGCCAGCGCCGGGGGGTATCCAATGGATGTGAATTTTGTACAGTCCCACAAATCTCTTCATCATGCATGCAAGGCGGTTCGAAAAAACGGGCATGTCATTTTATATGCATCTTGTGATGAAGGTATTGGGTCCGGCACAATCCTGCCCTATTTGCAATATTCTACATCGCAAGAGGTGGCGGAGGCATTGTTAAAATCTTATCAAGTCAACGCACATACTGCACTTGCCATAAAAACCAAAGCTGAGAATGTCAATATATACTTGATATCAGATCTTCCGGAAGATTTTGTCCACAAAATCGGTATAACGCCGGTGAAAAATTTTGCCCAGGCTATGAAGAGAATCAAAGCCAATGGACCGCTATCGACGGGTTATATTATGGAGCAAGCCAATCTTCAAGTTCCCTTTCATGCCACTGCATAATCTTTCAGGCAGAATTTGTCCAGTATAAAACGATCGTTCAATCCCTTATTTGCTCCTGGCAGGCAGCGGGGGTCTCTATATCAGTTTCCAAAAGCGGGAAGAGAGCGCCTAGAGAAAATTATAGTGCTTGCGTACCTGCTCAAGGATTGTCCAGGTACAGGACAATCCGGCGGGGAAACGAACAAAATCATTTTCTTTGATTTCGATTGTTTCGCTGTCGGTTTTTATTTTGGCTTTTCCTTCCAGGATGTAACAAATTTCAGTTTCGTCATAATGCCAGGGAAACGTGGATGGCTCTGCCTGCCAGATTGGCCATGAAAAGACGTTTTTTTCTTTGAGGAATTCTTCTGATGGTTTTTCAACGATAATTTTCATGCATCTAACTGTGCTTTGACTTTTTTTGCCCAATTTTTAATAAAATCCCAATCCCGGGTGTCAATACTTCCTTCCGTTGGAAGTCCGGTTTTTTCCAGCACTCTTTTCATCAGAGATTGCATGACCGGGTTTAGCTTGTCAAAATCAATTTTGCCGCCAAAGGCCTCAATCTCTATCGGGTGGATTTCCGGGTATTTTTCGAGAAAGGGTGTCAGATACTCCTGCTTGACCTTTTCCCGGCCCTCCTCGTTGTTTGCCAGCAAGCAAACGGCAAAAACAGCGACCTTTTTTTTGCGAAGGGCAATATTATTAATGGAAAAAAAATCGCGTACATTGGCTAACGGTTTATCCGCCCGCACCGAGCTTCCCACGATGACACAATCATAGGACTCGATCGATTGTACATCATCTATTGATTGGATGTCAACCTCGGTTTTTTCACCCTTTAGAATTTTCGAGATCTCTTCCGAGACTTCCCTTGTCGTTCCGTACCCACTGCTAAAGGTCAGCAATATTTTCATAGATTTTCCCATGGTTTTTATAAATATAAAAAAATAATCATCTTTGTCCAGTATTTTTCTGGCATGCAATGCGACGGCATCCGGATAACAAACCTGTTTTCCGTTTTATGCTCAAATGAAAAGGGTCTGATTATATTGGCTGTAGAAGTCACTATTCCTCAAATTGTCTCTTAACTCATAATTAAACAATATAAAATGTTTAAAAATTCCGAAAAAGTAAAAAATTTTTATTGAGACTCTACTCATCTTAAAGTATATTAGAATGTAGCTTTTCATCTTTATCAGGAAATTGGGAGAATGTCATGAAAGTTAAAATAGACGATATCGTCATCGGTGATCGAATCCGGACCTCTGATATCAAACTGGAGGCTCTAGTCGACTCTATTCGAAAAGTAGGGTTGATTCAACCGGTTGTGATCAATGAAAATTATCAGCTTTTAAGCGGCTACAGGCGATTGATGGCCTGTAAGGATCTGGGGTGGTCCGAGATTGATGTTCGTATGATACCAACCGAAGAAAACCAATTAAACGAGCTCGAGATAGAGTTGCATGAAAATAAGGGCCGGGTATCCCTCAATCAGGAAGATTATCTTCACTATCGCGAACTCAGGGAGCGGATATTAACACCACCAAAGCCGAAAGGATTTATCAATCGCATTCAACACTTATTTCAACGCATCATTTCCTTTTTTAAACATATTTTCAACAGATAACCCGGGATTCGGTTTGCGAAAACGTTCGTTTTATGAAATTCAATCCACCCGACCGACCATTGAACAGTTGAAGCATATCAATCGCATGCCGGCTGTTGCGGTTTTGGATGATATAAGAAGCATGCACAACGTCGGTGCTATCTTCCGCACAGCAGATGGTGTACATTTGCAAAAACTTTACTTGTGTGGTATTACCGCAAAACCGCCAAGGGATGAAATACGTAAAACCAGTCTGGGTGCCGAGGAAGCTGTACCCTGGGTTTATAATCCGCAATCGGAATATTTGGTTCAGGATTTATCCCAAAAAGGATATCAGATCATCAGCCTCGAACACACCACCGGTAGTGTCGATTACAGGCTTGCAGATTATCGCTTTCCCATATGTCTTGTGGTGGGACATGAGTTTAAAGGCGTGAACGAAAGCCTTATACAACGTTCAGATTTGGCGATAGAAATTCCGATGCGGGGGATCAAGCAATCTCTTAATGTTTCTGTGGCCTTTGGTATTGCAATATACGAGATTCTCAGGCACTGGAACCTTCAAACCAAAAACACCGGGAATTGAATTGTGACTTTATGGAACAAAATTGCCCAAATGGATCGTTATCGCAAGCGTGGAATGCTCTATATCATTATTAGTATAATCGGGATTGTGATTGAACTGTTTTTCAGTAAGGGAATCGATTATGGAGTGCTTATTTTGTGGTTAGGGGTGATCGGTATTGGGATAATCGTAATGTTAACATTGAAGGATCCTCACAGAAATCGATGAAAGTCTTTTCTTTTAAACCAAATTTAAAGATACTGGCCATTGTTTTTGTGCTGCGTCTGCCGGTTGTCGTTCTTTCCCAAGATCCTTCTTCTGTTTTTCCGGATTCTGCGTTCATTGATGTTTTACACTATGATATCGATCTCTCCTTTGATTTCGAAACCAGACAACTCGATGGCGAGGTTGAGATTGAATGCTTAATGCTCTCCCAAAAGGAGGTTTTGCAGCTGGACTTGATTGGGCTGAATGTTGATACGATACGAGTAAATGATCATACGACCACCTTTGTGCATATGGGGGACGATCTGCAAATCAATTTACCGGAAACTATCTCTTCCGGCGATACTTTTTGCCTTTTTATCGCTTACAATGGTATTCCGACCAATTCAGGAACAGGGGGATTTTTTATTTCCGGTTCCTCCCTATATACCGTCGGCCAGGCGATAAATCGCGGTGATCCTGCCGCTTTGCGCTATTGGGTTCCCTGTAGAGATCGTCCCGATGACAAAGCAACGCTATCCATGCGTTTTGAAAGTTCTGAGGAAAATCATGTTGTCATCTCAAACGGTCGAATGGTGCGAATTGAAAAATCCGATAGCAGCCGGGCGTTTGTTTACCAACACGATTATCCTATTGCTACTTATCTCGTCGCCATCAGCGTTGCTGACTATGAATCTTTCGAGCAAACCTATATCTCGGCATCAGGTGATACGATACCGCTTGTTCATTGGGTTTTTCCCCAGAACCGGCAAAAGGCAGAACGCGATTGGCAAATGCTCCCCGATATGCTTTCCTTTTTCGAGTCGGTTTTTGGCGACTATCCTTTTGAATCGTATGGCATGGTTGAGATTGCCAATCGCGGTCTGGCAATGGAACACCAGACCATGACATCGATGGGTGGGCTATTGATAACCGGAGACAAGCGATATGAATATATCGTTGCTCATGAACTGGCGCACCAATGGTGGGGAGATTGGGTTACGTTAGCGGATTGGCGGGATTTGTGGCTCAATGAAGGGTTTGCAACTTATTCTGAAGCTCTTTATTTTGAACACCGTAACGGAAAGAACTTTTTCAAAGCATATATGCGCGAACTGGCGGGAGATTATTTCGAAGAGACGGGTAACAATGGTGTATTTTCACTTTATGATCCAAAGCTTGCCTGGGGAGCAACAACATATAACAAGGGGGCCTGGGTATTGCATATGTTGAGATTTAAACTGGGAGATCAGCTTTTTTTCAGATGTTTGCAAGAGTATGGACGGATATATGCTTACGGTAATGTGGTTACAGAGGATTTTATTCGACTGTGCGAAGAGATCAGCGGACAAAATTTATCCGGTTTTTTCGACCAGTGGGTCTTTCAATCCGGGCATCCGGACTTGCGCATTTCCTGGGATTTTCGCATGACTGATCAAGGATCATTTTTTGTGGTATTGAATATCGGACAGCATCAGCCGGGAGAGTATGTTTTTAATGTTCCACTAGACGTTTTAATTGTAACCCGGCAGGACAGTATCAACCATACCTTGTCGATCGACGGCAGAGATAATACTTTTAGCTTTACCACAGAGCAGGAGCCCGTTGAAATTATTGTTGACCCGCAGCAGTGGCTCTTAAAAGAATTTAAAATTATCGAGACACCGCTGCCGCAGGGAATTGTCAGAAATCGTACAAGTATGACGCAAAACTTTCCCAACCCATTTATGCCCGGGAATCATCAATTCACAACCATTCAATTTTTAATCGAAACAAAAGCTTCTCCGCATTCGGTGGAATTGATTATTTATGATATTCAGGGCAAAGAAGTGAAAAGACTGGTTGACGGGAAGCTGGCTGCCGGTCTTTATACGAGAAGGTGGTATGGCAAAGATCATTCAGGACGTCCGGTCTCTGCAGGAACCTATTTTTGCAGTTTACAGATCGCGGGTATAGAAGAAAGCAAAAAAATTGTTCTACTGCACTGATCATCACAGCTGCGCCTGAAACGCTTGCCGACGGCTGTCCGGTTAAGGCTTTATTAAAACGAATTTACCCTTCATCGGATAGGAAGAATTTCCGTTTCTGGATGTTGTAATGTTGAAGAAATATGTTCCAGGGGGAACGGACTCACCCCTTTGATTTTTACCGTCCCACCGCCAACTCTGATTTCCACCCGTCTGCGTTTCGAACCGGGTATGAAAGATTTGCTGGCCGAGCAGATTATAGATTCGCAGATCGATAACATCTGGATTCCTCAGGTCAAAGTGAAAATCCGCATGCTTCCGCGCCGGATTGGGCAGAACATAAGCAAAAGGTTGCGTGCTGTTTTTTCCCGTAAAGTGAACGTTAATCCATTCAGAATAGTGGAAAGAGCCATCGTTGTCAATTTGTTTCAGGCGAAATTTGTAATATCCTGGTCTATCGGGCTGATAAGCGAATCGATATACCTGCTCTTCAACCGTTGTGCCTTTTCCCTGAATAAATGCAAGAGTGGTAAAATTGACACCGTCATTACTCAAGTTAATTTCAAATCCATAATTGTTGCTTTCCGAGGATGTACGCCATTGTAGATGAATCGCATTGTTAATAACTTTTGCACTAAAGTGACTCAATTCAACAGGAGTCAGGTTTTGTTCATATTGTTCCTCGACAATATAAAGAACAACATCTTTGTCATATAGCGGCGTCTGAAAAGATTTAAACCCATCATAATCATAACTGTTTACTTGACGGCTGCCATACCAGGCACCGGTTTTTGGATCATAAAACTGATAATAATATGCTCCTTTTTTTAATTTTACATCGAGTTCATGTTGCATGTTCTGAGATTGGCTGTAGAGGTAAAGGACATATTCGCATCCGGGTTTTGCCAGGCAAAACACCGTTCCCGATTGCGAAGCGGCAAGCTCGTCGGCGGGGGTCAGTTTGTTTACATTGATCAAGCTTTGAACAAACTTTGCATAATGCCCCAGATATTGAGTAATGGTGTTTGGAACCGTTCGGATGTCTGCCCAGCAATAATCGCTTGATCCTATGGCTCCGGCTGTAAAATTACCCCAGAATGTTCCTCTATACCAGTCATAATTTTCATCAATCGTACCGTTGCCCCCCGGCTTTAATTCGTTCCAGTAGAGAGGGCGGCCGTTGCTATAGCCGTTGGGGTCCTGTAATGCTTTGTTGTGAGTAAAATCCCATTGCCAGGGATAGCATTTGAGAGACGCGTGTGGAAATGTCATGTCGAGCGGATAGGGTCCTGTATACATCTCCGAGCCACCAACAGGGATGTCATAGGGATCGTACGCTTTTATCCAGGGCATATAGGCGGCCGTAGCGGCATACGCTGACACATCGAGGCGCTCTGCTTCGTTCCAAAGTTCCCACTGTACATTGGGAAAGGCAGCGTAACGGGCTATGATATATTGTAAATAAAATTTGGTTGCTTCGACATAGCTGTTTGGATTCCATGGTTCGAGGAGGAGGTCATTTACCGAGCTCGGATTACGGCTGGACCAACTCACCCCTTCTTTGCGCCTGCCCCAGGTATCAAAAATATTTAATTGAACGACAATACCCAGATTCATGGCATAGCGGATGATGTCATCGGCTGTTCTTAAAAAAACCAGATTCATGGAGCGCAAATCATAATTTAAAGGCAACACCTGAATTTTTAACAACACGCTGTTTAATCCCATTTCGGCGATCGTATCGAGATAGTTCTTTACATAATTTATATATGTAGCGGTTTCCAGACGTTCGGGATAGCTGAGGTTTTGCAAATCCTCGGTACCGAAAGGACGCAGAAAACAAAGATATTTGCCCCCGACCATGTGCAAAGGTGTTCCGTCTTCGTAGCACAATTTTCGGTTGTTTTCCGGATCGATTTTGATATGGCCATGAAGCCGGGGATTTTCTTTTTCACCACAGATAAAAAATCCCATCCCGGTTTTTTGATCGAAACGCCAATTGAATATCCACTGCCCTTTTTCGTTTGACATAAACCGCGTCAGGTAGGTATTGTTGCCGTTGTAAAACCCGTCAACCAGACTTTTTTTGCCGCTGGGAGAAATAAATTCTGTGGTGACTTTGGGATTTTTAAATGGAGTTGCATAGGAGGTAGAGGAAATGAATTCAATTTCTACGATTTCATAAAGCGGGACATTGCTTTTTTTGAGATGAACCGTGACCGCGCTTGCCGATACTGATGACAAAATGATGCAGAGTGATACAAGCCTTTTCCACATGACACACTATTCCGTATATTTTGTACACTTTTCTATAGAGTATATACTGCAGCAAGAGGTGTGCCAAACGGGTTGACTTTTTGAGAAATTGAGTCTAGCTGTTCTCTTCGTTATACCAGTGTACCAATCCCATTTCAAATGGATTTGTCAGTTCAGGATGTTTTGGCCTGATTCGAACCAGAAATCCATGCCGGCCCGTTGTTTCGCAAGGGACCTGAGCGCGATAATCGATGGTTTTCCCCTGAGTTTCTACCGGTGACATTTCGAGAGATTTGCCGTTTTGTATTTCACCCTGGGCATTGAGATAGCCGTAATAAATTTCAACACTTATATCCTCTGTCCCCAAGCCGTCAATGTTTACTTTGGAGCTGACCTGGAGCGAGTTGCCTACTTTTATTTCTTCCTCTTCGATGGTCACGTTCGCGACTTTGATTTTATTCCAGTTTTTCTGAATTTTTTCTTTCCAGGCGATGAGATCTTTAGTGGCCTGGAACTGATTGTCGCTCAGTCGTTCCCATCTCTCTTCGGCTTGAATATAGAACTGTTCGAAATAGTCCCTGACCATTCGATGTGTGTTGTATTGGGGACAGACTTTTTGAATGCTGTTTTTCATCATTTCAATCCATCTCCTTGGCAGATCACTTCTTCCCCGATCATAAAAAATCGGGATAACGCTGTTTTCCAGCAGATCATAGAGCGCTTCGGCTTCAATATCATCTTGTTCTTCGTGGTCCGGATAAACCTCACCGCGGCCGATGGCCCAGCCGATATTGTTATTATAGGCTTCATCCCACCAGCCATCAAGGATACTTAAGTTCAGAACCCCGTTTGCACCTGCTTTCATACCGCTTGTACCGCTGGCTTCCCGTGGTCGACGTGGTGTGTTTAACCAGACATCAACACCACTGATCATATAGGATGCAGTTCGCATGTCATAGTCTTCCAGGAAAACAATTTTATTGCGAAGGTCCGTATGGCGAATGGTGTTGACAATGTCTTTAATAATTCCCTTGCCGATATTGTCATGCGGGTGAGCTTTGCCGGAAAAAATAAGCTGCACCGGACGTTCGGGGTTGTTCAACAGTTTCTCCAGGCGTTTCAAGTCTTTAAAAAGGAGATAGGCTCTCTTATACTGGGCGAACCGGCGACCAAATCCTATGGTGAGCGCTTTCGGGTCCAAGACTTCCCGGGACAGCTCTATCTCGTTTGAGCTGGCTCCTGAATTTTCCAGTTGTTTGTGCAGATTTTTACGGGCAAAGGCGACAAGCTGTTCCCGCTGGCGCTCGTGTGCCCGCCAGAGTTCCTCGTTCGGGATTTGCTGTATCCGGGCCCATATCTGGTTTTCAAGGGGCTGGTTGAACCACTTGGGTCCGAGGTAATGGTGAAAGAGATCCGCCAGGTCTTCGGAAATCCAGGTTTGTATATGCACCCCATTGGTTACATGGGTAATGGGTACTTCGTTTTCCGGCAGCTCGGGCCACAAATAGTTCCACATGGCTCTGGCGACTTCTCCGTGCAGGCGGCTAACCCCATTATATTGACCGGCGGTATTGATGGCGAAAATGGCCATATTGAATTTACCTTCAGTCTGTGGCAGGTGAACACCTCCGAGCTCAAAGAATTCTTTTTTGCTGATGTTAAAGGACTGATAATAGGATGCCAGGTAGTGCTCCACCAAATTGGGATCGAATTCATCGATGCCGGCTGGCACCGGCGTATGGCTGGTAAAAACCGTACCGCCGCGAATGGCTTCTTTTGCCTCGTTAAAGGTGAGATTGTATTCACTCATGATTAACCGGATGCGTTCGAGAGCAAGAAAGGCGGAATGGCCTTCATTCATATGGCAAACGGTCGGAGAGATGCCCAGAGTATGTAAAGCCCGCATACCTCCTATTCCCAAAAGAATTTCCTGCTGAATACGCAATTCTTTATTGCCACCATAGAGGCGGTCGGTGATATTTTTATCTTTATCATTATTTTTTGCAATATTGGTATCTAAAAGATAGAGCTCGATTCGGCCGATTCGGGCCTTCCAGATTTGAGCGAATACCTTTCGGTCAGGAAATTCAACGGATATGATGACAGGTGTATTCTCTTTTTGTACCAATTGAATGGGCAGATTATAAAAGTCGTTTTCGGGATAAGTTTCCTGCTGCCAGCCGTCGCTGGAGAGGTATTGATGGAAATACCCTTCCTGATAAAGCAAACCGACGGCAACCAGCGGCAGTCCAAGATCACTGGAAGATTTTAAATGATCTGCAGCGAGAATGCCCAAACCTCCTGAATAAATAGGCAGTGCAGATGCAAGACCATATTCCATTGAAAAATAAGCAATCGTGAATTTCTTGTGATTGCTGTTAATTTTGTCAAACCAGGTAGGTTTTGACAGGTATTTTTCAAGAGTTTCACGAGAACGGCTGAGATGCGATAAATACCCTTCATCCTGTCTTCTGTTTAAAAGCCGTTTTTGGTCGATATTCCCGAGCAGATAAGCGGGGTTTCGATCGCATTCTTCCCAAAGCGATCTGTCCAGGCGCCTGAAAAGATGTTGTAAATCAGGATCCCATGTCCAGTAAAAATTATTGGCCAGGGTTTGCAAGGCCTGGAGTTCCTGGGGTAATGACGGCGTGACTTTATAGGTTTGTAGCTTTTTCATACTGAAAGTCCTGTTTGGAAGTTATTAGCTCGTTTTGTGATCCAATACACATATATTTTGGTATAAAGTAATTAATAATATATTAAAAGAAAATGTACTATCCAATTAAAATGTTTTATTGTTTGGCATGTTCATTGCAAAAACATAATAAACGTGATACCAATGCAAAACTGGCCACGAGCAACTGTCATTACAAAACATTGATAATATAGCAATTACAATTTAACTCTCTACATGTGCATTTTCATAAAATTGCCTTTTGCGAGAAATCCGGTGTATCAGATTGGTGTAGCGTATCACAGAGAGACAGAGCAACCTCGTACCGCAGCAAGACATTTTTTTTGTAATTCATTTTTTAACAGATAACGGAGGGAATGATGAAACTCGCGTTAAAACTCTTTTTTATCGGAATGATCTCTTTTATGACGGTGGCGTTTGGCGGCAATTCAGATACGCTATACGTAACGCACAGCAGTGGATTGCCGGGATCGACAAACAAAGAGTTCATGATCAAGATGTCCAATGCCGACACAGTACGAGGTATGAGTTTTGTGTTGACGGATTTACCCGAATCGATTACGGTGACCAATGTGCAAACCCAGGTTATGACAAATACATTTCGGGTTTTTCGTACGGCGACAGCTGAAGGCGGAGTAAAGGTGGTATTGATTCCGAAAGCCAATCAGACCGGTGACGATCGATATCTATTACCCGGCACAGCTGCGGATTTGCTGAAGGTGATCTGCGACGTGAATGCCGATGCACCGGCCAAAACCAAGGCAACGCTTCGACTCGCCAATGTTGCCATCTCCAATATGGAAAATCTGGCCGAGGCATTTAACATCAAAGATGGCTATTTTTGGCTTGGAGCAAAAGGAGATGTGGATACCACCTTTATCGGAGTGGATATGTTCGACGTCCTCAGGATGATCGACATTGTATTAAATCGTCCTCCCGCTGCTACAGAGTATGATATCTGGTCCGGAGATCTTAATGGCGATGGGGTTATCGACATGGTTGACATCATCGAGGCCATTGACCTGGCTCTGCTGGGTACGGTGACGTTTTCGCAAATGTCTGTTCCGATCATAGATGAATCTGTGAACAGCAGTGCCCGAATTGATGTTGGTATTTTGCCCAATAATTTTATTGGTGAAACCAAAGTTCCGGTTGTCGTGCGCAGTACGGAGGATCTGCACGGCCTTATGCTTAGTCTTAACTATAACCGCAACAAGATACACCTGGCAAAATCTCAGATTGAAAATCTCGCTCCTGAAGTCAAGGCCTCTTTCAAGTATACGGAAAATTCTTTGAATGTAATGCTGTATCGCATGGATGGAAAACCGGTGCTTTCTCAGGGAGAAAACGTTTTCGAGCTTTCGGTTCGGGTGAATGAAGAATTGGATCACAATGAACATATTCACGTTATCCAGGCCCTGGCCGGTGGAGAAAAAGTCCGGAAAATCCAAACCATTTTTGGCGAGAATAAACAACAGGAAAGCTATATACCCGAGACATTTGCTCTTGAACAGAATTATCCCAATCCGTTTAACATGTCTACGGTGATCAATTATGACGTTCCACCGCTCGAGGAAAAAAGCACAAACGTACGTCTGGCGATTTACAATACAAATGGTCAATTGGTTAAAGTGCTCGAGGACAGGCAACGGTCAGCCGGACATTATAGCGTTCAGTGGAACGGTTATGATGAGCAGGGTCGCTATGTTGCCTCTGGCGTCTATTTTTATAAATTGATCGCCGGTGATGTGGTCATCACGAAAAAACTGGCGGTAATGAAGTAATTTACAAGTAAATATAAACAATGAGGTATAGATCATGAAACTGAAAGTCTTTTTATTTATATTGCTTTTTGTTGCTGTTCAGGCAAATTCTCAGGTATTAACCGATGAATTCAACCGGGCAACTCTGGGCGCCAACTGGAGCGCGAATTCCTTTCTCTCGCTGTCAGCTGGACGGTTGATTAATACCGCTGATTCCGCTTCCTGGGATTTTCTCGCTACCTACAAAGCCGCGGCCAATCCGTTTGAGGTTTCCATTCTCTGGGCGGCTTCAGCAAATGTCGAAGGAACCAACTCGGGTGGTATCGCGGTATATTTGGACCAACCCTCTTCAACAGCGAATGGCTATCTTGTGTACAGACGCTACGGAGCCATCAAGCTTTATGAGATTCAGAACGGGCAGGTCATCAATGCCATTCAAACCAATAAATTTCCACAACAGCCGTACGCTCAACCCAGCGACACATTGACCATCAAACCGCGAACCGATGCCAGCGGACATCATTTTGATGTTTATATCAATGGACAATTCGATGGAACGGTTACCGATGTCAATAAATTACAGGGTAATGTCGCCAACAAGTATGCTGGTGTGGTTCTCTATGGAGATCCCACCGACCGTAATGTATTCATTGAATCATTCCACCTCAAGGCTCCGTATATCAGCATTACGGCCCCGAACGGCGGTGAAAAATATACCGGCAACAGTACCCAGACCATCAACTGGACCAATCATAATTTTGATGGCGCCACGGTTGATATATATTTCTCGGATAATTCGGGACAGGACTGGCAGGTCGTTGAAATGGGCGTAACCAACAACGGCAGTTATTCCTGGACGGTACCGGATGTGGCCACAACGACCTGTCGCATCAAGGTTGTAAATGCCGGTGCAGCCCTGCCCTATGATGTCAGTGACGATGATTTCGAGATCGAGGAAGATATTCCGACGGTTTCCATTACACGGCCCCAGGGAGGCGAAAACTGGATTATCGGAACCTCACAGTTAATTAACTGGAACGCCTCCAGTTCGATTAACTTTGTGGATCTCTACTATACTCTCGACGGTGGCTCTACAAGAACTCTTGTCAAGGGTTCTCTATCGGCATCCCAGGGAAGCTATGTGTGGACGATTCCGACCAATTTAATAGCCGACAGTGTTCAGATTATTGTTGAAAAGACGGTACTGGATCAGGTTTATTCTGATACCAGTGCATATTTTAAAATTTCGGCGTTGGCACATCTTTACGTCAAAGATGCCAGCGGTGAACCGGGGACGACGGATAATATCGTGCGGATCGGTCTGAAGAATCAGGTGAACATAAACATGATCGCCTTTCGGGTAACCGATTCAAAGAGCGTACTTTCTATTCCGATTGTCGACAACAGCGTTTCACCGCCAATTATTAAAGTACGTGCAGTGGGCCGTGCCAAAAATTTTACCATGCGGGCGATCGCCGATGCAAACTATGTTACCATTGGTATTGTCCCCATTTCGAATTATATTCCTCCCAGCAGTTCCGGTAGTGATGATACGATTGTCGAGATTTATTATGATATCGCCAATGATCCCACTTTGATCAATACGGCCTCGGAGATGTTTTTGACCAACGTACTGGCATCCGCCGTCGATCAGGGGCCGATTGTTGCTCAGCTGACAGAAGGGCATTTCTACTATGTCAAGGCAGGAGACCTGGTTACGCCATTTGACACAGTCGACGATGCCGATGTACAAAAAATGGCGAATATTGTGCTTGGTCTGGAGCCGCCTGATAGCTATATGCAAAGCGGCGACATGGATAACGACGGCGATATAGACATCTACGACTTGATTGCTGTTTACGATCTGGCTTTTCCTTAAACCTCTTACAGAGCCGGGAATCTTTTCCCGGCTCTTTTTCCCTGAATACATTAAATGATTAAGGCGGGTGAGTATTATGAAAAGAATATTAACGATAATTCTCTGCTTCATTATATCTCTCGCTGCTTACGGAGTTGATCTTACAGTAGGCTCAAATGTGGGCGCAGCGGGAACTTCTCAAAATGTAATACACGTTTCTCTGGCAAATGATGTTACCGTCCGTGGCGTTCAGCTGGATTTAACTGATGATCCTGATCTCTTGGTTCCGGATTCCGTTGTAGCTACCGAAAGAACGGAAAATTTTACCATCGTCCCACAGGATAATGACGGCGTTCTGACTATTCTTCTATTGTCTCTCGACGGAACCACCATTCAACCGGATAGCGGTGAGATATTTAAGGTCTATTTTAGCATTTCACCGGAAGCACAGCATGGTCAGGAGCTGGATTTGATTGTGGACAACTCGGTAATTGTTCATAAAGAGGAGGATCAGACCATCTATCTTCCTGTAACGGTTAATAATGGTAAATTCTACATCCAGAACACCACGGATGTGGGTGATAAAGATGCTGTCAAACCATCGGATTATGCTTTGATGCAAAACTACCCTAATCCGTTCAATCCAACCACCACCATTTCCTTTTCTCTGCCGGAACAAACTCATGTCATGTTGAATATATACAATACAATCGGGCAACTTGTCAGGACCCTGCTCAACCAATCTTTTCAGCCGGGTAAGCACCGGGTTGTCTGGAATGGGCATAATAATGCCGCAAGAGAGTTGCCCGCAGGTGTCTACTATTATCAACTGATTACACCGGATATCAAGATGACCAAAAAGCTGATACTGGTAAGGTGATACGGAGAAAGGGTGATATCGTATGTTCGGACAGCAACTAGTAGGGGATTTGCTGGACCAGACTTTTAATCTCTTTGAATTCATTCAAGCCTTTCTCCAGCGACTGCTTTTCCGGCACGCCTTTTAGCTCCTTCCTGATAAACTGATAGCGTTCACGGCTGTCCGGATGTGTATAGAGGAGCAACCTGAAATTTTCGGGTTGCTCTGCTTCCAGGAGATAGAATTTTCGAATAAAGCGACCATATTCAGCAGGAGCATAATTCGCTTTCCAGCAATACTGAATTGCTTTTTTGTCGGCCAGAGACTCGTACTCTTTTGGGTAATCCAGAATGGTTGCCTCAGTATACAGATTGCGAATGAGGTGCGAGGCGATCTCGGGATTTTCACCGATAACACTCTGAGCGGCCAAGGCATAAGCATACTTTTGCGATAAGCGATCCACCCCATGCCGGTGGGCGATATGTGCTATTTCATGCGCGATAATACCGGCAATCTGCGCCGTATTTTCAGCCTGATCTAAAATTCCCCGGAAAAGATAAACATGCCCTCCCGGCAGAGAAAAGTGGCATACATCCGGTTCGTTGATTACATAGACCGTATAGGTCAATCCATCCCAATCGGAAACGAGGCCGATTTCTTTTGCCAGCCTGTTGACAAAGTCATTGATTTTCATGTTGCGGATCAATTTGAATCGCCGCGCACTTTCAATGACCATTTGTTTCCCAAGCGACATCTCTTCATCAAAGGTCACAAATGCCAAAGAATTTTGTTTGGGAGCATTGCTGCATGCGCTTAAAAGCGTCATGAACAGTATAATGATGATTAATTTTTTCATGTTTATCTTGCCTTCTTCGATTGCTGCCAAGCCTTGTTGACTCGTTTCAAAAATTCTTCCTCTGAAATTATGGTGACACCCAACTCCCTGGCTTTGTCGGCTTTTGAACCCGGATTGTCACCTATGACGACATAGTCAGTGTTTTTGCTGACTGAAGAGGCGGCTCGTCCGCCTGCATTCTCCACCAAGCGCCTGGCTTCGCTACGGCTGACGCTCGTCAGAGCACCCGTAAAAACAAAGACTTTATTATCAAGAACGGTGCTTTTATCTGTTTGTTCCGCCTTAATATTCAGGCCCTGTTCTTCGAGCTCTTTTATAATTTGCAGATTTTGCAGATTTTGAAAAAAGGAAACAACACTTTTTGCAACATTTGGGCCGATTTCGGGAATTACCATCAATTCGTCGCTGCTCGCCTCTTTTAATTGATTCAAACGGGTATAGTGCTGTGTCAAAATACGGGCAACATGTTCACCGACGAAACGTATGCCCAAGGCGTATACCAGCCGGTCCAGCGAGCGTTGCCGGCTGTTGTTTATTGCATTGATGATGTTTTCAGCTGATTTTTGGCCCATGCGTTCAAGTTTTTGCAGCTGTGAAACCGAGAGTTTATACAGATCGGCTACCGTCTCTATGAGATGTTTGTCTACCAATTGGTCAACCAGCCTATCCCCCAGTCCGTCAATATCCATAGCCGGTTTTGCGGCAAAATGGAGGATGCGTTCCTTTACTTGTGCCGGACAGGCGAGATTGATACATCGGCGGGCTACCTCATCTTCCGGCTTGAACGAGTCGCTGTTGCAGACCGGACATTATAGCGGCAGAGAATATACCAGCACCCCGCCATGACGGCGTGATTTTATCACTTTAACCACTTTTGGGATGACATCTCCGGCACGCTCTATCACCACCCAGTCGTTGATACGTATATCTTTACGGTCGATTTCGTCTTGATTATGCAGCGTCACCCTGCTGACGACAACGCCCCCTACTTTAACCGGTTTGAGATTGGCAACCGGGGTAAGCGTTCCGGTTCGGCCGACCTGGGCGACGATTTCCAGTATTTGTGTGGTTTCCTGGCGGGGCGGGAATTTATAGGCGATGGCCCAGCGGGGACTTTTGCTTTTGATCCCCAGAATTGATTGCAGGTCCAGGCGATTGACTTTGACGACCAATCCATCAATTTCATAATCCAGTTTTTCGCGAAGATCGAGCGCAACGTGATGTTGTTCAATGACCTGATCAATGCCATGACAATGCACTGTGTGCGGGTTGACTTTAAATCCAAACGCTTTAAATTTGTCGATATAATCCGATTGTGTTGCAATGCCCGATTGGTTGCTAAACTCACCTACTCCATAAGGGAAAAACACGAGAGGTCGTTTTGCAGTAATCGCAGAGTCCAGCTGTCTTAGAGAACCGGCAGCAGCATTTCTCGGATTTGCAAATGCCGGTTCATCATGTTTGAGGCGTTTTTCGTTGAGCTGTTCAAAATCCGAGTGGACCATAATCACTTCACCGCGGATTTCGATTCTGCCCCGGGTGTTGTCTCCCCGGAGGAGTAATGGTATGGATTTAATGGTTTTCGTATTGTGGGTTACATCTTCTCCGGTGATGCCGTCCCCGCGCGTCGAACCACTGATGAGCAGGCCATTTTCATAAACGAGTTCTATGGCAACGCCGTCCAGCTTTAATTCACAAATATAGTCGATGATTTTTTCTTCAGGTAACAGCCTTTTAACTCTCCGGTCAAATTCCCGTATCTCATTTTCATTTAATGCGTTATCGAGGCTCAGCATCGGGATTGAGTGGTCGATGGTATTAAAGGACTCCAGCGGAGGGGCGCCGATCCGGCGGGTAGGAGAATCCGGAGTAATGAGCTCCGGATTCTCTGTTTCAAGCCTGGTCAATTCCCTGTAAAGACGGTCATATTCCGCATCGGATATCTCAGGATCATCCAGGACATAATAGCGATAATTGTGATAATCGATCTCTTTTTTGAGTTCTTCAATCTTTGCTTTAACCCGGGAAGCCATTTTTTCTATCCTATGTTTTTATTGTACTGATGATGACAGGGTCATCTCTTTAAGCAGATTTTCAGCACCGTCAACTTTTTTCATCAGCCACAGGACATAGCGAATGTCTACACAAATTGACCGTGTCATGGGTTCGTCGAAAATATAATCTGCAACGATACTTTCATAGTTGCCGTCGAAGAGCAATCCTATCAATTCTCCCCGTTTGTTGAGAACAGGGCTTCCAC
>CAZMUU010000023.1:0-20974 GCA_964569215.1 uncultured Cytophagia bacterium
TCGGAAGCGCTCTCGATACAAAGTATTTATTGCGAATACGCGGCCCCGGACCGGAACCTCTGGATGATCAAATTCTGGAGATTAAACAGGTACGCGATCTCAACCCAATCCCCTGTATCAATCGGGGGTCTAAATTCGATCCCTTTCGCATCCTGATTGCCCAGGCCCGAATCGCTTATGAACCCTTTCAATATTTGGGCTATTTTCGCTATCGCCAAAAAACCTTTTGGGTGCACGGTTGGGTGGATAATTATCAGGAAGTCGATATCGAAACGACATTTCATACTGTCGCCGAACTGGCACAGGTCGTCTATGATATCGGCGTGCAATTGGGCATGGGGCACACCAATCAAATCGCTTCACCTTTTGATGAACAGCTCAGGCAAAAGCTCGAAAGGGTTATCGATGAATATGACAGGGATATATTTCAGCTGTCAGTTGATCTCGCTAAATTGAGTCTGGATGCCCACTCCCGGTTTTGCCTGGCCGTTGATTGAAAATGGAGGAATAATCATGTCGATGAAAATCAAATTCGTTTTTCTGGCTCTGGCGATTGCCCTGGCTGACGTGCCTGCTTATCCCCAGGCACCTTATCCCTGGCTCGATGTGACTGATTCCATATCTTTTCGGGTTGCTGATATTCCGGTGCTTCCGGAGTATAACCGAATACCGGTTCGGGAAGGCACCTTCGCCGCCTGGTTGCGACAATTGCCCCTTAAAACTGAAAATAATACGGTTTTTCTTTATGATGGCAGAGTCAAACCCAATCAGGACGCCCACTATCGCGTTCTCAAGATTGATGTCGGCTCTCGCAATCTGCAGCAGTGTGCTGATGCCATTATGAGGTTACGCGCAGAATATTTGTTCAGTATTCAGCGCTACGATGAGATTGCCTTTCATTTTACTTCCGAAGATCTGGCGTCATACAGCGACTGGATCGATGGTGTCCGGCCCCAGGTCAAGGGAAATCATGTATCCTGGATTCAGACGGATCGAACCGGTGTTTCCTATAAGAGTTTTCGCACCTATCTGCAGACCGTGTTTATGTATGCAGGCAGTTACTCGCTTTCCAGAGAACTCTATCCCGTTTCGCGATCTTTGGATATTCAGGTCGGCGATATTTTTATCCAGGGCGGGTTTCCCGGGCATGCGGTAATGGTTGTCGACATTATCGAACACAAATTGACCTTCGAAAAAGCCATCCTGCTGGTGCAAAGCTACATGCCGGCTCAGGAAATCCATATTCTCAGGAATCCGAATAATGAGAAAAAGAGTCCGTGGTATCCGGTTGAGGAAAAGGGGTTCCTTAAAACGCCGGAATGGACCTTTCACTGGTCAAACCTGAAAAGATTTTGATTTTTTCGTCGGGGGATGATAAAAGCGGAAAAGTGCGAGATGGTTTTTATCGAGTGTTTCAGCTGAAAAGGATTTCGATATCGTCGCGGCTGAGGTCCTTGAAAAAGGAACGGTCTGTGGCGATAATATTGGAAACCAGGTTTTTCTTTTTGTTTTGCAGCTCGAGCATTTTTTCTTCAACAGAATTTTTGCTGATCAACCGGTATACAAAGACTTTTTTGTTCTGTCCGATACGGTGTGCCCTGTCCATTGCCTGGGTCTCCACCGCCGGATTCCACCACGGATCGTAGAGAATGACATAATCCGCAGCTGTCAGATTCAAACCCGTTCCTCCCGCTTTCAGACTGATCAGAAAAACATTGATCGAATCATCCGATTGAAAACGCTCTACAACCTTTTCGCGATTTCGGGTGTGACCATCCAGATATTCATAGCGAATTTTGTTGTGGTCAAAATAGTTGAGCAGCAGCCTGAGCATCTTGACGAATTGTGAAAAAATGAGAACTTTATGATTCTCGGCAAGGATCTCTTCAATGAGTTCTTTGACATATTCGAATTTACCCGAATCTTCGGTGATGTTTTGATCGATCAGAGCGGGGTGGCAGGCGACTTGCCTCAGTTTCACCAATCCCTCCAGGATGTTGATCCTGGCGCTGTCCATGCCCCGGGTATCTATTTTATGCAGCAATAGCGAACGATAATGATCCTTCCAGTGATCATAGATCGTTTTTTGCTGATCGTTCATACCGCAATATACCAATTGCTCCGTTTTGGGAGGCAGGTCCTTTTCAACGTTATCCTTGGTTCGTCGCAGGATAAACGGAAAAACCAGTTTTTTTAAAAAGGACAGGGCTTCCGGGTCATTTTCCTTTTCAATCGGAGCAACGAAATTCTTGCGGAAAAAATAGAGCGACCCCAGTTGACCGGGATTTAAAAATGAAAACTGCGACCATAACTCCTGAATGTTGTTTTCCAGAGGCGTGCCGGTCAGGACGAGCCGGTGTTCGCCTTTTAATAATCTCGCCGCTTTTGCTGTCTGGGAAGCCGGATTTTTTATTTTTTGTGATTCATCCAGTACGATGTAATAGAAGGTATGGCTTTTTAACAGCGCGATATCCCGCCGTAAAATGCCATAGGTTGTCAGAATGATATCATAGTCCTGAAAGCGTTGCGACTCTTTGTCCCGGTTGAGCCCTGTGTGCTGCAGTACCTCAAGGTCGGGCGTAAATTTTTTTATTTCGTTGTACCAGTTGAAAACAACCGATGTCGGACAGATGATCAGGCTGGAGCGGTTGATGCCTTTATTTTTAGCCGATAATAAAACCGTTAATGCCTGCAGCGTTTTGCCCAGCCCCATGTCGTCCGCCAGACAGCCGCCGAGCTGGAATTCTCTCAAAAATTCAAGCCAGTCGAACCCGGCTCGCTGATAAGGGCGCAATGTACCGCTGAGCGACTCGGGAATCTTTGCCTGAGGAATTTTATTGAAATTTTTCAATTTTTCTATGCTTTTGTAATAAGCGTCATCCGCCCTTGCCATTTCAGCTTCAGTAAACAAGGTATCGATTAAAGATAACTGGGAGCGGGGGAGCTGGAGATTGTCCTTGTCCATATTTGCAAAATTGAACAAAAACGCAAAGCGCTTGATCCAGTTTGAGGGCAGAATAGCAAGCGAGCCATCGCCGAGTTTGACATATTTTTTGCCCTGGTTGATTGACCGTCTCAGTTTTTGCAAGGGTACCGGTTGGCCGGCAATGGTGATGGATATGTTCAGATCAAACCAGTCTATATCAGTCGAGACGTTTACTTTTACCACCGGATTGCCGGTGTGAATATTGTACCGTTTCAGCTGATCCATGCCGGTGAGCTGGTAGCCCGAGGCAAGCAAGTTCGATAAATTCAGGGCCAGCCACTCATTCGCCTTTGTGGCTTCTATATACAATATCCCCTTTTCTATTTTGAGACCGCTTTCATAAAGACTTTTAGCGATTTTCTCTTCCGTTTCAATATCACGTTTTATCTTGACAAAAGCATCGGTGGACTTTGTTTTGATGATATTTTTATAGGGATTGTGATAATCCACCTGATAATGATGATATAAAAATCTAAGATAAATATATAACCGGCTCGAAGTCGAGCGAAAAACAATACGCTTTTGTGTAATGGATGAAAACGTGGTGACATTGTAATCCTGCGGAATCGGCAGGTCGGTGATGTTGCTCAGTTTCGGCCACGCGGTCATTAAAAATTCCTGTAATTCCTTTTGCGGGATTTTTACGGAAAGATGTTTTTGCGTAAAAGGCTGTATGAAATCGGGATTAGAAACATTTTCGACCCGGTATATTTTAAAATTGTAAAAAATCCAAACCGGCTCGCCGGATAATATAAAAACCTGCTTGCCCAGAGTGATGGACTCACCGTTGATTTCAATGAGCGGCTTGAGACTATAATTTTTTTCTTCTTTGTCGAATTCGAATCTGATCCGGCAGGGTTTGTCCGAGATCTGAATGGGTTCCACAGTCGTATCGTCGATACGGAGAAAAAGTTTGCTCTCTTTGAGAAACTCTATCCATTTTCCCGGTGTCGACCCATATGAAACTTGAAATGGACGATTGTCCACCGGACTTTCGACCCAATCGGTACTGGAATCAAAGTTTTGACGTAATCCCATATGCCTCAAATATGCGATCAACATCGGATCAGCCGGCTGATAACGCACATCGCTGTCAATATCATCGAATTGACCGATGCTGGAAAACCTTCCCAATTCACCGCTGCCCTTGATATAAGCTTTTTGCGGTAGAATGGAATAATGTTCCGCACTGAACGAAAAGAGATATACGAGCTGCCATTTCTGCTCTCTATCCTCCAAATGATGTATTCCATTCTCCCGGACAATGCCCTTGAAAAAGGATTGCCATTGCGGCTGCATTTTTTCCCGTACCAGCTGTTTTTGATGTTTGCTGGAATAGTCGATCGCCGCAAAAAGAGCAGCCACAACGTGTTCGCAGTTTTTTCGTTTCGGACAGGTGCAATACGAATCAATAGTGCTGTTTTTTTTGCTTACATGGACCTGAAAAGGATGTATCCCTTTCACCACCGCATCCAGACTTTCGATCTTGACGTTGATAAGCCGGACCTTGCCCGCGGCATTGATCTGTTTCCCATATTGAAAGGTGTTTTCCTCTGCCAGGTTTTTTATCTCTTTTTTCTTAATATCCATTAACGACCTTGAAACTCTCTCTTTGATAAACGGTCAGGCTCTTCCCGGAACCTGGTTCCGGCGGAAACAAACTTAAATATGGGAAAAAAAATTCAAAATTACAAGGAAGGATTTTTTAACCGCCTTGTTTTCATTGGCTTTTAACGGCGACGATGTTTAGAACCGTGAGGTATTTATGATGACAATCATTGCAATAATACCGCCTGCTCTTCGGCCATGCACGCATCCAGGATTTCCTTCGAATGCGTACAACATCACGGCTATTGCAATAGGGACAATAGTACCTGTTCGCGAACTTCATGTTGAAAATGCCCTCGTAGAATAAGTGGTGGTTACCGTCTCTTTTTGTTCGACATGATCTTTGCCTGACGTCGCAAAAACGTGAACAATCGACTTCGTTTGCCCAATGGCATGACATTCCCGGAGGAGAAAAGTATGCCTCTCAACGAAGCAGCAGGTCTTGCGGGATCGAGGGTTCCGTCTACAAGTGTAGCATAAGAACCGAGCATCCGTTCTTCTTCCTTAAAGGGGAGGGGATCAGAGCCTGCGATTAAATGGTATCCCTGTTGCTGCGCTTTTTTCATAAGCGTCGGGGTCGGCCATAACTGCGGACGCATCGTGGTATCTCCTATCCATAACTGCTTTGGCGTGTAGGAGTACAATAAACTCTTCACGAGGTTACCACGTCTGCCAAACCATTTGCCCGGCGCCCAGTTGATGACCGGAATACCATTAAAGCCGAGAACAGTGTGGATCAGTTCTTCTGTAGATAGTTGTCGATCATCAATGGAGCAATCCGTAAACAGAGCACAAATCTCAAGATTTTCTCTGGATACAATTTGTCTGCCTGCAATGATGTACAACACCTGTTCATTCTTTTGTGACGTGACAGTGAGGGAGTGATCCTGTTCGTTCTTTTTAATAACAAGATCATTGTTGCCGGCAAGGGTCGATTCCGTCACATCGCGATAAAAGTGACAGTCCGACCGTTCGGTGAGTAAAAAAACAAAGCTGCAATTCGGTGTGTGGCTCAATTTAGAAATATTTTGCATCCCCGCTATGATGGCTTTGCCATAATCATATACAGGATAGAGATGCACATGGCCATCGACGAGGATTTTTGTTGGTTTTGACATTGTTTGCTGTAAATTTCCTTGATTTCCCTCTTAATAATTACTAGAATAAAAACATAATTTTGAAGAAAAAAAAGTAAAAAATTTCATATATTTTATATCTGTACGGCCCCAAAAAATCTTGCCGTATTCATTAGCGATTGAGGAATAATATGAAGATTGCAATAAGCGGTGCCGGTGGATTTCTCGGAAACGCTCTGAGACAAGAATTGCAAGAACGCAATATGCAAATCATAACCCTGGTTCGCCGGCGGCAACTCGCAGATGCCGGTCATATCTACTGGTCTCCGAAAAATAACGTCAAACCTGATTTGCCCCCTGTTGATGTTTTGATCAACCTCTCGGGAGAAAATCTGTTTGGTATATGGAAACGTCGGAAAAAAGAACGAATTTATTCCAGCCGGATCCGCTCCACGCGTTTGCTCGCTGATACCGTTTCCCGAATGCCGGTACCACCCGCTCTTTTTATCAACGCTTCTGCTATCGGTTATTACGGCGACCAGGGGGATAGAATGATTGACGAATCCTGTCCGCGCGGCAATGACTTTCTTGCCAAAACTTGTGCCGATTGGGAAAAACAGGCAACTGTGTTGAAAACGATTTGTCAACGCGTGGTCTTTTTGCGCAGCGGCGTCGTGCTCTCACCAAACGGAGGATTTTTGCAGAAAATGATTCCCCTGTTTAAATGGGGACTGGGGGCTAAAATCGGCAGCGGCGATCAGTATCTCAGCTGGATTCATCTACAGGACTGGATCGCAGCGGTTATTCATATTATAAAACATCATTCGCTCAGCGATGCTGTGAATCTGGTTGCCCCTCAGGCAGTAACCAATGCGCATCTGACCAAAGCGCTCGCCGGAGCGGTTCATCGCCCGGCTGTGTTTCACATTCCCGGCTCTGTTTTCGGGCTGGTAACCGGTGAGATGGGCAAGACCATGGTATTATCCAGCACCAGATGTGTTCCGGAAAAATTGCGTGTTTCCGGCTTTGAATTTAAATACAAACGCATTGAAAACGCTCTTGCGGACTGTGTCCGGCAGGATTAGGCCTAACATCATCTATAACGGGAGTCAAGTATGTCCGAACACAACTATGATATTATCGTAATCGGCGGCGGTATCGTCGGCCTTGCTACGGCGATGGCGATTTGCAAGCAAGCCAAAACCCTGGTCATTGAAGCAGAAGAACGCCTGGCCATGCATCAGACGGGCAACAACAGCGGTGTGATTCACTCCGGTCTTTATTATAAACCGGGTTCCCTGAAAGCAGGAAATTGCGTAAAGGGACGGCAGGCCTTGTATGCATTTTGCAAAGAACATGGCATTGCCCACGATCAGTGCGGCAAGGTAGTGGTCGCCACAAGAGAAGATGAGCTGCCGGCGCTCGAAGAGCTCTATAGACGCGGTTCTGAAAACGGATTGACCGGGCTGAAAAAAATAACACCGGATGAAATCAGGGACATCGAACCCCATGTCCGCGGTATTGCCGGCCTCTATGTGCCGCAAACCGGCATAGTCGATTTTGTCCAGGTTTGCGAACGCTTTGCCGATGAGGTGAGAAAACAAAAAGGAGATATTCAAACCAACACAAGGTTTCTCGGCGTTGAAAAACGCAACAGTGAATTGGTTCTCAATACATCCCGGGGAAAAATTACCGCAAAATATCTGATCAATTGCGGCGGACTCTATTCGGATCGAATCGCCAAAAAGTGTGGTGTTGATCCGGGCCTGCAGATTATACCCTTTCGCGGTGAATATTATGAAATTAAAAAGGATTTTGAAGGGTTGGTGAAAAATTTGATCTATCCGGTGCCGGATCCGCGTTTTCCGTTTTTAGGGGTGCATTTTACCCGTATGATTCACGGTGGTATAGAAGCCGGTCCCAATGCCGTGCTCGCCTTCAAACGCGAGGGCTATAAAAAACTGAGTTTTTCGATTCGGGATGTGGTGGAGTATATGACCTATATCGGCTTTTGGAAGATGGCGATGAAATACTGGAAAATGAGCGTCGGCGAATATTACCGCTCCTTCAGCAAACGCGCCTTCGTTCGCGCTTTGCAACGCTTGATTCCGGAAATTGACCGGCATGCCGTAACGCCGGGAGGCGCCGGTGTTCGCGCCCAGGCCCTTGAGCCCGACGGCAAGCTTGTCGATGATTTTCGCATCGTACAAGCCGAACAGATGATTCATGTGCTCAATGCCCCCTCACCGGCAGCCACGGCCGCCATCAGCATCGGCGAAGCGATTGCGGAAAAGGCGTGCTCGGCTTTTGAGCTCTGAGCGGAAAAATTGAACCGCCAAACATGCGAAGAAACGCGAAGAGAAATAATCATTCCCAGAGGCCGGGAACGAGGACGAAGGTCAAGTTTAAAATTAGCACAAAATTCAACTTTTTACTCTGGTCCCCGGTCTTTCGGGTTGTGTGAAAACATAATCATTATCAATCGTGTTTTACAAGGTTGGTTATGAACCACGAAGAAAAAAAGGGTAAATCACAAAAACATTGTATTAGAATTCTTGCTTCGTATCCTTCCCGGCTTCTTGTTTGATCAATTCTTAATGTAAAATGCACAGTTTTGAGCTTATACTGTGTTTTTATACACGCTGTTTGACCGGGAATCCTTTAGGGAGACTTTCTGTATTAAATCGAGTTGAAAGATCAGCAGAAGAAAGAATTGGTATCATTGGATTATCAATTTTTTTTATAAATACTTTTAAGACAGGCTCCTGTGAAATAATAATACATCGTTTTCATTGCCACGAGCTTTAGCTCGTGGTTTCAGTAAAAGCAAAAATCAAGGCGGGCTTTAGCCCGCAGAGAGCATGCTCCACAAACACGATTTGAGTTAAAGTAATTTTTCGGGGGCTTGGGCTAAAGCCCGCGATATTTTAATTCCTAAATCAAAACCAAAGGAAATACGCCGGACTAAAGTCCGGAGATAAACAGTCGGCAGCCCGAATCCACGCCCTGAAGGGCGTGGCTATGAAAAAAATATTTTCAGGAATCGACATATATCTCGTTCCAACGCTCTCAGACTGTGTGAAAACAAGATTAAAATTGAAAAAGATAGAAACGATATTTTTTCAAGTGAAAATTTTATCTCGTTCCAACGCTATGTGAATAGGTAATTATTATTGTTAATCGTACCTTGAAAAGTTGCTTGAGAACCATAAAACTCTCGAAAGGGATGAAAAAAAATATACTCTGGTCCCGGTCTCTGACTGGGAACCCCTTAGGGCGGCTCTGCCGCTTTTTTGTGTGGTAGCTTCACTGAGGTGTTGGTTTTGCGGCAGGTATTTATTAATCGTATGCCCTGTTGTGTATTTCCGGTAATGGGTTGGAAATGGTTTGAGTGTGGATCGGGTGTTTTTTTTTGAGAGGCAGAGCCGCCCTGGTGCATTCCCGGCCAGAGGCCGGGAACGAGGAAATCGGCCGGGAACGAGGATACGAGGATGATTCCGGGTAATAAAAAAGGCCTGCAGAGCTGTTTTTCTGCAGGCCTTTTTATATAGACGATCGATATATGCTTATCTATTTGGTGCGAACCATTTTTTTGGTGTCGACGAAATTATCCGTCTGCAGACGATAGATATAGACGCCGGTGGGCATGATGATGCCCGCATCCGAGGTGCCGTCCCAGCTGATATCGTGATAGCCGGCGGCGCGGTTGCCGTCGACCAGTGTCCGGACCAGTTCGCCGCGGAGGTTGTAAATCTGCAGTTTTACCCGGCTCTCCTCGGTGAGGCCGAACTGAATCCTGGTGTCCGGATTAAAGGGATTGGGATAATTCTGTTCCAGAATCATCTCTTCGGGAATCTGTACCGCTTCGACAAAAACGGAAACCGGCCCGTGAAAGCGGGTGCGGCCGTTAAGATCGACATCAGCGATTTTGTAATAGTAATTGCCATCCTGTTCGATTCGGTCATCGATATAGGAATACTCGTGGCGTTCGCTGCTGGTGCCGGCGCCGCGAATGCGCTGACCGTTGATCTTGACATAGTCGTCGTTTGCCGAACTGCTGCGGTAAATATCGAATCCCTGATTGTCGATCTCGGATTCGGTAATCCAGGTCAGCAACACCTGCCCCTGCTCCGCCCTGGCCTCGTAAGCATAAAACTCTACCGGCAGGCTGACGTCTTTGGGACTGAGGGTGCCGATTGAGATATTTACATAAGAACCATCAACAAGATTCGTGGCGTTGGGAGCAGTGGTATCCCATTCAAGATTCGATGTTTCTGAAGTATTGTCGATTGTAAAGCTAACAGTGGCAACATTCACCCAGCTTGTACCAACGATTGTTCCGGTTTGCCCCAAATTTCGAAATATATCAAGTGAAACCGTAGCAGGTGCAGGTTCAGATAATCCCATCGGAGCATATGCACCACCGGAAAAATTGTGAGCTTGTTCCAAAGTAGGAGAAGAAAGGCCTGAACTATTATAAGTAAAGACCAAATTTCCGCCACCAACCTCAAATGATCCACTGGTCGAACGTACTTGTACTAACACATGAAACTCTCCTCCAGCAGTTTGATCATTTCGACTGACCACAAACTGAAGATCAAACGCGGCTTGCAAGTTTGAAAACAAAAATAATAGAATTGTCAGCAATAACAATTTTTTCATTTTTTTCTCCTTAAAATTTTAATAAAAATTATTTCAAGTTTGGAACTTTACTACCCTGTCCGTTATTGCCATACCATTTTATAAAATCTTGCATGTCCGATGCACCGTCAAGGTTAAAATCGCTTGTTAATGTATAGCCGGGTGCACCACCATTTTCACCAAACCATAAAACAAAGTCCTGCATATCGGTATCGTTATCCCTATCCGAATCCCCGGCCCGCATACCATACACGCTTGAACCGAGGTCGGCCATCGGCGGGTCGCCGCCGGAATTGTAGGCCTGACTCTGGCCGCTGCTAAAGTTGTACTGAGCGGAGGAGGTTGTGTTCAGCGCCGGTGCACTGCTCGACATCACCGCCAGGTGATTCTTGTGACGAACGATCATGTAGTAATTATCGGTGCCGCTGATCGATTTCATCGTCACCTCTGCCTGACTGCCGTCGTCGTTGATCAGGTCGCCGTCCTTTTCGAGAAAGACGCTTTTGGAGGCCACATCCGGTCCGTTCAGATCCTGGCGAATCTGCAGAAAAACCCAGTCGACCACATCCGCCGGTATTGCTGCGACCTGTCGTTGATCAACATAGGGCGAGGTGAGGGGAATCCAGCCGTAAGAGCTGAGGCTGTCGCTCATGACGCCGGAACCATACGGCCCTTCCAGATAAACCTTGGAAGCGATTTTCAAATCGCCGCCGCTCTTGATGTCGCTGTTCCAGTCGATGACGGTGTCCTGAATGCTGCTGACCAGTTGCTCGAAATAGGCGGCTGCGTCGGTGGGGCTGTCGATGTAAATATCATAATCGGTAATCGAACCGATATCCCAGCGCAGCGTTACCAGATTTTGCCAGCTTCCGGTAACCGAAAATCCGGCATACGGATCGCCTACGGTTGCCCCGGCAGTGGTGTCTGCCGTCACCAGCACGCGATAGAAGAGGCTGGTGTCCGCCGGTGAGGTCTGAAAAAAAGAATCCTTGCTCACCGAGGTAATATACCCATCCGCTGAAAACCAGCTGGTCGCCGGATCGCTGCTGTAAGTGGACAGCTCTTCCGGATAATAGACATCCGCGGTCAGCGAATTGAGCACCCGGGGGGTCGTGCCGCTGGTGATTTTAATCTGCAAATCGGCGTGAAATTCACCAGTCGTGGCAACATCGTTGTGCGAAACCACAAGGCGAAACTGTGTATCATCAGCCTGTGCAAAGGAGAACACAAACAAAAGCAAGCTAAAGATGCTTATTAAGAAAAGTCGTTTTTGCAAACGCATAATCCCTCCTGAGGATGTAAAACGGTATTTTTTTATTATATTAATTCTTTGTCATGCAATCAAGATTTTTCTTTCAGGATCGGCATAAATACGAATATATTTACCGTTTTATACTATATATATAGTATAAAAAAGCGCTGGTGCGGAAATGAATTCGTTACTTTAAGATAAAAAATTATTCCTGCCCGTTTGGTGATTTCGGTCACGAATCGGTGCTGTTTATGGCAGCCGGCTTTGCGCGTTCGTTGCTGCATTGCCCTGCCAGAGCAAATAATCCGCCGCATCAACGCTGCCGTCGAGATTGCAATCGCTGTCGCTATACCCGCTCAGATTGAGATGATCGGCATTGTACCATTGGCTATAGTCCATGCTGGTGACATATCCGTCGTTGTTGATATCGCCGACCGCCATGCCCCAGACATCGCCTTGCAGGTTTTTACCGCCGTCGATACCATAAAACTGTGTCGCAGCGTTGCTAAAATCCCAAGACGCCGTGCTACCGGCTGAAAGAGCGGTCGTACTTGAGCTCATGACGTCGATGTGATTGCGATGACGAACCACGACATAGTAGTCACTGTTATCGACGTCGAAAATAACGCCTCCGTCTTCACCCGACTCTGTAATATAGCCATTATCGCTGATAAAGGCGCTGTTTTGCGCCACCGCCGCTCCTTCCGGAGTGGAGCGAAGCTCAACCAGCACCCAGTCGACAACCGAATCCGGTATGCCGGCAACACTCACGGGGTCCTCGTCATAAGGGGAGGTCAGCGGCAGGTCATCGCCCTGATAGAGGTCGGTGCGCATATTGCCGTTACCGCTGTCCCAGGCGCCCTCCAGATAAAGCCGGATCGACAGTTTGGCATTGAGCTGCCAGCCGAGATCCTGCATCAGCTCGACCGTCAGGCCGGGATTGTCCTTGAATCCGGTGTATGAAGGCTCCATCAGTTCATCCGGCGTCAGATCCTTGTCCCAATGTGCCACCGAACTTCCCTTCTGCAGCGGATCCGGGGCGTACATCTCAAAGTGATTGCCGGCACCGATGCCGTCGCTGTAGAGATAGTAGAGGGGCGAAACCACACTGCCGACCCAGTGCAGGTCATCGGTATCGGTGGCCGAGACGGCGCGCTGGTTGTTGGTCATCTGCGGCCAGGTTTCGCCGCGGCTGTGATCCTCGAGATGAACCATGAAACAATCATCAAAGACATTTGGCGGATTTCCGGCCTTTTCACCGGTCTCCAGGTCGACCAGGGTCTGAAAGCCGAGGCCGTGCGCCAGCTCGTGCAGAACCGTGGTAAAGAGATCGACATCACTGCCGCGGTTGCCGTCGAGGCCGTAATACCAGTGCACCGTGCCGAGTATGTCGTCGCCGTCGACAGCGCTGTTGAATCGGGCTCTAATGTCTTCATTGCCGACATTTTTGTCAAATCCTTCCAGGCTGTTGGTCAGAGCAACGGGATACCAGGTATCTTGCCGGGGCGCATTACTAAAATTAGCATAATAGTCGTCGGCCCCCGCACTGCCCAGTACCGCAGAGGTAGAGTTTCCCGGCAGCGTATCGAAATTGGCTCTGACCAGAATCTGCACGTCGCTGTGCAGGATCTCGCCCCACACATCCGCCGCTGCCTGCAGCACGTTGAGGCGTTGCCGGCCCAGAGTTGTGCCGCTGTTGCCGGGTACCGGTGCCACCGGCGTGGGGTCGTTCAACCCTTCTCCCGCTGCGTCGTTGTTGACAATGACAAATTCAGCCGCCATGGGCGCGGATGCAAAAAACAAGAGCATGATGGTGATGGTCAAAAAGGCTGTTTTTCTACTCATCCTGCGCCTCCCGCTCATCCGCTTGTTCGAGCTCTTCCGCCGTTACACAGGTGACGTGACTGCCGGCGCTGTCGATGACCGCCACGGCATAATTTTGAAAACGACCCTCAAGGTCCAGTCTTTTGGAGCCATCCGGCAGCGTTTCAACCCGCAAACCTTTGGTGCTGAAACGGCTCATTTCTCTAATCTGCCGGCGCAGCTCCTCCGGTATCGGCACGTCGGGTTTGATCTCTTTCGTCTTCGGATCGATGCTGACGACCATGTGGTTGCCCGCTTCCGCTGCAGAGATTTCCTCTGAAACCGGCGGCGCGGGTTCGGATTGCGGTGATTTTGACGCGAATTGCCGGACAATGGATACCATCACAATAAAAGAAATCGTGATTAACAAGTATTTTTTCATGTTTTACTCCGTTGCTTTATTGGAAAATCATTATTTCGGGTTTTGATTTGGACCGGAGAATACAAATGCCGGGTCGATAAAGGTAAATGAATGTTGTTTTTACGTGCGGAGCAATGAAAACTCCCGGGTCTGTGTTGATTGCAATTGGCCCTGGGACATAAAGGTAATAAATAAATCAGCGAGTAACAATAAAAAAAATGAGCATTAATGCGATTGCAAGCTTTCCGCTGCAGATGATCCAAAAGTTACGACCCTAAAAACCGGTTATGTCGAATGAGGAGGTGCTTTCGCAAAGAACGGTTGTCTGACAGCGGGTCGATGATACAGCTTGTAATCAAAAAGTCATCCATCCAGAAAAATGTTGATACTTTTCCCAACTTGTTGTATACTATAATTTGACAAGAACCCCTGTCGAGCTGGAGTCTATTTATGCGTGCAAGTCGATTTTTGATCTTTCTGGTATTGTTGTTGTTCTGCAGCACTCCCCTTTTTTCACAAATGATACTGGATGAAACCTATCTTTTTTATACGCCCTCACAGGCCCGTGCTATAAAAAATCTGACGGCCGCAGAGGATGAGGTTAGCCGATCCATTCTCAAGCATCTTTCCGCTCTCGCAGATTCGGCAATGACCCTTGGACCCTGGAGCGTCACCTTTCACAAAACCGGTTACGATAAACACGACTACTACAGCCAGAGTCCCTATTGGTGGCCCGACCCTGCCGATACGTCGGCAGCCTATATCCGCAAAGATGGCCAGGTCAATCCGGCTTATTTTGATCAGCACCACGATGACCTTCACAGCATGAGCGAAACCGTTTTTGTCCTCGGTACAGCAGCTTATATTTTTTCCGATTCCTCCTGCGCCAACCGTGCCGCCTATATTCTAGATACCTGGTTTGTCGATGAAGAAACGCGCATGAATCCGCACCTGGAACATGCCCAGGCCATACCCAATCGCTCCGAAGGACGGCATTTCGGTATCATCGATACCAATCCGCTTATCCTCGCTGTACAGGGTATTGTTTTTCTGCAAAAATCGGGCCTGTGGCCATATAACAGGCAAGAGCCCGTTCTCCGGTGGTTTTCCGATTTTCAGCTCTGGCTCAGCCGCAGCGACAAGGGCAAAGCGGAGCAAAAATACGGCAACAATCACTCGACCTGGTATACGGCACAGCTGGCAGCTTATTCGATTCTGATCAATGATATTGAATATCAGGACAGGGCCTGGAGCTGGTTTCGCACGGTTCTATTGCCCACACAACTCGATAGCGATGGATCGATGCCGCTGGAAGCGGAGAGAACCAAATCGCTTTCCTACTCGTTGATGAACATGGATGGCCTGGCGCTCATTGCCAGAATGGCACAGGTGCAGGGCCATGACCTGTGGGCGTTTGAAAACGGCAACAAAAACCTGAAACAAGCAGTGGATGCGCTTATACCCTATATCAAATCGCCGCAATCTTGGCCATTGCAACAGATCAAAGCGGTCGAGCCGACTAAACGTCCCTTTCTGGTCTGGGCGGCAGCCGGACTGGATGATCGCTCCTATCTCGAACTCTATCGCTCATTGCCGGCCCGGGACAGCTATTATTGTCTGCTCAGCGATATGATGGCCGCGGTGTGGCAATAACGAACAGGAAACAAACAAAATGTCGACAGGAGAACAATGAAGAGACCCTATACGCTCGACGAGATCAGACAACTGATTGCGGATAATCCCAACGACCCGCCTTATACAGCACTCTTTTATGATCCCATCGATATTGCCCTGCAAAAGCCGGACAATGAATCGTACGATCAACGCCATGAAACAATTGCTGCTTACATGAGGCAAAATGGTATCCTGGCGGCCCGCGATTGTTTTCTTTCCGCGGATATTAAATTGCTCAACAGCGATCGCGGTATTCTCATCGATTCGGCATTTACGGTTCAGCTCGGTGAGATGAAAGATCGCAGCAAAACCGGTCAGGCACAGCTCAACGCCATTTTCGATCAGTTCGAGGCGATAAAAGCGGCAGAGGGCTGTATGATGGTGATCAACAACAATGCACCCCGGAACAGCCCCTCCTGGTTTGCCGCTGTCTGGGGCGGTATCATGTCCAATTCCACCTGTCAGCTCGGCTGCAGCGGTGTAATTACCAACGGCTTTGTACGGGATCAGGCCCAGCTCGATGCCATGGCCGACGATTTTAATTATCTCGTCTTCGGCAAGGGAAACTGTGCCCTGGATGCGCGCGGTCATATCCAAATCGACTATTATCAGGACGCCATCAAAATGCCGGGACTCGATTTCGGTTTTAGACGGGAAAACCTGGTACCTGTCAACCCGGGTGATCTTGTGGTGGCGGATCGCGATGGCACCATCGTCATTCCAAAGCCAATCGCCCGCGAGGTTCTCGACCTGTCGATTGAACGCTATAAAGCGGAAAAATATATTGTCGGCGGAATCCGTGCTCAAAACCGCCACAATGTCATTCCGTTTATCAAAGAGCACGGTATTCTGTAATCTTTTACCGTATAAAAGGATCCTCAAAGATGAAAATTACCGATATCCGTTCAAGGCTCGTGGCGATTCCCATTCAGGCACCAACGCGTCATTCATACGCCTCGCCGACGCATTATATTCGCAATATCGTTGAACTCTTTACAGACGAGGGCATTACCGGACTGGGAGAAACCTATAGCATTGTGTCCCCTTCGGCGCTTGAAGGTTTAAAACCCTTTTTGATCGGTGAAGACCCCTTTAATCTCGAAAAAATACGCATACAAATTTCCCAGCGCGGTTATTTTACCCGCCAGCCGTTGCTGCTGGCACCGGTGGAGTTTGCCTGTTATGACCTGCAGGGGAAAAAGCTGGGATTGCCGGTTTATGCGCTTTTAGGGGGCAAAGTACGCGACCGCGTACCCATGTCGGCTTATCTCTTCTACCGTTATCCGAATAGCGAGGGTGAGGGAGAGGTGACAACGCCGGAGGATATGGTTCGATTTTGCCGCGATTTGGTTAAGCGTTATGGCTTTAAAACGCTTAAACTCAAAGCCGGTGTATTCGATCCTGAACATGAATTTGAAACCCTGCGCGCCCTGCGTCAGGCCTTTGGAGCGGAGTATCGCCTTCGTATCGACCCCAATGCCATTTGGTCGCCGGCGACCGCTATTCGCATGGGCATGAAACTGCTATCCTCTGACCTGGAATATTACGAAGATCCCACCTGGGGTATCAGCGGCCTTGCCGGTGTACGGGAAAAAGTTCCGATTCCCATTGCCACCAACATGAGCGTTATCGAATTCGAACATCTGGGACCGGCCGTCGAAAGCAGGGCGATCGACTGCATTCTCAGCGATCCCTGGTACTGGGGTGGATTGTACTATACCAAAGTACTCGATATGACCGCCAAACACCTCGGTCTGGCGGTGAGCATGCACAGCGGCGTCGAGTTCGGGCTCGGTCTCTCTATTATGCTGCACGTTGCGGTGACCATGCCCAATCTGGTTCATGCCATTGATTCGCATTATCACCATCTCACCGGCGATATCATCAAAGGCCCGATGTTGCAGTATGATCAGGGCAGCATGGCGCCGTCGGACTCACCCGGGTTCGGGGTTGAACTCGATGAAGAGAAAATGAATCGATATGAACAAGAATACAAAGCTCTTTCGCAGAGCGACTATGGATATCCGCCCGATCCGAAACGACCACAGTGGTATGCTAAGGTACCCAACTGGTAATAACTGAAAAGCTGATTCGAGGTCAATATGCATTTACAGGATAAAATCGCACTCGTCACCGGTGCCGGCCGTGGCATCGGAGAGGCACTGGCTTTGGGAATGGCGAAAGCGGGGGCTGATATTTTTGTGCACTTTCACTCCAAACCCGGGCTCGCCGAACAGGTTGCGGAACAGATACGCGCCGCCGGCAGAAAAGCGTGGACCGTCAGAGCCGATGTGCAGGATGCCCGTGAGATCGCAACCATGTTTGACGATATCGAACAACAATCAGGCCGTCTTGATATCCTCGTTAATAATGCCGGATTCGAGTTTGGTAAACCGCTGTGGGAATTCAGCGCCGAAGAATGGGATTCGATCATCAATGTCAATTTGCGCGGTGCCTTTCTCTGTCTCAAACATGCGGTGCATCGCTTTATGAAAAAACAGCAATATGGAAAGATCATCAATATCTCTTCCATACACGATCAGGTACCGCGAAAGCGATTTGCGCCCTATTGTGTTTCCAAAGCCGGGCTCCTGATGCTGACCAAGGCAGCCGCCCAGGAACTGGCGGAGCATAACATTCACGTCAATGCCGTTTCTCCGGGTGCGATTTTAACCGATATGAACCGGGAAGCGATTGAAAATATCGGGCCGGATTTCGGGCCCCGAAATATTCCCTGGCGTCGCGTTGGCGAGACCGATGAAGTGGTCGGAGCCGTGGTTTATCTGGCTTCTGATGACGCTTCCTACGTCACCGGCACCACGATTTATATCGATGGCGGCTACCGACTGCACGCCATCAGGGAATAGGGGGTGTAGAACGGTGGAACGTCATTTTAGGGTGATGCCTTGAAAGCATTTGACGAAATTGCTAAAGATATCTATATCATCCGGACGCCATTGGCGGAGAATTGTCATGTCGCCTCTTATCTCCTGGTCTCCCGGAACCAGGCTGTGATTATCGATACCGGTCTTGAAAAAAGCGGAGCACAAATCCGGGCGCTTGTTCAAAAGCTCGGCATCACAGTCAACGGTGTTCAGGCGATTATCAACACGCACAGTCATCACGATCATATCGGTGCCAATGCAGAGTTGAAGAGCGTTTTTCAATGTCCGGTTATATCCCATAAACTTGCGGTTGCCTGGATTGAAAACCATCAACAGCAATTCGATGAATTCCTCGGACATTATGAGGATATCTGTCCGGTTCCTGCCGACGTCAGACAGGCCTTTTTTGAAAATCTCGGACAAGAATCAACAGTCGACGAGTCTGTTGACCAGTTGTTTCCGTATCGCGTCGGCGACCGGTATCTCAATCTCATACCGACAGCGGGGCATAGCAAGGATTCGATCATTGTCCTCGATACCACCACAAGTACCGTCATCAGCGGCGATTCTTTGATGGGCAGGGGGGTTGCCGGGGCGCTGCCGCAATACGATGATCTTACCGCTTATCGCGACACCCTGGTACGCGTTGCGCATCTCTGTCCCGAAAAACTCTTCAGCTCCCATTTTTCTCCATTTTACGGTGACGACGTCGACGCTTTTATCAACGGTTCATTTCAAATGACGCTTGACATCGAAAAGGTGATGGCAGACATACTTTTGCGCAATACAGAATACGCTCTGCTGCAATTGGCCCGTGAGGTTTGCGCAGCCATGAATGCTGAATTCAATATACAAACGTTGTATACCATTGAAGCACACGTTAATGAAAAAGAGTATTGGAGATTAAAATGAAAATAGCCGTTTTTATTTTGTGTTTTGCTGCTGTGGCACTACAAGCCCGTCCTGATATGCTAAAATCGCAGATTGAGCGGCTTGTCGATAAGGGTGAATTCAGTGCTGCACAGACCCTCATGCGTCAGGCCATCGCCGGCCGGCCGCATATGGATCCGCTTCAGCGCTTGTGGCTGAAATTCGAGATCGAAAGACTCGACCGTATCCGCAAGGATTTTAGCAAAAGCCGCGAGCAGGTGGTTGAGGAGATCAAGCGATATCTTCCGGAAGTAACGGAGAGCGATCTCCTGAATTGGGAGGCGGAGAAATCCCTTGAATACATGATCATCGACGGCGAAAAAAAGTATTTCCAGTGGGCGGTCAACAATCTCTTCCGCATCAACAGCCGCCTCAAAGCGATCAAAGCTGAACAGCAGCCGCCGGCGCCGGCAACCGGCTATGACCGTATTGCCGATCTTGCCGAGATCGTGCGCAGTACCGCATCAACTGATCAGAAATGGGTAGAACCGAAAAGGCCAAAAATCACCTATACCCTTACCGTACCGGCGAATACCGTCCCTGCCGGTGAAATCCTGCGATGCTGGCTGCCTTTTCCCAAAGACCTTCCGCCGAGACAGACTGATATAAAATTGCTCGAGACCTGTCCCCAGGCCTTTATCCTGTCAGATCCGCAGGAATCGGTGCACCGGAGCATCTATTTTGAGCAAAAAGCAAAAGCCGATCAGAATACTGTGTTTCGCGTTTCCTTTGCCTTTACCAGTCACGCCACCTGGAGATCGATCAATGCGGATAACGTGTCGCCGGTCGAACCATCGCCGGAGCTGGAGATGTATCTGAAAGAACGGCCGCCGCACATTGTTTTTACACCGGAATTGCGCCGGCTTTCGCAAGAGATTGTCGGCGATGAAAAGAACCCCTATCGAATCGCGCAAAAACTGTTTCAGTGGATCGATGATCATATTCCGTGGGCATCGGCGCGCGAGTATTCGACCTTTGAAAACATCAGCGATTATGTCTACAGAAACCGCCATGCCGATTGCGGCATGCAGACGATATTCTTTATCACCCTCTGTCGTTTAAATGGTATACCGGCGCGGTGGCAGTCCGGCTGGTATTTTGAGCCGAACGACTGGACCATGCACGACTGGGGCGAGATTTATTTCCATCCCTACGGCTGGGTGCCGATGGATGTCACCTATGGCTTGCAAAACGCCAAACGTCCCGAGGTGAAATGGTTCTATCTCAGCGGCATGGATGCGTACCGCTGGATCGTCAACAGCGATTATTCGGGAGCGTTTTATCCGGCAAAAATTCACGAACGCTCTGAAACCATTGATTTTCAGCGCGGCGAAGTGGAATGGCGTGGCGGCAATCTCTATTTCGATCAATGGGATTATGAGTTTAAGGTCGAGCTGGGGGAATAGCGCGGCGGTTTATGTATAACCGCAAAGAAGATTTGAATCATTCCCGGGTCATTGAAACGCTGGAGGTCGTGAATCCATTCTTATAGCTGTTCATTTTATTTTTTCGCCGGCCGGCGCGATCGTGGTTCGGTTTTTTTTCATAGGGGGCTGTATCACAAGTATTTATAGTACTATTTTGTAGAGGTCTCTTAACTATATAAAACCGCAGACCGCAAAGGAAACAGGAGATATTTATCAGAGTTGGATTTACACGGGCTTAAGCCGGCCCTTTCTGCGGCGTCAACATTCGGGC
>CAZMUU010000024.1:0-16012 GCA_964569215.1 uncultured Cytophagia bacterium
CTGGTACACCTTTGAATTTCGTGACCCGGACTGGTGGCATGATGAAATATATGATATCTTGAAAGAACACAATGCCGCTTTTTGTGTTTTTGAGCTGGCCGATACGAGCTCTCCGATTGAAATCACCTCAGACATTGTCTATATCCGCCTGCATGGGCCGGGCGATGCCTACGAGGGAAGTTATAATGATAAAACCCTGGAGTCCTGGGCTGAAAAAATTAAAAAGTGGGTTGATCAGGACAAAGTTGTTTTTCTCTATTTCGACAACGATCAGAACGGATATGCGGCGCAAAATGCTTTGAAAATCCGGGATCTTTTCAAACCGGACAAAAATCGATAAACCGTGTTTTGTTGAGGCTTATTTGCTTTGCATTATCCATGGTCAACGTGTTTTGCCCGGATTATTATGTTATTTATCAAAATTACTATATGTAACAATATCAAACATATTACATGCAAAAATCGTAAACAATCAAATAATATCGAAAGTTCAGGAGATCAAACATGTTGAAAAAAGCAAGTGCAATTATCGTTGTTATTCTGATCATTTTTACATTTGTTTGGATTTGTTGTCCCGTAACCGAGCGTCAGGTTGCTACTGTGGAAAAAGCGATTGTCGTCATACAACCGGCTGAAGGATACAACGTCACCGGGAGCGTTACATTTACCGTTGTTGAAGAAGGGGTAAACATTCGTGCCGACATTCAGGGCCTGACACCGGGAAAACACGGCTTTCATATCCATGAGTTCGGAGATTTGTCAGCAGAAGATTTATCCTCGGCGGGGGGACATTTTAATCCAATGGACAAACCTCACGGCCGTCCTCAGGATAAAAACCGTCATGTCGGTGATCTCGGTAATATTGTCGCGGATTCCACCGGTGTCGCGCAATACCTGCGCGTGGATAAAATTATTTCTTTAAACGGTATCTATTCCATTGTCGGCAGAGCCGTTATCATACATCAAAATGAGGATGATTTTGTCTCACAACCGACAGGCAATGCCGGCCCCCGCGTTGCCGGCGGTGTGATCGGTATCGCCAAATATTGAAATGGAATGGTTCTGTCTGGAATTTAAGCTCGGATGCAATTAATGATTCTGATCATGATTCAAACAATGAAATACAAACTCTGAATCAAACGGGGTCATCAACGATATCATCTTTACAGATTAGTGGCGGTAATTCCATTATTCTCTACGAAAGTCTTTTACCCAATATCAGGCGTGACAATGAGCCTCTTAGCGGTGGCTTAATAACGCCGTTGGATTTCGCTTTGGGTAAAAGCGGTGTTGAGGCCGTTAATCTCAACTTTGCTGCTCACACGGGTACGGGCTATCTATATATCTTAAAAGGTAATTATTCAGACCAGCTCGATTATGGCTGTGCTTCGGCCAGTATTAACTCTTCAACATCAGCCTATTTCGTTCCTGTATATCGCCAAAGCGGCACAACTTGTAGATTATATGTCAAAGCAACCGCTGCTTTGCAAGGCAATTTTAGCATTACCGGTGTCTTGTATTAAAGGCATCATGAACCGCAAATTGTTCCTCTGCCATCATTTTGAGTGAAAAGATTTTCTTCAGAACATAACTAGGGATGGACGGACTGGATTGCCGCTGCAATCATTTCAATGCCCTGCTCGATTTTATCCTCATCGACATGAGAAAAGGATATGCGAAAGCGGTGATTGTTTTCACCCTGGGGATCAAAGGCACTGCCGATGACGAATACAGTCCCCCGATCGATGGCTTTTTCCAAAACCTCTGTAGCATCCATATGTTCGGGCATGGTGACCCAGATGTAAAAGCCGCCTTTGGGCCGGGTCCAGCGACAATACGACGGCATGTACTGATCCATTGCCGCCAGCGTCGTTTTGCATCTCTGTGAATAACGCTTTCTCAGCATGGCGACATAACCTGATAATTTATCCTGCATGAGAAATTCATTCGCCAGAATCTGTGTAAAGGTGGGTGTACAGGCATCGATTCCCTGTTTGGCCAGCGAACATTTTTCGATGATTTCCCGGGGAGCCAGCAGCCAGCCAAGGCGCATGCCCGGTCCGAATATTTTTGAAAATGAACCGGTATAACAAATAGACAACCTCTCATCCGCAAAGGATTTGATCGGTGTGGTGAGCTCTTTATCCTCTTCATCAAAATATAGTTCGCCATAGGCATCATCCTCCAAAAGGATGATATCGCGATTTTTCAACGTCTCTACCAGTTCATTCTTACGCGCCTGACTGTAAATGATACCGGCCGGATTGTGAAAATATGGTGTGATGTAAAGAACCTTTGATGTTAATTCGGGATTGTCCAATGCCTGTCGCAGTAACGCTATATCGATGCCATTATCATCGAGTGAGATGCCATGAATATTGGCCTGAAAGGATTTAAAAGCAGCAACCGCACCGATAAAACAGGGATCTTCGGTGATAATGGTCTCCCGAGGATCGATGAACACTTTGGCGATCAGATAGATCGCCTGCAGTGAACCAGTGGTAATAATCAGATCATTGTTTTCAACATCCAGTCCTTTTGCCTTCAAGTACCCCTTCACTGAATCGATCAGAGGCGGATAGCCGGGTGTCGGTCCATATTGAAAACCGGTTTTTTTAAGGTCATCGCTCAAGCTTTTATAGATATCATCCAATTCTTGTATGGGAAAGAGATCATTGTTCGGCATCCCACCGGCAAATGAGATCATATCAGGCCGGGTGGCCAAACTCAGGAGTCTGCGAATCTCGGAAGAACGCAATGCATTGGCACTGGATGAAAAGGAAACCATGGCGATACTCCTCTGTTAAATGTGATTATATCTCGTATACATCACTGGCGCGCAACAGTTCGATTTTATGTTTCTGTAGCGTTTCGATGGTTTGTTCAATGTTTTCCGTACGAATCACAACCGACGCCTTGTCGGCAAATGCATAGGCGTACATATATTCAATGCTGATCCCGTCGTCGGAGAGTATTTTCAGAACCCTCGCCAAAGAACCGGGCACATCGGGAATGATGATACCAATCACCCGGGTGAGATTGACCGAAAAATGCCTTTGCCTCAACACCCTTGCCGCTTTTTCCGGATCGGTTACGATCAATCGCAATATACCAAACTCCGCTGTCTCTGCCAGACTCAGCGCCGATATATTAATATTTTGCGCTCCCAGCGTGTCCGTGACCTCGGTCAGACGACCGGATTTGTTCTCCAGGAAAATCGACAATTGTTCGATAATCATATGAACATTCTCCTCAAAAAATTCGCTTGTCTATCACCCGCTTTGCTTTGCCTTCGGTGCGCTCGATGGTTTTCGGTTCCACCAGCTTGACATTAACCCCGATGCCAAGAGTGCTTTCAATGTTGTTCTTAATTCTTGCGGATAAAGATTCAAGCTCACGGATTTCATCGGAAAAAAACTGACTGTCGATCTCTACCCAAACCTCCAGAACATCGAGATTATTGATGCGATCAACGATAAGCAAATAATGCGGCTGCGTTTCGCGCATCTCAAGCAGCACGCTTTCGATTTGGGATGGAAAAATATTGACTCCCCGAATGATCAGCATATCATCGGTACGACCTGTGCATTTCTCCATTCTCACCAGCGTACGGCCGCATTTGCAGCGTTCCCGGTTCAGGCTCGTCAGATCGTGGGTGCGGTACCTCAACAGGGGCAACCCCTCTTTGGTCAGCGTCGTGAGTACCAGTTCGCCCTTTTCCCCGTCGGGCAAAACCCGGCCGCTGTCAGGATCAATAATTTCCGGGAAAAAATGGTCATCGTTGATATGCAAACCCTCCTGATGTTCACACTCTACGGCCACACCGGGTCCAATGATTTCGCTCAGACCGTACATGTCGATGGCTTTGATGTTGAGTTTGGATTCGATTTGCTTGCGCATGTTTTCCGTCCATGGCTCGGCGCCTAGAATGCCGATGCGGAGGGAGAGATCCTCAGTGTCTACTTTTGTCTCTTCCATCACCTCAGCCAGGAAAAGGGCATAAGAGGGCGTACAGGCGAGCACCGTACTGCCGAAATCCTGCATAAGCTGTATCTGACGGCGGGTATTGCCGCCAGAAATCGGAATAACAGTGGTACCCATTTTTTCAGCACCATAATGAAATCCCAGCCCACCGGTAAACAAACCATATCCATAGGCGATTTGTATGAGATCATTTCGCCTCACACCGGCGCAAACAAGAGTGCGCGCCACCATGTGCGTCCAAAGCTCAATATCATCGTGGCTATAGCCGACAACCGTCGGGCGACCCGTGGTGCCGCTGGAAGCATGCAATCTGACAATGTCGTCAATAGAAAGCGCAAAGAGACCGAAAGGATACTTATCGAGCAAATCCTGCTTGGTGGTAAAGGGCAATTGCTGTAAATCGGATAGATCACGTATGTCATCCGGCTTGATACCGAGTTGGTCCAGTTTATTCCGATAAAAGGAAACCTTGTGATAGACGGTATGAACGAGTTTTTGCAGTCGTTCACTCTGTACGGTTATCTTGTCCTCTGCAGGCAGATTTTCATATGCATCATAATATCGCATGTTTGCTCCCGTTGCTTTTTCCCACCCTCTGAACCTATCCTGTACCCGGGCTAAAGATCACTTTTACGGTTGGAAACTGTATATCGCATTCCAATAAAAAGATACCTGTTATTCCTGCACCGTAATCTTCTTTCCGTTACCTTGATCTTTAATTAAAATTAATGTTTTCTCGTATGTTATGCAAGTAACTTTTCTCTTCAAAATTTTAATTGACATTTAGGGATTTACTTTATTAATTAAAATTTATATCTTTTTAGTCAGCTTTTTTTACCCCTATTCATGATTATTAACTCGATAAAGGGATGCAGATTTATGAAGGTACTCAAATTCGGCGGAACCTCTCTGGCAAACAGCGAACGAATTCATACCGTGTTCAATATCATCAAGCAGAATTTATCTGCCGGCGAGACAAAACTAATAGTGGTGGTCTCAGCAACAGCAGGAACCACCGATGAACTCATATCCTCTACTGAGGCAGCAATACAAAAAGAGGCAACGGCTCAGTTTATACTCAAGAATCTGAAAAATCGTCACACGGCGATTTTTGAACCGCTGATTAAAGATTTATCCCTCCTGTCTGCCATCGATCCACTCTATCAGGAACTGCAGGAGCTGATTCATGGCATCAGCCTCGTTCATGAATGTTCTCTCCGGGTTCTCGATTATGTCGTCAGTTTTGGTGAACGACTTTGCGCCCGGTATCTCTCCCTTTACGGCGAATCGCTCAATCTGCCGGTTCAATATATCGATGCCCGCAGCATCATTAAAACCGAAAAACAGCATAACGGCGCCGCCGTACATTTACAGGAATCCGAAGCGCTGATCCAGGATAAAACCAAACAAGATCGCATTTATCTGGTTACCGGCTTTATCTCTTCCTCGCTTGACGAGGTCACCACCAATCTGGGAAGAGGGGGGTCGGATTTTAGCGCCGCTATCATCGGCAGCGCATTGAATGCGGATCAGGTGGAAATCTGGACAGATGTCGATGGCTTTATGAGCGCGGATCCCAATCTGGTAAAAGATGCCTTTGTCCTGCCGCAAATCTCCTATGAGGAGGCTATGGAGCTATCCTATTTCGGCGCCAAAGTCATACATCCGCAAACCCTGATGCCCGCTATCAGGAAAAATATCCCGGTTTATATCAAAAACACCCTCAATTCGGTTCAGCCGGGAACCCTGATCTCCTCCAATCGAAATCATGCTTCACATCCGGTCAGGGGAATCGCATCTGTGAATGGTATTTCCATGATCAACGTACAGGGAAGCGGTATGGTCGGTGTACCCGGTATTTCGAGTCGTCTCTTCAGTGCCCTGGCGCAAAAATCGATTAACGTCATCATGATTTCTCAGGCCTCTTCCGAACACAGCATCTGCTTTGTGGTTGAAAGCCGTATGGCGGACGAAGCCTGTGCCGCGCTGGCAAAAGAGTTTGCCTACGAGCAGAGTACCGGTAAGATCGATGTTATCGACAAAATTGATGCGCTTACCATTTTAGCGGCTGTCGGAGAAAATATGAGAGGAACTCCGGGTATCGCCGGCAGGTTGTTCAGCGCCCTGGGTCGGAATTCGATTAATGTGCTGGCTATAGCACAAGGGTCATCGGAGCGTAACGTCTCCGTTGTTATACACGAGCAAAAAGCCAAAAAAGCCGTTAATGTTATTCATTCTTCTTTTTATCTCGCCCATCGTATCGCCAATTTATTCCTGTTTGGTGCCGGACAAGTAGGTGGAGTACTACTTGAACAGATCAAGGATAATGCCGCCCATCTAAGGAATGAGCACAATCTACAACTGAATATTTGTGGAATCGCCAACAGCAAAAAAATGGTGTTAAACCCGAAGGGTATCGATTTGAGTCAATGGCAGGAAGAGTTGGCAACCAGTACAAAAAAATCGGATCTGCAGCAGGTTTTGCGTTTTATTCATGCGGAGCAGATTCATAACGCTATTTTCATCGATGCCACAGCCAGCAAAGAGGTTGCTTTAAGCTATCCCTTTTTTCTGCGCCAGGGTATTCATATCGTTACCCCCAACAAACGCGCCAGTACAATGAACTATGATTATTACCGGGAACTCAAATCCCTGGTCCGGGATCACGGTGCCCAGTACGGCTATGAAACCACAGTCGGCGCCGGAATGCCCATCATCAGTACGATCGATTCCTTTTTAAAAAGCGGAGACCATATTCAGCAAATCACCGGTATACTCTCCGGTACTCTTAATTTTTTGTTTTCCAACCTCTCCGCCAGGCGAAAGTTCAGCACCATTCTAAAACAGGCATATCAACGGGGATATACCGAACCGGACCCGCGTGAGGATTTAAACGGGATGGATGTTGGCCGAAAAGTGCTGATATTGGCCCGGGAAATCGGCATGAAACTCGACATCGGGGATATCGATATCCAAACCGTGCTTCCGGAAAAGGTGAACACCTTATCTTTGCAGGCCTTCTGGCGAAAGTTGCCGGATTACGATCCCTATTTTGAGTCGCTTCGTCTCGAAGCCAAAAAGCGCAAAAGAGTTTTGCGCTTTGTCGGGGTTGTCGAACCCGATCATTGCTTTGCCAAAATTCTTGAAATCGACCGCAATGATGAATTGGCGCAAATTAAATCCACCGATAACATTGTTTTGATTAAAACCGACCGGTATCAGCAATCGCCCATGTGTATCAAAGGTCCGGGAGCCGGCCTGCAGGTGACCGCTGCCGGCATTCTAGGCGATATTATCGGTCTTGTACATCATTTGACATGATACCTCTGGTGTAGATGTTATGAATAAAATCCGTATAAAAGCACCGGCAACCAGCGCAAATTTTGTTTGTGGTTTTGATATCATCGGTTTTGCGGTAGAGTCACCCGGCGATGAAGTGGAACTGGCCTTTAATCATGATAAAAAAATCCGCATAACCGAAATCACAGGAAGCAACTCTCTTTCCCGCAAGGCAAATGAAAATTGTGCTGCTTATGTTTTGCAGCTTTTTTGTCAAAAAATCAAAACGCGACAGGGCCTGAATATCCGCCTGCATAAGGGCATACCCATTGGCTCGGGTCTCGGCAGCTCTGCCGCCAGCTCGATGGGCGCTCTCTATGCCGCCAATGTTTTGTTCGATTCGCCCCTGACAGATATGGAATTGATCTCTCTGGCCATGCAGGGCGAAGCGTTTATTTCAGGTGCTCTGCATGCGGATAATGTCGCTCCTTGTTTGTTGGGAGGAATAACCCTGATCCCGGTAGCGGAACCACTGCAGATAATCCCCTGTCCGGTACCCTCTGAACTGAGTCTGGTAATCATTCTTCCGGATTTTGAACTACCGACAAAGAAGGCCAGAGAAGTATTGCCCGATACCGTTTCGCTGGGAACCGCTGTTAAACAATGGGGCAATATTGCCGGACTGGTGGCTTGCCTGTTCAGACAAGATACGGAACAATTGGCGATGTTTTTGCGTGATCATATTATCGAACCGGCACGGGCAGCTCTTATTCCGGGATTTTATCAGGTTCAGCAGGCGGCGTACGAGGCTGGCGCTTTTTCCTGTTCTATTTCCGGCGCTGGTCCGAGTCTGGTGGCCATGACAAAAAATCATACTCTTAGCGGTCAAATCGCCGACGCCATGCAAACCGCTTTTGACCGGGCCGGCCTCAAAAGCAGTCGTTACATCACCCGTATAGCAGAGAAAGGCAGCGAGCGCGTGAATGCATAAAATCTGGTCGGGAATTTTGCTATGAAATTTTTTACAATCGGAAATACTGCTCATACAGTCTCTTTTAAACAAGCACTGCTGCAGGGCATCGGTCCTGAAGGTGGGCTCTATATGCCCCAATCGCTGCCGCAGCTCTCTTTTAAACCGGGCCGTCATTCATTTACCAGCTTGTGCGGCAGACTAACGGCTCGATTGCTTCAACCGGAGCTCGATGCCAACAATGCCGATTCAATCGTCGAAAACGCCTTTACCTTTTCGCCGCTTCTCAAAAAACTTGACGAGTATCTCTATGTTTTGGAATGCTTTCACGGCCCGACCGCGTCATTCAAAGATTTTGGCGCCGCCTTTATGGCACAAGCCATTTCAGTATTAAAACCCGCCGATCAAACCATTACCATACTGGTCGCCACCTCCGGTGATACCGGCAGCGCTGTGGCACATGCCTTTTATCGCCTTCCCGGCATTCGGGTGGTTCTGCTTTATCCCGCCGGACGCATCAGCGATCTGCAGGAAAAACAGCTGACCTGTCTGGGAGAAAACATTACCGCCCTGCAAGTTGAGGGCAATTTCGACGATTGCCAGAATCTGGTCAAAACCGCTTTTGCCGATACCACCTTGAACCATTTGCATCTGACCTCGGCAAATTCCATCAATATCGGCCGTTTGCTGCCGCAATCCTTTTATTATGTCTGGAGCGCTCTCCAGGTTGATGAACCGCGCTGTTTTTGCGTGCCCAGCGGCAATTTCGGCAATCTGACGGCCGCGGTGATGGCGTCACGGATCGGCGTACCGGTAAATAAATTTATCGCTGCTGTTAATGCCAACGATACGATACCTTCATATCTTCGCAGCGGTAAATACCGGCCGCAAAAATCCAGGCAAACCCTGTCCAATGCCATGGATGTCGGCAATCCGAACAACTGGCCGCGAATCGAATCGCTATTTGATAAAAACCGCTCAGAGATAAATAAAGCGATCCATTCAACCAGTATCGATGATGCGCGAACGCTGGAGACGATTAAAGAAATGTATCAGCGTTATCACTATATCTGCGATCCACACACCGCTGTCGGAATGGCGGCTGCTTTTGACTATCTGGCCGGAACCCGGGATAATCTTGAGATGATCGTTGTCGCTACTGCGCATCCCGGCAAGTTTTGTTCTGTCGTCGAGCAAGTCATCGAGGCATCTTGTCCGATGCCGCATTCGTTGCGCCGTGTATTAAACAGTGCAAAACAATCGGAAAAAATAAAAAATAATTATGAGCAATTAAAATCGATATTGCTTACTAAAAACGCCTGACAAAACAGAATAATGTTGTCGATAAAAGAAAAGCTGAGCAAATATCACACAAAACCGTCCGGTTCACTCCGGTCAAAAGAGACGGATGCATCTGCCGTGCAGGGCGAGATTGTCAATACCCCTTACGGTGGCTATATCCTGCGATCCAAAGCATTCCCTCTTACGTTTGATCACGGCGCTGATTTACACCAATTTTTGCGTTTTAATGCGCGTGATTGGATGCTGCTGGGCAAGAACAGGGTTTTACAAGAGCTAACCCCGCATAATATTGTTGTCGTTGATACCGAAACAACCGGCCTCGCCGGCGGTACCGGCACACTGGCGTTCATGATCGGTATCGGCGAAATAGAGGGAGACAATATTGTCATCAGGCAATACTTTATGCGCGATTTCAGCGACGAGCCGGCGGTCCTGCAAGCCATCAGTAAGCATATCGGCGATAAAATCGCAGTGATTTCCTATAACGGCAAGGCTTATGATTTTTCCGTTTTGCGCAGTCGCTATATTCTCAACCGCAAACCCTATCAGTTTGAGAAACATTTGCATCTCGATTTTTTGCATACAGCCAGACGCCTGTGGAAAGGACTGGTGGGACAGTGCACCCTGCAAAATCTGGAGCTCAATATCCTGCGATTGCAGCGCCGGGACGACATTCCCGGCTGGGAAATTCCGCAGCTTTATTTTGACTATTTAAAGTCCGGTGATCTCTCTACCATGTTATCCATTTTTCAGCATAATTGTATCGATATCCTTTCGCTCTTTTCTTTGCTGATCAGAGCTCGGGATTGCTTTATGCCGGGTACTGATGTTTATCCCGTCTATCAGGGTGTCATCAAAACGCTCCATGAGCTCGGTTTGTATCGAAAGGCCGATTTCGTCTTTGATCGCATTCTGGCACAAGCGCCCGGGCATACACGGGCTGAACTATACTATGAAAAAAGTATGAACCTGAAAAAAATCGGCAACTTATCGCGTGCGGTTGAAATCTGGAACCAACTCCTCGATGAACAAAAAACCGATCCGCGCGTCTATACCGAGCTGGCAAAATACTATGAGCATAAGAATAGAGATATCGACAAGGCTCTGCAGATGGTTGTACGGCTGGAAAAGCGTCTCGAGATCCTGTCCGAGCTCTATGATGAAGATTCGCTTGTTGAACGCAGAGAAGAGCTTTTATATCGCAAACAACGATTATTGCGAAAGGAGAAAAGCCGGTGACGACGAAACTCTATCTCCATGACAGCTATTTGATTAACTTTGACGCAGAGGTGACCGGTGAAAAGAGCCTTGATAATTATGCCGCCGTCGCCCTCGACAGGACAGCCTTCTATCCATTATCCGGGGGACAGCAGCACGATACCGGCGAGTTGAACGGTATCAGAGTTCTCCGCGTTGTATTGGAAAACGATATCATCTGGCACCTGCTCGAAAAACCGTTACGTGAAAAAAGAGTTCATGGCAGCATCAACTGGGACCGCCGCTTTGATTTTATGCAGCAGCATACTGCTTTTCACATTCTCGCTGCCACCTTTTTGCGACAAAAGGATATCCGCACGCTGTCATCGCATCTGGGTGAAGAGAGCAGCACTATTGATCTCGATGTTGTTGATCTCGATGACGAAATCCTGACGGCAATCGAATCCGCTGCCAACCGCATTGTCTGGGAAAACCGGCCGGTATCGGCAAAATGGCCGAAAAAAGTAAAACTCGACGAGCTGCCGTTGCGCCAGGGCTCGGAACGGCGGGATGATATCCGATTGATCGATATTCAGGACTATGACCTCGATCCCTGTGGCGGTACCCATGTCAGGCATACGGGACAAGTGGGTCTGATAAAGTTTATTGGGCAGGAGCGCATTCGCGGCAAGTTGCGCTTTTATTTCCTCGCCGGTGGAAGGGCGGTGCGGCATTATCAGCAAAGTTATCGCACTCTGAAAAGCTGCTCCGATCTGCTGACCACGGGAATCGATGAGCTCGAAAACAGCATCGAAAAGTTGTTTGATGAAAATAAACGGCTCTCCAAAGAGGTCGTATTGATTCAGGATCAGGTATTGCGACAGACGGAAGTGTCGCTTTTACAGCGTGCAGAGGGTGAGGAAATTGTTACCGCCCGCGTCGGCAATCTCGATCTGTGCAAGCTTTGCAGCCGCCTGGTGCAGGCAAAACCGGAACGACTGTTTATCATTGTTCAAACCGAAAAAGAACGTACACAATTTTGTTTCTGCAGCGGTCGCAAGGATGTCAACTTGAATCCGGTATTGGAGCTATTTAAAAAGGAACTACGGGCAAAAGGAGGGGGGCGACCGAATTTTATTCAGGGGTCGGCGCCAGCCTCAGAGGATATCGATTTCGTCCTGCAACGCTCTGTTGACCTCTTGCGCTCACAATTGACTTGACAAAAACTTAAAAATTCATTATAATACAATCCGTTTGGGGCTATAGCTCAGCTGGGAGAGCGCTTGACTGGCAGTCAAGAGGTCAGGGGTTCGAATCCCCTTAGCTCCACTCAAATTAAAATCCCGTCAATCACAATATGATGACGGGATTTTTTTATCCCTCCCCCCTGAAACGCGGATTGAGCGAATTTACCGGATGACACGGATTCGATCGTGCAGATATATTGGATCACTGCCTAGCCTGCGAATCTCATCAGAATGAATCCACGCAATCCGCTAAATCCTTGTTTATTTAAGGGGATAATTATCCCACCGTCGCCATTTGGCTCGGCCCTTGAGGTCGGATTTTCCCCATACCTGGAAGAACTGGCTTTCCGGCGTATCGAACAGGACCTTCCCATCATATACGAACTTGACCAGATTGGTGGCCGAGTAATACGGCTTGTCCTGTTTGACGCTGAGAAAAAAGAAATCCGCATCGGTCTCGGCCTTGCCATAGATCAGGCGGCCGGATTCGTAATTGTAGCGCGGACGAATATCAGCCTTGAGTAAATCCCGATCCAGGTCGAGCTTGATGCCGTATACGTCTGTATGCTCTTCCCCATCCACTTGTATCGATACCGCATCCGGATCGCTGCGCAACAGTTGAATCGACTCGATCACTTTTTGAGCATCCTGACCCGGTTCGATCGGATAGAGCAATGTGACAAAGGATTCGGTTTTGCCGGCATCATAATATTGCGAGGTGCCCTGGAATACCACCAGCTCTTTTTGCAGGTCGCGACGCTCGGTTTCCGTGCCGGTATATTTTTCTTGTGGAAACATGACCAGAAGATTCAAATCTCCGGGATTCTCGAATCTGCCGGACAGCGTATCGAGTCGCATTACAAACCAGTTGTCGCCTTGTTGAATGATTTTGCGGGTATGCAGCAGATTGGCAATGGTAAAGTAATTGGATCTGAAAAATTTCAGGGCGTCGACCATAACGATGAGATCGCTTTTTTTGTGTCTGATCAGGGTTCGATCCCAGCGGTAATGCAAAAACATATCCTCAAGCCGTGTGCGCGAATACTCGACCTCGCGGAAGGATTGAAAATCGATTTTTGTAGTGCGTACCTGATCGTTATAGGCACCGGAATTTCTCAGAATATCAAAATAGGGCTGATTCAAAGATTTTTTTTCCGCCCGCACGGCGATACGGTTATGAAAAATATCGGCGCGAAAGGCACCAAACTCGCCGCTCGGCGCTTTTTCGCGGTAATTGCCGTCATCCAGCAACACGCTGCCGTTTTTCATAAAGAGACAAATGCTGTTCTCATCCGAATGGCCGTGATGCATTTTTTCTTCTTCCACTGCCAGTATCTGTTTCAGATAATTTTTCTGCAAAAGGCTGTAATACCCTTCATCGCGGTAGTTGAGCATGAGATAGGTGGCATCTTCGCTCCAGTCGGATCTAAAAACGATTTTTTTACTATAAAGCTCCTCTAGGGCATCACCCGAACCGTAATGCGGCACCACCGGCTCAACGGTTTTATCGATATAATCCTGTCGCATCACCAGCATGTTTGCAAACCCCAGATTGGGCTTTTGCCAGCGACTGCTATTATCGAGCATAAACTGCGAATACTTGCTCTGGCCCAGCAGGTTTTTCCACATCTCCTGTGCCGCCCATTTCATTTCACCGGACTGGTATGCTTTGGCACCGCGTTCAAGCAAAACATAGTATTCATATAGATTAACGCGCCAGTGGCCGTCGCCGAATTCCGGAATGGTACGGTTGGGGGTGACCAGACTGACAAAATAATCGAAATAAAATTTCATAATCGGTGACTGAAATAAATGGGTTTGTCCCGATAGATCGAGGTAATTGACATAGGGACGCAGCCAAACCGGGTGGTAAATCTGGGCATCTTCGATTTCCCATTTTTCCAAACTGTCATGGGCCAAAATTTCAGCCATTTTGCGCCATTTGCCGGCATCCGGATGATCCGGAAAGGTCACCGCTGCTGCCATAAAACTCTCGGCACGCAAGAGGGCGCGGTTCATGGCTCCCCATTCCGGAAAAGCAAAAATAATATTCACGCTCGCCGCTGCGGATTCGGCCAGGATATCAATGTCCTTTTCAGAATAGACACCCGAGTCTTTGGTGCGTTTATAGCAATCAGTAAACCTGGGCAGGGTACGAAACCAGTTGACCACCGGCACACCCTGTTTGTATTCCACCCGGTCTCTGAAATGTTGGGGGAAATATTGCCTGTAATCCGACAAGGAAACCAAAATATCCCGGGTGGTTTCGGCATACACTTTTTCACCGGTCTCTTCGTATAAAAAAGCGGAGAGATTGGCAATGCTGACCAGGAAGTCAGGCGGCCGGTAACCCAGCAGTTCCAGCGCATTTTCCCGTCCGGCTGTCTCTTTGTATTGCGATCTCCAGTTTTCGATCATTTCGCTTTTTTCTGATAAAGCGTGGTTCAGTGTTTTGTTAATATAATCGATGATTTGTTCATCTGAAACAGGCTCGGCCTGCAAGGAAAGCGCCATAGTGATGATCAAAACAAAAGCAAAATATCTTTTCATAATATCATTTCTCCTTAATTGTTGAATTTACCGCTAATAAAAACCATAATTTAACAAATATGATTTTTATTCTTTGCGAGAGATTTGTATATTTTAACTACACAGCTTTTATTATGGGTTTAAACGCTGATTAGTAAATAAAGAAAAAATATTTCAATAAACAATTGATTTTTTTATTTTTCAATAGTAAAGGGCCGATACGATGAGGGTTTTGATTATTTCTTCGCTCATAGGAACGCTCATTTTCCTCGCATGCGGACAGAGCAACTCTGATCGCACTCTCGTACAGCGCCATGCCGCCCTGATCAGGGTTAAACCGGAATTTAGGGAACGCTATATCATTTTACACAAACACGCTTTTCCCGGCGTGCTGCAAGCTATAGAAAAAGCCAATATTCACAATTATTCTATTTTTCTGCACCGGAATTTGCTTTTTTCCTATTTTGAATACACGGGCACAGATTTTAAAGCGGATATGGCTGAAATCGCCAAAGACAGCACCAGTCAGGACTGGTGGAAATTGACCGATCCCATGCAATCACCTCTGCCAACCCGGCAGGGGGGAGAGTGGTGGGCCTCCATGGATTCGGTATTTAATTTGCCGTTCAAACCCAAAACATCCGTCCAAAGCCGCCGAATTGCCATGATCGCCCGTACGCTGCCCGGTCATATGGATAAAGTACAAAATCTTGTCAAAAGGGCGCCCTCCTCACTGGCCGAGCTTGCCGGGCGTCACGCTCTGCAAAATATTTCTTTTTATGCCCATGCGGACTGGATTTGTCTATATTGTGAATATAGCGGACACCAATACTCTGACGACACCAGTGCCTTGTTGAAAAATCCTGTTTTTAAAACCTGGAGCGATAAACTTTCGACTCATCTTTGCGGCCGGCAACAAGATACCTGGTCAAAGATGCACTCAGTTTTCTATACGCCATAATACAGTACAAACCCAAGAAGGATAAAAGCGATGAACGACAGACAAAGAACGATGGCAGTACTGCGCTATGAATCTTATGACCGTATTCCCCTGATCCATTTTGGTTATTGGGATGAAACGCTGGAAAAATGGGCGGCAGAGGGGCACCTAAGCCGGGAACAGGCTTTGGGGTTTGCTGATGGCAACCAAATCGATAGGGAAATCACTGAAAAACTCGGATTTGATTTCAACTGGGCATCGTTTTTCAATCCCAATCATCGACTATTGCCGGCGTTTGAGGAAAAAGTGGTAAAGGAATTTGCCGACAAGAGCACTCACATTCAGGATCAATACGGGGTTATCCTGCTCAACCGGCCAGATGCGGTCTCTATACCGGCTGAGATCGATCATTTGTTAAAAGACCGCCGTTCCTGGCATGAAAATTATAAATGGCGCTATGAATGGAAAGAAGAAAGAATTGACCGTCAGGCGCTGATGCAATTAAAACAAAAGGAACGCACCAAACCCTATGGTCTTTATTGCGGCAGTATGCTAGGACATATT
>CAZMUU010000024.1:16022-17382 GCA_964569215.1 uncultured Cytophagia bacterium
GATCGAAACCGTAGCTGATCTCTGTTATCGCAATGTGGAAACTATTCTCAACATCTACAGTGATTTTGATTTTGGTCATTTTTGGGAGGATATTTGTTTTAAAAACGGTCCCCTGGTATCGCCGCTTTTTTTCGACAGCAAAACCGGGCCTCATTATAAACGCATTACCGATCTGTTGTCCGCATACGGAATCGATATTGTGACGCTTGATTGCGACGGCAAGATCGATGCTTTGATTCCGACGTGGGTGAATAACGGCGTCAATACCATGTTTCCGATCGAAGTGGGCACCTGGAATGCCAGCATTGCGCCCTGGCGCAGGAAATACGGCAAGGAGATACGCGGCGTTGGCGGTATGAACAAAACCGTATTTGCCAAAGAGCGCGCGGCTGTGGATGCCGAAATTGAACGGCTAAAAGCCCTGGTTGATCTGGGTGGCTATATTCCCTGTCCGGACCACCGCATTGCACCGGATGCAAAATGGGATCTGGTGCGCTATTACTGCGACCGCATGCGCCAGGAGATGCGGTGAATCTGGGCGGAGACCGTTTGTTGCGCCTTTTTTGAGACCAGATCGTTCCGGAATGATTGACCGGATGCTTAATCATCCGTCCCGGCGTGAATAATTTGAAAACGTTAACCATGACAGCACATTCAGCACAATTTCGTTTTTATGAGGAGCTCAACGACTTTATCGTTCCTGAAAAGCGCAAAAAGCGATTCAACTATGATTTTAACGGCCATCCATCGGTCAAGGATGCCATCGAAGCCATTGGCGTTCCCCATACAGAAGTCGATTTGATCATGGTCAACGGCTCTTCGGTTGGATTTGATTATCAGCTTCAGGATGGTGATGATATTGCGGTTTATCCTGTTTTCGAATCGCTCGATATTTTACCTCTGGTCAAACTTCGGCAAAAACCGCTGCGCCGGTCGCGCTTTATTCTGGATGTGCATCTCGGCAAGCTGGCCGGACTATTGCGCTTGCTCGGTTTTGATGCGCTCTATCAAAACGATTATGACGATCATGAAATTGTCGATATTACATCCCGGGAAAAGCGTTTTGTGCTCACCCGTGATCAGGGACTTTTGAAACACAAATCCCTGACGCATGGATACTGGCTGCGTTCACAACAACCACTAGAGCAGCTCGAAGAGGTTTGTCTGCGCTATGATCTGTTTTCACAAATTCAACCCTTTCACCGCTGTATCAAATGCAACGGACTTTTGGTTCCGGTCGAAAAAGAAAAAATTGAGCACCAGTTGCCGCCACAGGTGGCGCAAACCTATAGCCGTTACCGTCGCTGCCAATCCTGCCGGCAAATTTATTGGCAGGGCAGCCATTATGATGAATTACAAA
>CAZMUU010000024.1:17392-20906 GCA_964569215.1 uncultured Cytophagia bacterium
AAGACTCATGCTTAGATCCAAATGTTCTTTTTTGCTAAATCTGTTGACACTGATCGCTGCAACTGCCTTTTTATTGAGTTGCGGCCGCTCTAAAAGCGTCGATCGACTCGACCATATCAGTCCAATGCCACAACAGATCGAGATACTGGACAATGCTCTCATCAGTCTCGATCGGATCGGCTATCAATTACCCGAGGTCGATCATCCCCTGTTGAGCAAAATCACTGAAATCATGCAACCGCTTGAACAAAAATCAGCTGATTTCAACGTTCGGTTTATTTTGCTCGATGAAAACAGCGGAGCGGTTTCAGAGATCAAGAATGAATTGCTGCAGGTTGAACATGCAAATCAGGCCTATGCCATTGAAGCAATCGAGGAGGACGGAGAATTTAAAGGCCTGGATATGTTTGCGCTTTCCGTTGAGGGATTGCTCTATGCTGCGCACACGCTTGATCAATTGGTTTTATTCGACTCCGTAGAACAAAATAATGCCGTTGACATGCCAAAACTGTCTGTTCTGGACTGGCCGGCGATAGCCAAACGCGGTCAATGGGGCTGGAATTTTCTCGACGACCTCGACTGGATGGCGGCCCGTAAGATGAACATTATTGAAATGCACTCGGACCTGGGTTTCTTTGCGGATGGCTCGCCCAAAGCCTCTTTTGATCCGGTAATGCTTCAGGCCTGCACGCAACGCGGCATTGAGGTGGTACCGGTGATTCGACATCTGGAACAGATTGGTAAGACCGGTCTGTTTGACTATCATCCGGATGTCGCTGCCGTGCCCGAACCGGGTAAATCCCTTCCCACCGATTACCGGCCGCCGGTTTGTTATTCCAATCCCAAAGTCCCCAGATTGCTGGCCGGATGGATCAAACAATTGATCTCCGCACCGGAAATCAACGAGGTCAATGTCTGGTTTTCGGAATTGCCCGCCAAATGCTGGTGTCCGGAATGCAAAGCCAAGCATCCGTTTGTGCTCGAAACAGAAGCGGTCAACAAAGCCTATGAACTGGTACGTCGGCAAGTACCGGATTTTAAAATGCAAATTCTTTTGACCCAGGCTTCTTATCCGCATAACGATTTGATCCTGGATACACTCGATCCGGAAATACGGGTGGTTTTTTATCACGGTCATCTGACCTATGATAGCTCGCACCAGCCCATGATCGATTCCATGTTGACCCAATTCTCCAAAGACGGCGGCTGGCTCGGTGTTTATCCGCAGTTGACCAGCAGCTGGCGTACCGTATTTCCCTTTACCGGACCGCATTTTATGCGTACCCGCATGAATGAATTTGATCAAAAAGAGGTTAATTGTTTTTGCGGATATGCCACACCACAAAATCCATACTATCATTTCAATGTGGTTGCGGCTGCCGAGTGGGGCTGGAATCCCACAGGCCGCACTCCCTATGAATTCGCCTTTGCCTATGCTGTTCAAAACGATATCACTCCTCCGCATGAATACGCTGCCTGGGCCGATGTCATCGGTGAAACCGGCTGGAAACTCGCCGGCAGCCGTTCGGTGGAAGGTCTGGTATTTAATGCCGGCAATACGATTTTTATCGATGGTGTTATTCATCGCGGCAATGTCCTCGACTCTCTGGAGATCATTGGATTCGGCAAACGCTTGTATAAGGAATTTTCCGGACGTCGCGAATTCCGACACAGTATGGAAAATGCGGACAAGGCTCTTTCCATGGCCGAACAAATGGGTAATCCCGAAATGGTACGCGAGTCCGCTTCTCTGCTTCATACCCTGCAAATATTGAATGCTTTATTAACCTTTAAAACCGCTATGACCGTTCCGGATTGTACTCTCTGTATCACATCACTGAATCAAATGGACCTGGCAGTAGAGTATTGTACCCGCTCTATTCATAAATGGGGTATGCTGAGACACCCGGTCAAGCGTGAAGAGATGTTTTCCAGATTCCGCGACACTGTTGATTTTGGTGCTCATTTGGCTGAAATGTGCCGCGAACGGGCGGCCCGTTTTGGTATTGAAGACCCCTATCCCGAGTATCGCTCAAGCCAGATCGGGCAGTGGTCCAGTAATGATTTTAGAAATCGATCGTCGCTCTCCATATGGTGTGATGCAAGCGAATATATACCCGAAGGCGGCAATTACGATGTGATTTTGCGCTTTGAGAATGGCAAATCAGGCGTGGATATCGATGCGGTATCGCTGTATAGCGGTTCAAAAAATGCCTCTGATCTCATCGACAGAGATGAAATGGACGGCAAACTCAGCCGCTTTGGCCGTTATGTCGATTACTGGCTCAGAGTGCCCAAAGCGGAAGCACAAGAGTTGCAAAAGCCGCTTTTTGTACGCGTTGACCTCAAAGGTCCGGCACTGGATCTGCCGGCATCGCGGCGAACCAGTAACGGCAACATTTACATTCGCAAATCGTGGAGAGAATAAAAGCGCTGATGATTTTGTTCAAATTGACAGAAATAAACCGGAGACGGTTAAAATGATGATGAGAATCGCATCGTTGAGGATTTGAACCCGGTAATGAGTCGGCGCGGAATTTACATATCGATAATGCTTTTTGTTCTGTTTCAGCAGGTTTTGGTTCGGGCGCAGAATTTTGAATACCCGCTGCACACCATCGAAGCCATGCTTATGCGAGATTCATTGCGTATACTGATTCCGCGGTCGATACGATTCAAGACGGACGAAGCCAAAACCGCGATCCTTGCCGACCAAAATGATTTTTTCTTTCGCGTAAAAATTAAACAAGCAGACAAGGGGGGTCATGCTTATAACAATCAACCGCGTTATGAGCTGGCCGCCTATTTGCTGCAAAAGATGTTTCTCGACAGCAGCGATTATGTCGTGCCGCCTACAGCCATACGCGCTTTTAGCACAGATCAGTTTCAAAAAGTCAATCCGGATGCCGAACCAACCTTTAACAACACTTTCCTGGTATTTTGTACGCTGCAATACTGGTTGTCAAACATAACCAGCAAGCATGTTGTGGATAAAGAGCGGTTGCGCAGCGATTCTCTGTACGCTTATCACTGGGGCAATCTGAATGCATTCACTTATATCATCAATCACAACGACGGCAACAGGGGAAATATCATGATCTCAAACGATCCACAAAATCCGCGCGTTTTTGCCGTTGATAATGGCATCAGTTTTGAGGCACCGCAGAGCAAACAGGGTGCAAAATGGCGCAAGCTGATGATGAACCGCATACCGCGTAAAACCTTTGAGCGCTTGAAACAAATCACCTTGCAGGACCTGAAAAACCAACTCGCGGTTTGCGCCCAATTCCGCCTGGATGAACGCAACGGCAAACCGGTCAAGGCAACAGCAAGTCTGGACCCCTATCTGGGTGTAAGGGTGGAAGGCGATACCGTACAGTTTGGTCTGACCAAAAATGAGATTCGCCATGTACACGAGCGCATAAAATATCTGATTATGAGGGTTGAAACCCGTGAGATTGATCTGTTTTAAAACTCATTTGGGTACCGGGAAAAACTCTGCTTCGATCTGTAG
>CAZMUU010000025.1:0-2658 GCA_964569215.1 uncultured Cytophagia bacterium
GTTTTAACCTCAACCGGAGAGGAAGCATGGCGTGCGTCAACCGGTGCCCTGTTGTCCGAAGACCCGATCGAGCTGGAACGCATAGAGCCCGTTCCGGAAGCAGGTACCGAATTCTGTATCGGCTTTGAAAAAAAATTGTCTCTGCTCCTGATGATGCAGAAAATCTATAATACCCTGACCCTCTATGTCCGCTATCTGCCCATGGATGTTCAGGTTTGTATTCCCAGGGATACCGAAAAGGATCTACCCAGTCAGTGGAAACCCATTCGGGAGGATTGGGAACCCTTTGATGAACCCTTTGGCCAGAGATACCATACCCGGATTAACGACATGACCTTTGACATTGTCATGAGTATCGGCAATGGTAAACACGAGCTCTACCAGAACCGGGTCCTGATCACCGACCGGTATAATTTGCTATCGCACCACCTCAAGGAAAGCTGGGTCATCCCGCATCTTCACATTCGCGTAGACAGCCCCGATTTTGAGCTTCCGTTCGGCCGCCATTGTCTCAGCAATGAAGAGATTCTACCGCTGTTAACGCAGCGGCTCAATACCACTTTTCTCGTAGAATTTTTCAAACAGCTCTGCGAATACTATCACCGCGCCGATACCCGGGCCGGCATACGGGAAATAGAAGAAATGGCTGTCATGCTGTGCCATTTTAACCACCGAACGGAAATGCCGTGGACACAGCTTGCTATGTTCAAATTGGTAGACAAGAAGCGGATATCCCTGCTGGAGTTGCGGCAAAAAGTAAAAAAACACGGCAAGCTCTACATCGCCTCCGATGGCAAAACCGGTGTTGATTATTCCATTTTCGATGCACCGGTTTTGTCCATGTCACAACCCGGAAGAGGGCTCAATGTTTTGAAACTCATATTCGAGCACGACTTGCTTCAGCTCGATGATGATCTGACCATCATCGAAGCGCCGCCCAGCAGTTCACCGAAATTGACACCCATGGAAAGAATTTTTGAGCGCTGCCTCGGTTTTCACCCCGAAACGCTCAAACAAAACAGAGACGAAGAACAAAACCGGTCCGACCTGCCCGCTGATATTAAAGACCGTCTCAAGGGCACCGTCAACGCGATCAAGTCGGCATCCGATGATCTGCGCAACCTGCAGTGGAGAATCAGCTACCTGGTGCAGGCGGACGGCAAAACGCCGGCCAAAAGCGTGCGCTTTATTACGCGCAACAACACGGTGATCCTCAACCTCTATCACGATGAAATTCGGGCTCTGGTCAATCTTTGCAAAAGCAATGCCCAGCTGGCGGCGCACTGGGCGGTTGCCATTTGTATAACCGAAAATGACCAGATTCTATCCCATCTCTCGGCAGAAGCGCGGGAGGATCTGCTGCAAATCGACGCAATGGCGCGATTGGGAGATGAGCATCCGCCGCAAACGCCCACAAAAACGGATCAACGGGACAAAAACCAGGCCTACTGGAACTTTTTCAGAAATGCAACGGCATGATCAATCACAATATGAGGTGTTAAGATGAATGAAAATATCATAGACCGGTTCTGCCTTCAAGAGGGCATGCAAGTCGATCTCAATGAAGGCTGGCATAAAATTATTTCCAGACAGTTCGGCGGCAGTCCGGGACGGGGATTTGCCGAACTGATCCAGAATCTTATCGACAGTTATGATTCCCAAATTCCGATGGAAGAGCGGAAAGGGGAGATACACACGGGTCCGTCGTGGATTTCCATTACCGATTACGGTAGCGGCCTGGATCGAAATAAACTGAAACTGCTGACCACTCTGGGGGGCACCGACAAGTCAGGCGACAAAAACAAGATCGGCGCATTCGGAATCGGATTTTTCAGCATCTTCAACCCGAAACTGGGTACCCAAAAAGTCGAGGTATTGACGCGTTGCGAGGGACAAACGGTAAAACTGGTTTTCAGCATCACTGAAGCAAAAACGCCACCGGATATTGCCTATGCATTACTGGATAAAAAATTCAAATTCAGCACTCAAATCAAAGTATATTTTGAGCAAGCCCGCGGCGTTACAGACTGTATCAGTGCGATGAACAGAGCGTTAAGATTTTATCCATGCAATATCAATGTCAACGGCGTTCCCTTTCAATCCATATGGCAAAGTGCGGACGAGCATAACTATTTTTCATTCTCAACGGAAAGCATTAAAGGGTTTGTCCAGTCATCTACATATGATTACAGAGTCTCTCTGATGTGCAAATATGAAAACTTGGGCAGTATGAGCATGAACGCATTTCTGACCGGCGGCCATGCGACCAAATATACCATCGAAGATCTGAGCGCAAACAAGATTCCCTATTTTCCGGAGGCTCATGTCTATGTCAATGATAACGATTTGAACGTCACCATCAGCCGTGACTCTTTTTATCTCGATCACAACTGGCGTCAGTTAAAAACCTGCCTGAGTAGAGTCCTGATTGATTATCTGGGCGACAAAATTCGGGATCTGACGGCCGAAGACAACCTGGCCAATATGTTTATAATGCGCAACGACCTCTTCCAGTACCTGAAAACAAAAGACCGCTCCGCTGCCGCCGCTGCGATCATTTATCTGGCGCATGAAAAAGTCTTTCGCATTGACGAAAAAGAAAAGCTGTTTTCCCTGGCGAATATTTACAATCGCCACAACCCGGAGGTGCCGTTGTTT
>CAZMUU010000025.1:2668-20904 GCA_964569215.1 uncultured Cytophagia bacterium
TGGCTCGGCGGAGATTTTAAACATGATTTTGTCGTTCTGCCTCCGCAAACGCTTTATTGCGAGGAGGTCGACTCTTTCTGGGATATCCTGTTCAAAGCAATATTCAAAGACGTCGTCAATCTGGAAACCATCATTCACGAGCCAAGTAAACTGCAGGAATTGGTGGAAAGAAAAATCATTTCAAGGGAGGCGCTAAAAACAGAGAGCAAGGTGGTCGGCTCGCATCATCTTACTCCGGTCGAAACCCGTTTTCTCGACGATATCAAAGAGCTGTTATCTCTCGAAAGGGTCAAGCAGGAAATCGAAGCGAGCCTTCAGCTCAGTATAAAATCATTACGACCCGTATTTATCAAATTCGAAAACAACAACACCTATATCTCCAGCGGCTTGTTGGATAAAGATGGTATACCGATCGATGATCAGTTTATCTCCAATCTCAAGGAGAATCAGCGACAGCAGGCCGGACCGGTTCACCTTTTGCTCGGTCTCTCGCAGGATCACCCCTTTGTACAAAATTTGATACACTCGAAAAATCCCCATCGCGCTTACTTTTCATTGACCTATATCGCGCATGAATTGGCGCTTTCACAAAAACTGTTGGTTCCCTATTCTTCGTTTTTTCACCTGGTGAAGAACAAACTGGCCAACAATGTCCGAAGGGCCCTCATCGGCAATATCGCCCAATCCTCTAAAAATTAAACCCTTAATCAAAAGGTGGAACGGAAAAATTTGCATATCAGGAAAAAATAGCGTATTTTTTAGCATTCGGAATGAAATCGATCATCTGCTGATGATATCGGGGAATTACACAGTCATGGCGAATAAGAGTCGATAATGTGTATCCCGGTATAGCGTTTGCAGTAAATCCGATATATCTTTTTAAGGGGAAACAAAACACAGGTAATGCATGACAGTCACTCCCAAAATAGGCTTTAATATTCAGAATCCGCGAATGCAGGATATTTACAGGGAGATTCGCGATTATGCGTTTCACGACCTGCCCTGTTTTTTCTCCGGTCCCACCGGTTGCGGTAAGGAATTTGCCGCGCGTTATTATTTTCAAGTATGGAAAAGCCATCGAAAGGGCAGTTTTCATTCCGTCAATTGCTCCGTTCTGGCCGAAGGCACAGCTCAGAGTGAATTGTTCGGTCACATGAGAGGCTCATTTACGCATGCCTATTACAGCAAACCGGGGATCTTTGAAGAGAGCAACCCCGGCGTTTTATTTATGGATGAAATCGCCGACCTGCCTGAAACCGTACAACCCATGCTGTTGCGGGCGATCGATCCGGAAATCCTTTCCGCAAGACGGCTGGGTGCCGACAAGGATTACAGCACCCGCGGTGTTCGCGTATTGGGAGCGACCGACCAACCCGTGGAAAAAATCCGCGGCGCTTTGCTGAACCGGCTGGGCATGCGCATCGAGATCCCCTCCCTTGACGAACGCCCTGAAGACCGGGATCAGGCGGTGAGACATTTTGCCGCCCTCGCCTTTGTGAAACGAAAGGATCGCTATCTTCTTTTTTCCTCTTTGTTCGGCGACTCTCTGCTCAAGTCAACATCTGCAGGAGCGCGGCAAAATGAAAAAGAGCTCGACCAGCAGCTGTTACAACATCCCGGCATGAGAGAATTGGTCGATGAGCTCTCTGAAAGGCTGATTCCATTGGCCGCCCAACGGCGCTGGCCGGGAAACTTTCGATCTCTGCGAATCATCATCGACACTGCAATCATCCGTGCAAAATGCACAAGCAGGAAAGAACAATTTATTCGCGAAGCGGATTTCTACTTTAACTATCACGCCGATACCTATAGCGAGCTCGGCAGCTATTTGCAAAGAGGTAAAACCGTACCTGAAGCAGTTAGCGATTCTCCGGAGGTCAATCCACTTTGCGAAAGGCTAAAAGAGGTGATGCCGCATCTGCATACCAATGAAATTCGGCAATGGGCGCAATTTCTTGAATCGCATATCGAATCGACCTTTTGCAGAAAGGATGTGGAAAATACCCTGGCCTTGAATATCAGTATACGAAGCATTCAAAACAGGCTGAGAGAAATGGTCAAAGCCGGGCTGATTATGCAAAAAGGCGGGCGAAGGGATCAATACCGGATCTCCGATATTAAAGATTTAATGCCATCCCATCTGCTAAAATATACAACGTTTTTACCGCTGCCAAGGGTACCACACCCTGTTGATTCGAAAATCCTGAACGATCTCGAAAAAACATTTGAGCGGTCGACACATGTCTACATCAGCGGTCCTGCCGGTTCCGGCAAATCATCCCTGGCTTTGGCGCTGGGGCAACGATTATCATCGCGCAGATCCGTATATTATTGTGACCTGAGTAAAAAAGGGCTGATCGCTTTTTTTGATGCTGTAGTGGAAAAAATAAGGGAAAAAGATCTGGGGGAAGAGGTTTTTACCCTGCCTGAGGCCGAAGAGGATATCTATCAGACGGCAATACTCATTACCGGCTATATTGACGCGCTCTTTAAACAGGATCGCGAACCGCTGTTTATACTCGATTCGGTTCAATTTGCGCAAAAAAAAGAGGATATCAAAGCGCTAAAAGCGTTGCTCAGGCTGTGGCCGCATATCCATTTTCTCTTTGTCGGCGACAAGATGCCCCTGAGCCTGGAAAGGGAAATGACCGAGTTTATCCTCAGCCATTAAACAGACATCATTCCCCATCTCTATTAATCCGGTTCGCTTTATCCTGCAAAAACAAGATAGAGTGACTCCCCTGCAGTTATGGATCACATTTATTTCAGGATTTGTTGACCATCTCAACCATTTGCAGACAGATGGAACCCTCCTTTTCACATTCATAAAATAATTTTTCGCTTTCAGGAAACCAATGCAGCGACGGGATACCACGGTGTGTCAATCCAGCCAGGTGATGGTTGGTTGTTTTACCGCTCTCCATATCAGCGATATGAAGAGACGAGTTGAGTTCATAGCAGAATACAGAATTGGTCAGCCAATGAATTTGATTTCGACTGATTTTAGCAGATTGATTGAACTGATTTAACAGCACCGTTTTTGAACCGAAAGAAATCCTGTTGAAATAACTCTTTTTAAATTGATTCAATGATCCAGGTGTGCAAGCCGATCAGAAATATATGCGAAAATCAAAAGCTGCCACTACCAAAAGAGAGACCGGTTCATCTTATCGGAATAAAAAAGCATGAATAATATCACGCCCTGAAAAGAGAGGTCTTCAGGAGCTTACTTTGTCCTTTAGTTGATTCAACTCCTGCAACCGCTGATCGATAATCTGCAACAGTTTTTCAGATTTTGATAACAGCCGGCTTTTTTTGACCGATCGGATTTTTATTGCGTATTGGGTATCGATCAATTGGTGTTGGAGATCTTCCTTGACCCGATCGATAAACGAACAAGAGGGATAACGATGCAAAAAATCGTCATAAACGGCAAATGGTGCCACAAAGGTATTCCAAAAGGGTTTGTATCTTTGCCGGATGTCATCCGTGATCACATCCACAATATAGTCATTGACCTTAACCTCGGGATTCTTTGCGGCGTGGTGGCTGAGGCCGTGCAGGTTGGCATAGACCCTGCGCAAATTTTTTTCCCGCTGCAGGGAATCTTTGGAATTTTCCACTCTGGAGTGATAATAGCTCACTTCCTGAACCCACTGCGTCGGGTTGAAAGGAACTTCGGTGAGACGATAGCGCAGCAAAAGTTTGGTCCAGGCTTCGATGGCCTTGCCGTTTAAAAGGGCGGGTTCATATTCGATGTTTTTGGCATAGTTCTGTGCCGCCGTGTCGAGTTCATCCGAACCGGAAGATTCCAGCAACTCGACGAGCTGGGCTTTGCCGGCCTGGTTGACAAAAACCCCTACCAGAACCTGACCCTCTATACGATTGAGCTGTGCTGAAAGCGGGTAATCGAGCTGAAGCTTGCCCTTCACTTTGGGCATACGCGTCTCTTTTCGTGACCCGGCGCAGCTGAATAACAGGCTAAGAAACAAAATAAATACGATTGTTCTTGCCTTCATAAAATCACATCCTTAAAATTGAAACGATAGCGACCCGATGACCTTCAAAAAAGAGATATCCTCTTTGGTTTGGGTAACGGTCTGTTCCGGATCGTATTGCAAATAAGAATCAAACACCTGCCGCTTCCAGCTTGCCTGTACCACGGCCAGGTCAATAATCGATGTTCTGCCGACGCGAAAACTGATGCCGCCGCTATAATACGTTTTATCCGGAAAAACGTTTTGATCGACGCTGTTTTCATATGCGCTGGGATTTTTAAAATAACCGCCGCGGATCTTTGCCTGCAGTTCCGGAATGTAGAGCTCGGCGCCAAAGCGCAGTTTCGTTACGGCGCGCAAATTTTGCTGAATGAACATATTGATATCGGATTTCGTCACTCCGGAGACTGAAGGATCATCGAGAAACTCGGCCTGTGTCCAGTCCTTGAATTCAACCGCACCCGATAAAAGCAGTCGAAAGATGTTGACCGATCCGCCAAAGGAAAAACTATAGGGTTCACGAATGCGGTATTCATATTCTCCGTCATTGCTATAATAGGAAGATTCATCAACACCATCGTACCACTCTTCCTGGGTTTCTTGCCAGGTTTCTTTTATGGTTATTCTTGTCGGGGCGACCACCTGAAGTCCGACCCTTGTATTTCGGTTAAGCTTGTACAAAGCACCAAGCGTAAAGCGGGTTCCTTCGAATTCAGAGGTGATTTGATTTTGCAGGTACCAGCGGTCGAGATCCGCTATGACGGTACTTCCTTCCAACAACGGCGTATTATAGAGATTGAGAACATCATATTCATCCAACCGGGAATCATACTCATCTTTGCCGCCGAGAAAATCAACGGTCAAACCGACGAAAAGGTTTTTCTGAACTTCAATGGCACCCGAGAAGGAAAACAGACTCTTGTTGCCCTCTTCCATAATAGTTTCTTTTTGTTGCACCGAATCGGTAACGGCTGTGGTATAGACATCCCCTTCCTGGGCATCTTCGGGCAACAAAAACCAATCCTGGTAAGCGGCAAAATAGGGATTAAAATTATCGACCATAAAGCTGTATTCAAAATCCCTGACGCTGTTATAACCGACGCCAAACACCAGGCTTCCCTGAAATGTCGGTACGGGAAAGGCCACCCCGATGGAATTCAGACGGGTAAAATTATTCTGCGACTCGAAGGTGTCTCCGAGAAAAGAGACATTGTTCTTGAATGAATTATGCGAAAGGCTGATATTAAATTCTGATATTTTTATCTGTCCCATTCCCGCCGGATTCCAGTACATGGCGGAATAATCATCGGCGACACCGACAAAAGCACCTCCCATTCCCATTGCCCGGGCGCCGACACCGAGCTCCTGCCCGATAAAGAAAATGCTCTCCTGCGCCGTTGCGACAAGGGGAAGAGATAAAACCAGAGTCGTGATCAATATCCGGATAACCACTTTTTTTCTTTTCATAGCATCTTTTCCTATGGTTTTAGCGCTGTGTCATTCTATTAACGTCGTCCTCGTGAGCTGGAAGAGCTTGAAGAACTGGAAGAGGAAGACCTGCTCGAGCTCGAAGAGCTCCGGCTGCTGCTGGAACTCGACCCTCTGGAATAGCTGCCACTGGAAGAAGACCGCGATGATGATGGTCGCGAGTAGCTACTCGAACGGCGCGATGACGAAGATTTCCTGTTCACCGAAGAGGAGCTCGAGGAACGACGGCTTTTCTTTACCGCAGACGATGAACGCGAATCGGATGAACTCTTTTTACGCCGTGATACGGAGGAATTCGAGGAACCCGAAGATTCTGAAGAAGAGGGTTGCGACTTTCTGTCAACGGTCGAGCGCGAACGGCTGTCACTCGTACGCTTGCCGACATCGGTTCGAATATAACGGCGGCTGCTCGGCTGTTCATAGGAACGGCTGTTCGATGATCTACGGGTATTTACCGCCGATTCACCGCTCCCGGCACCGGATGTTGTCGTACGACGGTGTGTCGTCGACATCGGCCGGTCACCGCCGGTGTTAACACCCCGACGCGAGGTTTGATAATCCGGATCGGTTGATGTGGTAACGCCGCGGCGGCTGGTCACCATGTAGCGTATACTGCCGCTCTCCGCCCGTCGCAACGTGCTGCTGCGCCTGGAACTTCCTTCAGCGAAAGAATAATCATAACGGCTCGGCGTACGCGCCGTCAGACCACGGCGGGTAAAGCTACGCGGTTCTTGCGTGGTATAAGCGTAATCATAGCCCCAGTAACCACCATAGCCACCGTGATAATAGCCGTATCCGCTCCTCCATCCGTAATTATAGTATCCCCATCCGCCATAAAAGGAGATCGGTGCCCAATACCAGGGATCGCCCCAATAGGAAGAATAACCCCAATAGGGATCCCAATAATGATGATGTCGCCACCAATAACCGGAATGGGCGTACCAAAAGGGCTCATACCAATAACTGTTCAAAAAGACGGGATAATCGTGATAGATATGAACTTCATCGATGCCGTCGTATTCCCGGTGATAGACAACCTTGCGATTGCCTTCCTCATCGATATATTCCTCTACATATTCGTCCTCAACCGGTTCGTCATAATCATCTGCGTAATACTCTTCCTCATAATACTCATCATATTCATCGCTGTATTCAACGTGTGGTCGACCGATTTGCGTATAACACCCGCTAAAGTATAACGCAAACACCAACACGGCTGACAGAATAGTGTATCTTTTTAATGCCTTCATTTTAGGCCTCCTATTCATCCAGTATTTGTTTGCCTAATCCAATATACAAAGAGTTTTCGCATTAGGCAAACTAAATCGACAACTCTGTCCGCCTCATAACCAACCATCATAATATACGGTTAAAAGGCGAAAATATTGTGTGCTGATATTGCTTTACTCTCTATTTATAAAACGTATAAAAGTGAGGTTTTGTTCCGGATTCAGGCGGGAATGTCTGCATAATCGGGTCAAAATCGGCGTTATATTCTACCCACATCATCGCTGGGTAACCATCCTTCTTTGCCGTCTGCCAACCGAATTCGATAATAGTCACCGGATTGATCTGCAATGATCAATTCCAGACCCCGGTGGATGGAAAAGACCTCTTTGGCATCCTCGCTGGGAGCGCTCATGACGGTCACCTTTTCCTCAAGAACAATACCGCGTTGATGATTGCGGTCATAATCGAGTCTGAGCAGGAAAAGCAGGAGAAATACCGCAAAAGCAACAGCGGAGGGATAAACAAGAAATCTGATCAGGCTTTTAATATGGCTCTTGCGGATAACAAGATAAACAATCAGGGTCAATAAAAAGAAAATATAAAAGGCAAGCATCATCACTGAAAGCTGATCCGCATTAAAAAAGGTAATCAGGCGATGCCACTGTTTGATGATGAATCCGGGATTCGGGACCTGGATTTTGTCGACCACATACACCCGGGCAATTTTCAGATTGTGCAAAATATCTGCATCTCTGGGCGCCAGTTTTTTGGCTTTTTCATAGTACAGAATGGCATGACCGATATCATTGAGCTTAAAATAGGCATTGCCCAGGTTGTAATAGAGAGACGCGCTTTCATAGCCGAGCCCGATAACCGAGCGGTATTGCGAAATGGCCTGCTCATAGTTCCCGTCCTGGTAGAGCTGGTTTCCGTCTTCAAAATAAAATCCGGCCTGCCCGAGATCGGCCTGGGGCACAAATAAAAACATCAATATCATCAAACTCGTCATCATACACTCACAACGCCTTTTCCAGTTTTATGATTGCTTCTTTGGCCTTTTTGAATATTTGTTCCATCTCTTCACGGCTGCTGGATGTCGTGGCAAAGCGATAGAGGTCGCATTTTTGAACAAGAGCGATATACCCGTCCACCAATTCCGCGTCAAGCCCCCTGGCTTTTAAGCTCTTCTCCAGCTCGGTTGAAATAATACCGGCACTGGATATGTTGAGTTTGTCGGCGGCAAATCCCAGCAGGGCGCGGCTCATCTCCGCATAGAATTCTTTTTGGGTAGATTCGCCGAGACAGGCCTTGGTTTGGCTCAGTCGTTTTTTCGCCAGCCGGTTTGCGCCCCGGCTGCGCGCATACGCCCGGTTTTTATTCAATTTTTCCATATGGCGCTGATAGGCCAGCGCAAACAGAAACAACAGAGCCGGAAACACCAGCAAAGCGACGAAATAGAACGATTGATAAACACGACTCTCAAGGGGTGAAAACCGCGGACTGTGGAGCTTGATGAAACGAATATCCTGCCCGATCAGCTCAATCTCTTCTTTGCTGAAACCGGAACCGACACCACTATTGTACGCCTGGTCTCCTTTTTCAACATTAATCGTGAATTCAGGTGATCGTAACGTCACATAATCCTTTTTGCCGGTATCAAAATAACTAAAGGCAAAAGGACGAATCCGCTGTTGGCCCGGGAATCTCGGAATCAGAACATACTCGAAGGTTTTATGACCGCTGATGCCGTTTCCGCTTCTGTTGATATTTTGCGTCACAGTGGGTTCATATTGTTCAAAATCAGCCGGAATAAACAAATCGGGTTTTGGGATAATGCTGATATTGCCCTGGCCGGATATTTTAACCCGAAGCGTGATCCCCTCATTGGTCTTGACGCTATTTTTATCCAGAGTAGCATTCAGATCGAAACGGCCGGCAAGACCGCTGAAACCCGATGGTTTGTTCTCCGCCGGAAACGGTAAAACCTCGATGGTTACCGGTTTTGAGGAAATCGTCCTGGTAACCGTTCTGCTGAAAAAAGAATCATTGAAAAAAGAGTCAAAAATATCCCGCGATTGTCTGCGATCCCGTACCCGCACCTGACAATCCAGTTTCAAAGGACCGATGGTTTTTTTGCCGGGCGAAGTGGGAAACAACGCGTATTTTTTGATATCCGCCACCGCATAGCGAACGCCTTTATAAACTTCGTGCTGCGTCTGCAAACGCGTCCCCAAATCAAACTCTTCCGCCCAAAAACCCGTGGTTTCAGGCAGCTGAACCGGATTAATTCCGGTGACGCTGACCTTGGCATAGATTCGAAACGTCACAATAACCGGTTCATTGGGATAAACCCGCTGCTTGCTGTAAAGCACCCTTAAAAACAGCTCCTCGCCGGTATCCACATTGCTTTCACCCTGAGACCCCGAAGACGACGTGCCGGCTTTGGTAATATTGATCGGAATCGAGTTTGACTGATAGGTTTTATCCTTGTATTGAATGGTAACCGGTGGGATTGTATAAGAACCGGCCTTGACAGCCAGGTATACAAAGGTATGCGTTATGCTGATCGATGTTTTTCCATTGATGAACTGTATATTTTGAGAAGTTCCGCGTGAACCGTAAAATCTTAGATAGTCACCCCCGTTCGGCGGCGGAACAGACGATATTCGATTGGCATCTTCTCCGGTCAATTCAACGCTCAGAACGAGCTGTTGATTAACCGCAAGTGTCGTCTGATCCACGGATGCGGTGATTTGCACCGTCTGTGCCTGAATGGAGAGAGCGAGCAATAGTAAAAGACAAATCATTTTAGTATATTTGAATACCATATCGGGTCCCACGCTTACCAATCTTTTGCGGTTTTAACCCCGCCAGGGACTTGCTGGCGACGCGCCTTTTTCATGTCATCCTTTTGTTCGCTCAATGCATTGAGAATTCTCTCTGCATCCTCTTTGGACATTTCCTTTTCCCGAGCCTGTTGTTGCTGCTGTTGCTCTTGTTGATTTTGCTGCTGATCCTCTTGCTGCTGCTCTTGCTCTTGTTGTTGCTGCTCTTGCTCTTGCCGTTGTTGCTCTTGCTGTTGTTGCTCCTGCTGGTTCTGCTGTTGCTGCTCATTTTGCTGTTGTTGGTCGTCTTGTTGACCCTGTTGCTGTTTCTGCTGCTGCTGTTGTTGTTGGTTCTGCTGCTGATTCTGTCGCTGTGCCTGATCTTTGAGTTTTTTTCTCACATATTCCAGATTATATTTGGCATCTTCATCTTCAGGATTGAGCTCAAGAGCTTTCTTGTAGGCCTCGATAGCCTCGAGATATTTATTCTGCCGATAATGCGCGTTTCCCATGTTATAATAGGCTCTGGATTGTTCAAGAGCATCCTCAAAACTCAAAGAAGACTGCCACTCTTTGATACTCTCATCATATTTTTTCTTTTGATACTGCGCATTTCCGATGTTGTACTGGATCAAGGGAGATTCAGGGTCATTGAGTTGAGCATCTCTGTACTTGTTCAACGCTTCATCGTAGCGTTCCTGTTCATAAAGCTCATTTCCCTTAACCACCTTTTTCCGAACCGGTGATTGTGCCGTCAACAGCTGAGCAAACAAAATAACAACAATTGTTACAAATCGTAGCATCATAAAAGCCTCTACAAAAATCTTCCCCGCCATTCTCGTTTTACTTTTTTGCGATCGGATACAAAGAGATCAAGCCCCAGCAATACGATAGCAAAAATTACAAGATACTGAAAACGATCCTCAAACTGGGAGTATTGCAGCGACCCCAGCTCTTTTTTATCCATTTTAAAGATTAGATCATATATCTTTTCAAGTTCTTCTTCTCCGGAGGTCGACCGAAAATATTTTCCGCCGGTCTGCAAAGCGAGTTTTTCCAGCGTGCGTTCATCCAGCTTGGTGATGACCACTTGTCCCGCTTTGTCCTTTTTAAAATTGCTGCCGCCGCCCTGTTGCAGGGGTATCGGTTCGCCCTGCGGAGAGCCGATACCGACGCAGTAGATAACGATACCCTGACGCTCGGCCTCTTCAGCGTATTGCATCACGTTCTCTTCATGGGTTTCACCATCAGTAATGAGAACGAGAACCTTGTGTTTTCGTTCCTTTTGCTCAAAGGTATCGATGGCTTTTTGAATCGCCCTGCCGATGGCCGTACCCGGCGTCGGTATCAAATCCGGATCCATAATATCGAGAAAAATCTTTGCCGCGCCATAATCGAGCGTCAATGGACATTGGACGAACGCAACTCCGGAAAAGGCGATAAGGCCGATTCTATCGCCACGCAGACGGTCGATCAGCGATTCGACTTCGTGTTTGGCCTTGGCAAGGCGGCTCGGGGCAATGTCCTGCGCCAGCATCGATGTCGATACATCCATGGCAACAATGATATCAACGCCTTCACGGCTGATTTCTTCCAGTTTTGTACCGATCTGCGGACGCGCCAGTGACAAAACGATAAAAAGCAAAGCGAATAATAGTATGGCTATTTTATAGCGTTGCTTTTTCCGGCTCGTGTTTTCATTCAATTTCTGCATCAGCTGTAGATTTCCAAAGCGTCTCAGCGCCCGCTTTTTGGCACGAAACACAAAAACAAAAAACGTTATCAAAATCGGCAAGAGCCATAACAAATAAAAATATTCACCATTTGCAAATCTCAGCATAGTCGTTTACCTTTTCCGCACAAAATTAAGGAATCTTTCTCAACCACGTATGCGACAAGAGAATCTCGAGAACCAACAAAGCCAGCGCAATCAGGAGATAATGCACGAACAGTTCACGATAGCGGGTATATTCCTTAACTTCAATTTTCGTTTTTTCCATCTCGCTGATTTCATTATAGATTGCTTCCAGGCTGCTTTCATCGGTAGCGCGAAAATATTTGCCCTGGGTAATATCAGCGACTTTTTTCAGCAGATCTTCATCGATCTGTACAGGCATGCGCCGGTAATGTTTACCGAAAACCGGATCGTCGATCGGATACATGGCATAGCCTTTTTTGCCGGCGCCGATTGTATAAATACGAATATCAAACGTCTGGGCGATTTTCGCGGCGGTTACCGGGTCCAGCTCACCGCGATTGTTGCGACCATCGGTAAGCAATATCACCACCTTGGATTCGGCACTGCTGCTGCGCAATCGATTAACACAGGTCGCGATCGCCATGCCGATAGCGGTTCCGTCTTCGATCATACCGATTTTAATCTCATCGAGAAATCTCAACAAAATACCATAATCCAGAGTCAAAGGGCACTGGGTAAAGCTCTGTCCGGAAAAGACCACCAGGCCGATGCGATCATTACGCCTGCCTTTGATAAAATCGCCGGCGACCAGTTTAACCGCCTGCAGGCGATTCTTGGGCTGGAAATCTTCCGCCAGCATACTGCTGGAGACATCCACAGCAAGGATAATATCGATTCCTTCCGTAATCACTTCAGTCTCCGTACGTCCGGCCTGCGGCCTGGCGAAACAGATAATGAGTAAAATCAGCACCAGCAGGCGAACAGCGAACAACAGATGACGGTAGTTTTGTTTTGAAGATTTCTTGATGGATTTGAACAGATCGATATTGGAATAGCGCAATGCTCCGCTCATTTTTCGATTGCGGCGAAAATACCACCAGATAACAGGCGGTATAAAGACGAGCAATAACAAAAACTCGGGATTTGCAAAACGAAACATCTTTTTCTATTCCTTTTCTTCGCGTTCTTCGACAATATCACTCTCTGCGGCTAAATCCTCATCTTCAGAGGGTTCTATCTCCATTTTTTCGCTCTCATCAACAGAGGTTTTTTCCGGTTGCCGGCTAAAGATCAGTTTGGTATCATTGACAAAATTCACCGCCAGATTTATGCTGGTTTCATGTTGAGCCCGGGTCGGAATATATTTGGCAAATTTGACAAAATCACTCATAGAGAGAATTTGTCTCAGGTCGGACAAATGATCCTGAGCGATTTTGCGTTGATAGAGATTTTCATAAATTTCCTCGCTGGTCATTTCCATGGCATCGATAAAATATCTACCCTCGATATAGATGCGTATGATATCGCTGAGCCGGCTATAATAGGCTTTTACCTCACCCTTTTCGAGCAAATCGCTTTGGGCCAGTTTGTCAAGGTCTTCAAGTGCAACAATATGCGCAGGGCGTGGCGGAGAGTGCCGTTTTGGTAAAATCGACTCTCCGGTACGACGTTTTCTGATAATATAAAAAATCAAATATGCCGCAATCACGGCCAGCAGGACGCCGCCGCCGATCAGATACCACATCGTATAGTTTGCCGGCGGTTGCATCGGTGCTTTGATGTCGCGAATATCGCCGGCCTCATCCGGATTCAGAGATTCCACCAGAATATCGATTGGCTCGGTTTCCAGCACATAGGAGGTGGTGTCGTCGCCAATGGTATAACGGTATTCCACCGCAGGTATCTGATAGTCACCGGTATCAAAAGTAGAAATATCATAATCGATCTGTTCGCGAACCCACCCCGAATCCGTTTCAACCGCATCGTGTACGTTATAATCCTGTATTTCAAACATACCCAAATTGACGGCAAGGGGCGAGGTTTGTAAAGTAACCTCCTTATCGTGCGTGATGATGACACTGTAATGGATGACATCCCCAACCAGTATTTTGGATTTATCTACCTTTGATTCAACCGAAATACGGCCTTGTGTATACCCCGCAATTGAAAACAAGAGCAGCAGGTAGAGAATCGTCTTAAAAATTTTCACAGCCTGTTCTCAGGTTTATTGTACATTTTTATCGTAGAATTTGACATCTTCGGCCATGATCATTTTTTCGATCAAGCCTTGATAAGCGTTTTGATATTTCTGAGCATAGAGATCCTGAGCCACCCTATCTTTTACTTGAGAGAACGGCTTTTGTTTCACGATTTCACCGTCGTCATTTTTTTCAGCATACTTTTCTTTATTGGCCTCATAGTACAATTCAATATCAGAGGCTTCTATATCGACTTTGTCGGCAACGCGTTCCTGTAACAGCTTGCGTACCATGAGCATTTTTTTGCTCTGAAACGCGCCTTCTATCACTTCCGGATCCTTATCAAGCCCGGCCCGCTTGGCGGTATCATACATGAGTTCCGTGGCGACATATTCACGCAGAAACTCCAGTTTCCTCTCCCTGCTGTTAAACTGCTCGCGCACGCTGGGTGGCAATTGGCCAAGTTCGAAATCGAGATCGCCCCGGGTAATCTCGCGTTTACCGATACGGGCAATCACAGCACCCGGACGCGTTTTGCGCACATCGCGGGGATCCAGCTGAACAGCTTCGTCCAGCACCTGCTGTGCATCCCCGGAACGTTCAAGGCGTTCCAGACAGGCGACGATGCGTTTGTTGACCTCATCCATCAAAGTACTCTCGGGATAAAAATGCTTGATCTTGAGATAGGAGCCGAGAGCGCTCTCATAATCTTTCAGCCGTTCAAAATAAGTGTTGGCAATGATATAGTGGACGTTGGCACGTTCGCGTCCATCGATTTTGTAATGATCGAGATAATATACATATTGATCGATGGCCTGGCTGTACAAAGCCCGGTTGATCAAATCTCCGGCATATTCTCTTACCTTGTCGGCCTCGATATCCGGTTCGGGTGCTTTACTTTGACATCCCCAAATGACCAAAACCACGAGGATGATCCCTAAACATTTATTCATGCTAACCTCCAGTTATCTAAAACGCTTTGCTCTCATTTTGAAAAAACGAATCAGAGGATCGATATAGGATTGTTGCGTATTGATATTCACCGTATCAATATTCATGGATTTAAATACGCTTTCCCGATCCTGTTTGCGTTGCTCTGCCTGGCTGGAAAACTCATCCCGCAAATCCGCGTCGCCGGTGTCTACCAAAAACGTTTCACCTGTCTCAGCGTCCTCCAATTCGACCAATCCGATACTGGGCAGCACCTGCTCGCGTGGATCCGTGATGGTTATTGTGACCAAATCATGCCGTTTATTGGCGATTTGCAGCGCCTTTTCATAGCCGCTGGCGATAAAATCGGAAACCAAAAAAACAACAGCCCGCCTTTGTGTTACGCGGGAAAGAAACTCGAGCGCTTCTGTAATATTGGTTTGATGACCCTGAGGTTTGTGATACAACAGCTCCCGAATGACGCGCAACACATGCGATTTACCCTTTTTGGGGGCGACATATTTTTCAACCCGGTCGCTGAAAATGATCAACCCGACCTTGTCATTGTTTTTAATGGCCGAAAAAGCCAACAATGCGCAAATCTCCGCAGCGATTTCTCCCTTCATCTGCTCGACGGTACCAAAATCACTGGAAGAGCTGACATCGACGACGAGCATAACCGTCAATTCACGTTCTTCATCAAACACTTTAACAAAGGGATGTCCCATGCGGGCGGTCACATTCCAGTCGATGGTTCGAATATCATCACCGATCTGATATTCCCTGACCTCGGCGAACTCCATGCCGCGCCCTTTGAAGACCGAATGGTATTCCCCGGAAAAGACATCGTTGACCAGACCCCGTGTCTGGATTTCAATGCGTTTTACTTTTTTTAATATTTCCTTGGGTATCAACGCGCATCAACCTCTGGTTTATGGAACTTCAATCCGATTTAACACTTTACGAACCACATCTTCACTTGTAATATCTTCCGCTTCTGCCTCATAGGTCACCAGAACACGATGACGCAACACATCGAGTCCGATCGCCCTGACATCTTCAGGCGTGACGTAACCCCGGTGGCGCAGAAAGGCGTGGGCTTTTGCCGCTTTGGAAAGATATATGGATGCCCGGGGTGAAGCCCCAAAAGCGATGAGCTCGGTCAAATCATTCAACCCGTAGTCCTGGGGTTTTCGCGTTGCGAAAACGATATCGACGATATAATTCTCAACTTTGGGATCGATATAAACGTCGTGAACGATTCGTTTGGCTTTTTCAATCTGAGCCGGCGTCACAACGGCCTTAATGGTCGGAACCTCAGCCCTGGTCATTCTGCGCATGATTTCCAGCTCCTCTTCACGCTCCGGATAGGTCACGGATAGTTTGAGCATAAAACGATCGATCTGCGCTTCCGGCAGTGGATAGGTGCCTTCCTGTTCGATCGGATTCTGCGTCGCCAACACCAGAAACGGCGCCGGCAGGGGAAAGGTCTGGTCGCCGATGGTAACCTGACGTTCCTGCATGGCTTCCAAAAGAGCGGACTGGACTTTGGCGGGAGACCGGTTGATTTCGTCTGCAAGCACCAGATTTGAAAAGACCGGTCCTTTTTTGACTGAAAACCCACCGCTCTTTTGATCGTAAATCATGGTTCCGATAATATCGGCCGGCAACAAATCCGGCGTGAACTGTATGCGTTGAAATCCGGTCTTAATCGCATCGGATAATGTTTTTACCGTCATGGTTTTGGCCAAACCCGGAACCCCTTCCAGCAGAACATGTCCATCGGACAACAACCCGATCAGCAATCGTTCAACCATATAGGTCTGGCCGACGATCACCTTGCCGACATTTTCGATAATCGTTTCTACAAAAGCGCTTTCTTCCTCTATACGGGCATTTATCGCCTGAATATCTACGTTCATTTATCCTCCCTACTCTGGTTTGATTTATTTTTTTCCAAAATCCTTTCAAACAAAGCGAAAATACGGTCGACCTGATGTCTGTCGCCGGCACTACCGGAAAATTTGTAAAGATCAGCAGTGCTCAATATCCGGTTAATATCTTCAGACACTTCTTCATCGAGATCGCTTGACCGAACCGCCTCTACGATATCCTCTGTGGTCGCCTTGAGCCCCGGACCAATTCCCTTGTCAGCCAGATAGCTCTTTAATAGCCTGGAAATGGTGGAATAGGCCATGGCTGTGTCCAGTTCCGGTTGATTTATATTTAATGTTTCCAATTCATTCAGATATTTTTGTTCGGTGGGAATCGCTTCCTGTTGCTGCTGCCGGACCAAAAAGCGCCTCTGCTGTCGTTTTTTCATCACAAAAAGGACCAGAGCGGCAAAAATAAGGAGAATCAATGCCAATAAAAGCCAAAATTGCCATTGAGAGGCCCCCGGTTCAGGCATTGGATCTTCTACTTTAACCTCCAGACGGTTGGTTATGAGGCGATAATTGCGGTCTGTTTTTAAATCCGTGTACGTTATGATAACGCCCTCGATATATCCCATACCGAGGCGGCCTGGTTTGAGGATATATTCATATTCGTTGATCGCCTGCTTTTTTCCGCCCTCCTGCAGAACGCGGTTTGAAGAAGCATTGCCGACAATTTCGAAATTCTCCAAAAGCGGGTTATCGAACTTGTGAATTTCATAGCGATCGAGGTCTCCGTTCCATTGCAGGCGAATGGTAAAGGTCACGGTTCGGTTCAGCGGCACGCTGGTTCTGTCGACAAAACAAAAAAGTTTAATGGCGCTTTCCTCAGCCGCGGCCGTGGAGTCCTGTGCCGGCAAAACTCCGGCAAAAATACACAGCAAAAAGAGTACAGTCAGGCTTTGCTTCATACATACCCCTCTTTTTTCTGTAAGGGTTGCGATGGGTTTTGATTTACATGATTTTGGGAAAACGGTTTTTTCCGCAGGATCGGAAAGGTAAGCCTTTTCAATACGGTTCAGCCAAACACGTTTCTCTCGTACAGATCGACTATGCGATATTGCAGAATTTGCAATACAAAGAAACCTGTTCATTCATAATCCGGAAGGCCTGCGAAAAAACCGTTTTCTGCAATCACATATGAAAACTCTGGTCGAATACAGGAACGCAATTTAATTCGCCAGTGAATCCGCCTGGAGATCGAGCTCAATCGAACTGATGTCTTGTCCTAAATGATTGAGTTCCCATTCAACCGAAGCGGCCAACTCATGATCCGGATAATTTTCGAGAAAAGATTCATAGGCCTGTTGTGCTTTATCCAGATCCTGAATGTTGTTTGCATACCAGTAGCCGATCATGAAAGCGGATTTTACGGCATACTGACTTGAAGGATATTTCTCAATCAGCTGCTTGTAAATAGATATCGATTTTTCAAAATCCTGTTTATGGTTTACATAGAGACTTCCCAGCTTGTAAAGCGTCTCGTCCGCTTTGGGAGAATCCTTGTATGTTTTTAATATCTTTTCATAGGTCTCGATTGCTTTTTCCCATTGTTCCTTGTTCTCATAATCAAGAGCCATTGCACGCATTTGTTGTTCCGTCATTTTCTCGCCACAACTCGTCAAAAATCCGAGCAATATCAAAAGAATAAAAAGTCGCGACAATGCTTTCATGAGAGTTCCTCCGGAAGTTGATTTAGTATTCTAACCAAAAAAAAATTCTCAGGTTCCCAAATAATTGGACAAATTATTCAGATTTTTATATAAAGTCAAGCGAATTCTCCCGTACCACGACCTTTACCACTGAATCGGCATGCAGGTTACCTTGCAGCAACTGCGTTGCCAATCTATTGACGATCTCTTTTTGAATGTATCGCTTCAGAGGTCGGGCACCAAAAGCGGGATCGTAGGCGTTCTCGGCAATAAAATCCTCTG